>CALUUX010000030.1 GCA_944324085.1 uncultured Mailhella sp. | reverse complement strand
ATTGCCCGCGCCATCCAGCATCAGCAGAACGAGGCCCTCCACGTGGAATGCCTCCAGGACTACTATGCCGGATCGCCCAAAGGAGAACGCGCATGAAAGCTCTGCTCGCCCTCGAAGACGGCTTCGTTCTTGAAGGGGAATCCTTCACCGGTCCCATTGAACTGACCGGCGGCGAAGTCATTTTCAATACCGCCATGGCCGGCTATCAGGAACTGCTCACCGATCCCTCCTACGCGGGGCAGATGGTGTGCCTCACCTATCCGCTCATCGGCAACTACGGCATCAACCCCGACGACATGGAATCCGAAAAGATCCACATGTCGGCGCTCATCGTCAAGGAATGCTGCAAAGAGCCTTCCAACTGGCGCGCCACGGAAAGCCTGCCCGACTTCCTCATCCGTCACAACGTGCCGGGCGTCGAAGGCATAGACACCCGCGCCCTCACGCTGCATCTGCGCAAGAACGGCGCCATGCGCGGCTGCATTTCCACCAGCATTCTCGACGCCGGAGAGCTCGCGAAAAAGGCGCGGGAACTGCCTTCCATGGAAGGTCAGAACCTCGTCACCCGCGTGGCTCCCAAGAAGCCCTACCGCTGGGACGAAAAGGCGGGACGTCCCGCGCCCGTCGCGCTGAACGCCGACGGCTCCTATGACTGGCCTTCGGGCAAGACTCTCCGCGTGGTGGTGTACGACTTCGGCATAAAGTGGAACATTCTGCGCCTGCTCAGCGCGCAGGACATGGAACTGCTCGTCGTTCCCCCGTCCTTCACCTGCGAACAGGTCAAGGCCGCAAATCCCGACGGCGTGTTCCTTTCCAACGGTCCCGGCGACCCCGCCACCCTCAAGGCGGAAATAGCGGAAATCGCCAAGATGGCGGAAATCTTCCCCATCGGCGCCATCTGCCTCGGTCACCAGCTTCTCGGCCACGCGCTCGGCGGCACCACCACCAAGCTGAAATTCGGTCATCACGGCGTGAACCATCCGGTGAAAAACCTGCTCACCGGTCGCATCGAAATCTCGTCCCAGAACCACGGATTCTGCGTGATTCCGCCCGCAGGCGTGGAAAAGGTGTACGTGAACCTCAATGACGGCACGCTGGAAGGCTTCCGCCATCCCACAAAGCCCATCATGACCGTGCAGCATCATCCCGAAGCCGCCGCCGGCCCCACGGACAGCCGCACCTTCTTCTCCGATTTCAAGGCCATGGTGATGAAGGCAAAGGCCGAAAAGTAACTTCAGAAACGCGCTTCGGAACGACGACTGTCTTTCCGGAATAACCGATAAACTCAGAAGGGGAGAGAGAACAACGTTCTCTCTCCCCTTCGTTTCAACCATCAACGCCGCTTTCCCGCAGACGAAGCGACTTCCGCGTTTCGTTTTTCTTTTTTAGGCGTCAACCGCTCAAAACGCGTCCGTCGCGCAAGGTGCCGCCGTCATGAACGGAACGCGAAAGCCCAGCGCGTGACCAGGTCATGCGCCGTTTTCCCAAACGTTTTCCGCATCCCCGAACGGCGGTCCCCTCTGACGCCATGACGAACGACAGAGCCGCGCGACGACCGGACGCCGCTCCCATCCTCCCATGACCGGCACGGATCAGAAAAAGATGCCTTTCCGACATCCGCTCCCTTTCCCTCCGACGCTCAGGACGCATTGGCTTTTATGGAAAAAAGCCTTATCTTCCCGGAAAGGAACAGGATTCGTTCTACGCTTCCGGGCATGGGACAAGACCTGCGTTCAAACGACAACGACGGAGCGCGCTCCTTTTTTTCCGCGCCGGAACGGCGCGACATACGAGGATGACATGAACAAGGAAACTTTTGAGGCTCGTCGGGAAAACCTGCGTCGCCTCATGCGTGAGGAAGGGCTCGACGCGCTGATCGTCAGTCAGCCGGCCAACCGTTTCTATCTTTCCGGTTTTGAACTGCACGATTGCCAGTGCAACGAAAGTTCCGGGTGTCTCATCGTCATGAAGGACGGCAAAGACTGGCTGTGCACCGATTCCCGCTACGAGGAAGCCGCGGCGCAGCTCTGGGACAGAGACCGCGTGTTCATCTATCGAGGCTCATCCTCCGAGGCCCTCAACGGTTTGCTCAAAAAACTGTGCGGCGTGGGCGCTATCGGCATGGAAGCCGAACATCTGGCGTGGGCCTATGTGCGGCGTCTGGAGCCGGGACTTACCCTCAAGGCCGCCGACGGTCTGGTGGAAAAGCTGCGCGAAGTCAAGGACGAAGAGGAAATACGTCTCATTGCCGAATCCGTGTCGCTCAACCATACTATGCTGGAATGGCTGCCTTCCGCGCTCGTGCCGGGACAAAACGAGGCCGGCGTCGCCTGGGCCATCGAAAAATACTACCGCGAACACGGCGCGTCGGAACTCAGCTTTCCGTCCATCGTGGCCATGAACGCCAACGCCGCTCTGCCCCATTACGCGCCGGAAACGCCCTCCGCGTTCACGGACAACTGCATGGTTCTGGTGGACGAGGGCTGCCGTTTGAACCGCTACTGCTCCGATCAGACCCGCACCTACTGGATCGGCGACAAGCCTTCCCCCCGCTTCACGGAAATGCTGGAACGCGTGCAGGAAGCGCAACGTCGCGCCATCGCCGCTTTGCGCCCCGGCGTTACGGGCAAGGAAGTTCATCAGATCGCCGTGGACTATTTCTCCTCCTGCGGCATGGCCGAATATTTCACCCATTCTCTGGGACACGGCGTGGGACTGGAAACCCATGAAGGACCGCGACTGAGCCCCACCAGCGTCCGTCCTCTTCAGCCGGGCATGGTGGTCACCATTGAACCGGGCCTCTACTTTCCCGGATGGGGCGGCGCGCGCTGGGAATACATGGCCGTCATCACCGAAGACGGCTGCCGGGTGTTCTGATCCGTTCCCCGCTGGACGAGGATTTCCCGTTTCGCTGAAATCCGCGACTCTGGACTGACGCGGGAACGTGATTATTTCCATAAAGGAACATGACGTTCTCCCCGTCAGAATTCCGAACAAAAACCACTCTTCAGGAGACTCGCATGATTCACCCCGAAAAGCGGCATTTCATTATCGTAGCCAAAACGCTCGGCATTCAGGTTCTGCTGTTTGTGGGCATACTGTTTGTGGTGTGGGGGTCGCAGAAGCTCTACACGCTTATTGATCCCGTCACCTTCCCCGCCTATCAGGCGGAAACGAAGGACAACATGACGGAACAGGAAAAAGGAGCGGCGCTGCTCTCCGCGCTGACCCATCGCATGGACGCGGAACTCGGCTCCACCTTCGGCTGGACGGCCAACGACATTCTGTTCAACCGCTGGATCATGGACAACCGCGCCTATCGCCAGTTCGGCACCTATGTGGCCACCAAAATGCTCTTTGACCACTATTCCACGGTCATCGCAAAGCTGGGCAACAACGACCGCGAAAATGATCTGCTGTACAACGCCCGTCTCAACTACTTCGCCATCAGCCCGCAACGCTGGGGCATGCTGTTCATTCCTTCGGCGGAAGGCTCGTTCAAAAAAGCGTTGTCCATGACGGAGCAGTACAAGAAGGATCTTCTCGCGGGCAAGGCCGTGTACAACTGCCGCACCGACGATCTCTATTCCGCCTTCAACCTCATTCTGGGAGAAACGGTGTTCGGCTACGCGCTCGGCCTGCTCAACGACAGTCAGGACCTGCCCTTCTACACGCTGGACAACCGCATTTATGAAGCGCAGGGCGTCATACTCGTGGTGCGCGACTACCTCAAGGCCATGTATGAACTCTATCCGGAAATCGGCAGCAAGAACAACGAACAGAACATGGCCGAGGCCATGCGTTACATGGATCTCATCTGCGATTACAATCCCATGTACATCACCTCGTCGTTCAATTCCGGAGAACTCATCATTTCCTACCTGCTCTTTGCCCGCAACCGTCTCACCGATATCCGCGACAGCCTGAGAATCTGATCCCGGCGGCCGCGTCGATGCCAAAACCGTCAGGGGAGGGAACCTCGTTCCTTCCCCTTTCCCGTATCCTTTGCCATGCATGACGATTCTCTTTCCATCACGCAGGAACAACTGACGCAATTTCGCAGAACGTTTCACCGACACGCCGAAAGCGGCATGGCGGAATTCTGGACCACGGCCCGCATCGCGGAAGAGCTGACGTCGTTCGGCCTTTCTCCCGTCGTGGGAGACAGCGTCTCCTCGCCCGAAGCCCGCATGGGCGTTCCCGACTCCGACAAGCTGCGCGCGGCGGAAGCGCGGGCTCGAAACGAAGGGGCTTCTCCGCTCTGGCTGCAACGCATGAACGGCGTCACGGGACTTGTCGTGGACATCCGCCCCGATCTTCCGGTTCATACCGTCCTGCGATTCGACATCGACGCCGTCAACGTTCAGGAGTCCACCGATTCGGAGCACCGTCCCGCGCGCGAAGGCTTTGCCTCGCTTCATGACGGCGTCAGTCATGCCTGCGGACACGACGGACACATCGCCATCGGACTAGGCCTCGCCTTGGAACTGACGAAACGACGCGATCGGCTGACCCGCGGCGTCCGTCTGCTTTTCCAACCCGGCGAGGAAGGATGCCGGGGCGCGCGAGCCATGGCCGCCGCGGGATGGCTCAACGGCGCAAGGCATGTTCTGGCCGCGCATATCGGCATGTGGGCGAACGAGGATCATGCCCTTGTGTGCGGCGCGCGCGGTTTTCTCGCCACCACGAAGTTCGACGTGGAATTCTTTGGCAAAGCCGCCCACGCCGGCGCTGAACCGGAAAAGGGCGCCAACTCGCTTCTCGCCGCGGCAAGCGCGGCCCTCAACATGCACGCGCTTCCCCGCCACGGTCAGGGCGACTCGCGCATTACCGTGGGCATGCTCGAAGCCGGAAGCGGACGCAACATCATTCCCGATCACGCGCGTATGGTTTGCGAAACCCGCGGCTCCACCACGGCCGTCAACGACTACATGTTCGAACATTGCCGATCCATCATCGAACACACGGCCGCCATGTACGGGCAGCGCAGCCTCATTCGACTTATGGGCGGCTCCGACAACGCGGACAGCGACGATTCCATGATCCGCGTCGTGAGGAAGGTTGCGGACGAAACGCCCTGGTTTTTCAAAGACCGCATCCGCGACGACGCGCCCGGATTCGGCAGCGACGACGCCTGCGTGCACATGGCCGCCGTGCAGCGACAGGGGGGAGACGCCGCCTATCTCATGCTGGGCAGCGAGCTTGCCGCGGGACATCACTCCCCAAGTTTCGATTTTCATGAAAACGCGCTTCTGCCGTCCGTAGAACTGCTGCTAAACGTCGTCATGGAACTTGATAACGGTTGAACCGCCAGCGCGACGCGCACGTCATCGTCTATGACACGATGTGACGCCGACAGTCGCGGCCATATTGACTTCCCTGCAAAACGCCGTCATGGTTTTCATAGATTTTTTCCTGCGTCCCCGGAGCGTTTCCTCTCTTGCCGATGCGACCCCCCACGGAAAAATCAAGGAGAATGCCATGAAAAAAATTCTGACCGCGCTGTCCGTCGCGCTGATCAGCGTTCTCGTCTTCGGCTCCGTCGCTCTTGCCGCGGAAGTCAGAACCGAATACTTCACGCTGAACCTTCCTGACGGCTGGACGCAGCCGCAACCCACGCAGTCCAACAAGGGAGCCGTCGTCGCCATCGTGCAGAACGCCAACGATAAAACCGCGGTAAGCGTCGCCGTCACGCCGGCGGCCTTCCCCGCCAAGGAACTCGCCGAACAAACGCTCGCCAACATGAAAAAAGGCGGCTTCACCACCTCCGATCCGGTGGCTTCCGGCGATTCCTATGTGGCCGAATTCTCTCAGGGCCAGGCCAAGGGCGTCAGCTATTTCAGCTCCAACGGCAAAGTCGGCAGCGTGGTGTCCATCCTCGGATCCGGCACGGACTCCGGCAAAAAACTGCTGAATGAACACTTCAAGGCCGCCGATCCCAAACTCTTCCCCGCCTCTTTCTAAACGCGGCCGCGCCATGCGTCGCAATTGATGGAGGGCTGAGCATCCCGCCGTTTTCCGACCGGTTCATATCTCACGACGCGCATGACGCGCAAAAAAGACGGTCAGACGCTCCATGGACGTCCGACCGTCTTTTTTGCGGACGAATTCTTCTCAAACGACAGTCCAAAAAGAAGCCGGCGGCGATACGGTCGCTCCGTTTCGCTTCGCCGGCTCCCCGCAGGAGGACTTAAAACGTTCTATTCGGCTTTCCAGGCGATGCAGTCCAGCTCCACCTTGATGTCCGTGGGCTTGCTGGCAAGAATGCACACGCGGGCGGGAGCGTCTTCCGTGGAAAAATACTCCCGATAGACGGCATTGAACGCGGCAAAATCGCGCGCGTCATCCAGATACACCGTAACGCGGACCACGTCTTTCGGCTCGTAGCCGGCCAGACGCAGCGTATCCATCAGATTGTCGAGAGCCTGACGGCCCTGCGTCTTGATGGTGCCGTACACGATGTCGCCCTGCTTGTCCTTGGGCACCATGCCGGAAACGTACAGCCAGCCGTCGGCCTTGACGGCCTTGGCCGCAGGCGTGGCTCCAGGGGCCGGAAGTCCGAAGCGTTCTATCTTCTTTGCCATGATCATGCTCCTCGCCGCCGCTACACGCTGGGCAGCTCGCGTTTGATGCGTTCGATCAGCTCATCGTATTCCTTGTCGGAAAGCATGACGGCGCGGGGGTTCATCTGGAACGTGCCGCCCCATTCGAACTGACCTTCATACTTGGGCACCAGATGGAAATGCAGATGCGGGTTCAAATCGCCGAAGGCTCCGTAATTCACCTTCTGCGGATGGAACATCTTGTGGATCAGACGGGCGATGCGGGCCACGTCGGCCATGTAACCCTGAAGCTGCTCAGGCGTGATGTCCACGATTTCGCTGACGTGACCGCGATAGGCGACCACCATGCGGCCAGGATGGCTCTGTTCCTTGAACAGATACAGCGAAGAATATTCCGAAAGATCACAGATCTTGATGGCAAAATCCGCCAAGGCGGGACCGCCGTGGCAGTAGGGACAGTTTTCAGCACTCATGGAAAAGTCCTTTCAGCGTTTTCTCTCCGAAAGAGAGGTTCCTTTATCGGCAATCAGGCGCTCTGACAGTCGGCAAACACATGCGGCGTGGCTTCCGCCGGAATGATGGCTCCGGGATACATGATGACCGCGGACGCCAGCTTGTGCGCCCGGTTCACGGCCTCTTCGGCGGACAGTCCGTAACGGGCAGCCGCCAGGTAACCGGCAGTGAAAGAATCCCCGGCGGCCGTGGTGTCCTTGGGTTCCAGCATGCGGCCCAGCGGCACCACGCTGGAACTGCCCGTTCTGTTATTCAGAATGAGGCAGGGCTTGCCGCCGTTTTTGATAATCACTTCCTCGGCGCCGAGCTCCGCCAGCGCGGCCCGGAACGCCGGATCGTCATACCCGCCCTCGGCAAAACCGGCGGCGCGCAATTCCTCCGGAGAGAGGAACACCCAGCGGCACACGCGGGCCAGACGACGGTAATGCGGCGCGGCGTTCTTTTCCGGTTCCCGTCCCCACAGATGGGGACGGAAATTGAAATCGAAAGAAATTTTCACGCCCTGCGCCGCCAGCCGCTCCATGGCGGCGAGCAGTCGTTCCCGGCTCTCCGGATACAGCACGGCAAGACTGATGCCGCTCAGGTGGATGGCGTCGAAACGCGCCAGTCCGTCCAGCACGTCTTGCGCCTCGGGGGTTTCAAAGCAGCCCCGCACCGCGGCCTCGCTGCGCCAGTACTGGAAATGGCGCTCACCGGAAGCGTCCACGTCAATGGCGTACAGACCGGGCAGCTTGCCGGGAATACGCTGGGAAAGCGTGGAGTTCACGCCGCATGCATGCCAGAAATCCAGCATTTCACGACTGAACGTATCCGAAGCTCCCACGGCGGAAACGTACTCCACATGGACGTCCTTGCCGCATATCCGCGACAGATAGGCCGCCGTGTTCAGCGTGTCGCCGCCGAACGTCTGCACAAGACGATTGCCTTCCTTATGAAGCTCTATCATACATTCGCCGATGACGGCGACGTTCCATGGTCTGGAATGGGACATGGTCAACCTCTCATTTCACCAGATAGCCGCCGTCCACGGGAATCACGGTGCCGCCCAGATAATCGCTGGCGGCAGAGGCCAGAAAAATAACGGTTCCCTTCATGTCGTCGGGCGTGCCCCAGCGGCCGGCGGGAATGCGGTCCACGATCTGCTGACAGCGGGGATTGTTCTTATCGGTCAGGGCCACGTTCATGTCCGTGTCCATGTAGCCGGGAGCGATGGCGTTGACATTGACGCCGCGCTTCATCCAGTCGTTGGAAAGAGCCTTGGTGAGCTGGGCGACGCCGCCCTTGGACGCCGCGTAGGCGGGGACGGTCTGGCCGCCGAAGAAAGAAAGCATGGACGCCACATTGATGATCTTGCCGTGGCCGGCGCTGAGCATCATCTTGCCCGCTTCCTGGCAGAGCACGAACACGGAATCAAGATTCACGTTCAGCACTTCATCCCACTCGCTCACGGGGAACTCTTCCGCGCTGTGACGCCGCTGAATGCCGTGCGCGGTCACAAGAATATCCAAAACGCCGCCCAATTTTTCCACGCATTCCCGGAAAGCCCGGTACACCTCGTCACGGCTGTGGAAATCGGCCTTCACGCCGTGGCAGCGGAACCCTCTCTCGCGAAAACTCTCCGCCACCGAAAAACATTTGTCGGAAGTGCCCACGATGACGACTTCCGCCCCGGCTTCCATGAGCCCTTCGGCCATGCCATGGCCGAGGCCGCGAGTGCCGCCGGTAACGATGGCCTTCTTGCCGGTAAGATCAAACAGATTCATGCTCATACTCCGCTCTGGACGGGTCGGCCTGACGGCCGACCCGGGTCATGGGATCTAAATCTTGTTCACGGGACTGCGCAACGCTTCTCCACGAGCAAAACGCACAGCTTCTTCCGCCACTTTGCGCTTCAGCTCGGAAGCGGCCTGTTCGGAATACCACGCCATGTGCGGAGTGCAGATGAAGTTGTCATAACGCAGCAGCGGAGAATTGGAATCAATGGGTTCCTTTTCCGTCACGTCCAGAGCCGCGCCGGCGATAACGCCGTCGGCAAGGGCCTTGTCCAGAGCCGCTTCGTCAATGAGACCGCCGCGAGACGTGTTCACGAGGTACGCGGTGGGCTTCATCTTGGCCAGAGCTTCGGCGTTCACGATATTGCGCGTCTGCGCCGTCAGCGGCATGTGCAGCACCACGAAGTCGGAAGTGCGCAGCAGCGTGTCCAGATCCACGGGCTCGATATAGTCCGTGCCGTCCGCGGCGTTGGGAGTGTAATACGGATCATAGCCGATCACCTTGCCGAAAAGCGCGCGGGCCTTGTTGGCAAAGTTGCGGCCGTTGCGGCCAAGACCGGCCACGCCCAGCGTCTGCTCGGAAAGACGGAACAGCGGAATGGAATCCTCATAGTTCCAACGGCCCTTGCGCACGCCGGCGTTCATGAAGGACACCTTGCGGGCCAGATCCAGAGTCAGAGCCAGAGCCTGATCCGCCACTTCGTTCATGCCGTAATCCGGCACGTTGCACACCTGCACGCCGAGCTCGGTGGCCGCGGCGATGTCGATGTTGTTCACGCCCACGCCGTAACGCACGATCTGCTTGATTTCAGGACGCAGGGCTTCCAGCACGCGGCGGGTGAACGGCGCGTACTGATTGATGAAGATTTCCCCGCCCTTGCATTCGCGGATGAGATCGTCCTCGGTATGGCACTGCTTCAGTTCGAAGGAAAGGCCGGCGGCTTCGAAAACCGCGGTCTCTTCGTTCAGATTAACGTGATCGCAGTCGGAAATGATGATCTTCATGCTCTTGTCCCCTTACTTCTTGTCGCCGGTGAACAGCGCCACCATGTCCTGCACGCCGGGCAGCTGCTTGCTGAGATAGGCGTACTGCGGTTCGAAATTCTGCACGAGAGAATGCTGGGTATGACCCACAAGAATGGTGAAGATGTACGCGGCATGGCCGGGAGACGTCACGCCGGGATGATAGCCTTTGGAAATAAGGAAAGTGTCGCCGGAACGCATGTGCCACACATGAGGAGACACTTCGTCGCCGGGAGTGTAGTCGAACTGCGCGCCGAAGCCGTTTTCAGGATTGTAGTGGAAGTGATACACTTCCTCAAAGCCGGTTTCCTTCCACACGCCCTCGGCCGAAGGAATGTCGTTGCCGTGCTTGTGAGGCGGATAGCCGGCCCAGCAGCCGGGATCGGCGTAGAGCTCGCTCACCAGCAGATTGCCGGTACGACCTTCGTCCTTGGCGCCGAGAATATGATTGATCACGCGACGGGAATGGGTCTTCACGGAGCCGACTTCCACGGGCTTCACATCTTCGGGCTTGATGCGATAGGGTTCATGGTATTCTTCGCAACGACCGCCGGCCACAAAAATCACCACGTCGTCCGACACGCAGGTCACGTTGATCTTCGCTCCGGCGGGAGCGTACACGGAATCGGCGCGCTGGTTTTCCCAGATGCTGTCGCGATTGCCGACGTTCTCGAAGACCTTGCCGTCCACGTCGATGTCGCAACGGCCGTGGGTCAGCACCCAGCAGGTTTCATAGCCGGGCACGCAGGTATACTGCGTTTCACCCTTCTTCAGGCGCACGATGTTGAAATACGTGCGGGGCAGAAAGTCGTCGTTGGCGTTGATGAGCGGTTCGTTATGGTTATCATACGCTCTGATAAAACGAGGCATGGTTTCCTCCTGTTCTTGCAAAACAGATTCTTGTCGATGTCGACGTTCCCCGAAGAGCACGTCATGCCTTTAAAAAATAATGTTCTTCAGCACGGTAAACAGACCGGTGACAGCCAGTCCTGCATGGATCAGAGAACGCATTTTTCCGGCGTCGATGCGGGACAGAAGTTTCAGTCCCAGGGTTTTGCCCAGCCACATGCCCAGGACGCCCCATACGGCGAGAGAAAGCAGATGCCAGGTAAGAATGCCTTCAAAAATGCGGACTCCCGTATTGAACGCTCCGATGATGAAAAAAAATATCTGCGTCGTCGCGATGTAACGCATTTTGTCATCACCGAGCTGAGTCATGAAATACACGGCCATGGGAGGCCCGCTGAGACCGAACCAACCGCTGGTCACTCCGGAAAGAGCGGCAAAGGCCACCGTGGCCGCCTTGCCGAACTTTCTGGCTCCGTGAGTTTTCTCAATGCAATGAAACCACACGGCAAGACCGATGAGAAAAAGACCGAACAAGACGCTCAGCAGGCGCGTGTTGACTGACGGACCGATATGAATGGCCGTCGCGGAACAGCACAGGAATATCACCAGAGGGAATACCATTCCCCGATAATACGCATGCTTGCGTAACGACATGCCGAGAGAGAACGTCAGACAAAGTCCCGTAACCGTGGAGATGGCGGAAGCCTGAAGCAGCGGGATGAACAACGGCAGCACCATCATCAGCAATATGCCGGAACCAAATCCGGTCAGCGTCTGAAACGCGCCTCCCAGCACGGTAGGAATAAAAATCAGGGGAATCAGTGACCAATCCATGACGGTTGTCCGCCCCGGCCGCTCTCAACGAGCGGCCGGGGACTCACAGACTACAGGGGACGCTTGTTGGCCAGAACCTCAGGGTTCACCAGGTTGGGATGCTGACCGTATTCCAGATAATCAATGATGTTCTTGCAGGCCAGGCGCACCATTTCCGAACGGGTCTCGTAGGTAGCGGTGGCCATGTGCGCGCCGAGCACCACGTTGGGCATACCTCTCAACGCGGCGGGAATGTTCGGTTCATGTTCGAACACGTCCAGTCCGGCACCGGCAATAACGCCCTTTTCCAGAGCTTCAATGAGTTCCTTCTCGCGCACGATGGGGCCGCGGCCCACGTTGATGAAATACGCCGTGCGCTTCATCATTTCGAACTGTTCCATGCCGATGCTCTGACGGGTGGAATCCGTAAGCGGAAGGTTGATGATGACAACGTCGGATTCGCGGAAGAGCTGTTCCGCGGTCGGCACGTAAGTGGCGCTGTATTCGGCTTCCACTTCCGCGGGAAGCTGATGGCGGTTATGATAGGTCACGTCCATGAGGAAGGCCTTGGCGCGACGGGCCACAGCCTTACCGATGCGGCCCATGCCGAGAATGCCGAGACGCTTGCCGTTGAGGCCGTGGCCGAGATTGGCGATGGGGCCCCAGCGAAGTTCAGGCAGAATGCGGAGCTTCTGGTCGGTCACGGAAATGCGACGCATGACCGCAAGCATGAGTCCCATGCCGAATTCAGCCGTGGATTCGGTCACGACGTCGGGCAGATTGCAGACGAGAATGCCGCGTTCCGTCATTTCTTTGAGCGCCACGTTGTCGTAACCCACGCCGTAGGTGCTCATGATCTTCACGTTGTCCATGCGGGCCACGGCTTCGGCGTTGGCCTGGAAACCGCAGGAAATAAGCGCGTCATACTTCGGAAGAATATCCAGAATGTCCTGTCTCTTGGGATAGTAGTCCTCAGGGTAGAACACCTCGTATCCGCGGGCGTAAAGTTCGGCGAGGCCGTCCTTGAGAACCGGATAGGGAACAAGAATCTTTCTGGTAGCCATGATCGTTTCCTCCAAAAGTCGCTCCAAGCGAGTTGTTATAAAAATCCTTCACAAGGTGGAACAGATGAACGTTTTCCTAGCCGTCAGCGACCGGCGCGCGGCCCGCTCCGTTATCGCGCGGAACCGCGACGCCGGTAAACGCGTGACGGGCTCTTTCCTGACGTTTCCCGAACCGGGCGCCTCAATTTCCCTTCTGGGCGAACACGCAGTCCACGCTCGCCAGGAAGGGGAACAGAAGTCCGGCCAGATCGGATGTGGGCAGCACTTCGTCGCGCAGCCGTATGCCCAAGGTCTCGCGCATGAATCTCTGACGTTCCAGCATTCTCTTCATGCACAGAGGAGCCATGGTCTGGATGCGGTCTCTCATGGCCTTGTCGGCCAGGATCACGCCGTCTTCGATATGCACGCCCAGATTGTTGAAACGACTCTGGCGGGCCGTAAAGTCACACTGGAGCATCATGCCCGAGCGCAACACCGTGCCGTCCCCTTCCGAGAAGGGAGAATTGGTCCACTCCTCGGTATGAATGACGTGACCAGGGTTGAGCCCTATGCCGAACTCCTCATAGGAACATCCTATGGAGTCGCGCACGGCCTGCCAAACTTCCCCGCCCGTCGCCCCTATGGCGACGGATTCGTACCAGACGCACACCGCCTGAAAATACTTTTTATAGAGCCCTTCAAAGGCTCCGGGGAAATGACGATCGAATTCCTCCCGGTCGCGGGCGTACACGCCCACGCGATGTATCTGCGCGCAGCGGTAGCCCATGCCGAAGGCGATGTCCTTGCCGTATTCCAGACGAGTCCAGGGATCGGGGCTGAGAATGCCCCTGCCCTTGAAGCATATATTCGGATGCGTCGGACAGGGTTCGCCGTCTATGTTGAAAGCCTGCGAGGCTTCCAGTTCCGTCAGACCGGGACGCAGTCCGCGGATGAAATCCCAGGTCTTGCGGCTGGCCTTGGTGGAAGCCAGCTCGGAAAGAACAAGTTCTTCCGCGCCGTGCGTCATGCGCAGGCCGGTCTGATTGTCCATCAGCAGACCGTTGGCGTTTCGCACGTCCGGACACACCTCGCGCAACGCATCCACAAGGAAGGACGGCACTTCAAAGGTATGTTCCCAGGCGGGCGTTTCCTTGGCGCAGAAGCTCTTCCATCCGAGGAGCCCCACATGGGCATGTTCGTCTATGCCCGCGCTCCGGAACACGCCCGCCGGAGACTGACTGTTTCCCCGCGCCTGCCCCAGAGGGCTGAGCATCTGACAAAGGACGCGGCGCACCGGCACGGTGACGCAAAGGGACTGTCCCATGCCCTCGTTGCCGAGAACCAGCGTGGGCGTTTCCCCCTTGCGGAGAATGAGGAAACATTCCTCAAAACGAGGATCGTACCCGGTCAGGTATTCCAGATTGGAGAAATGTTCCCTGTCCGCATAAATGACCAGATGGGTGAACTCGCGCCCCGCGTCGAGAAGGGCCTCGATGCGATCCTGATACATCCGCGGCGTGATGACGGGAGCCTCTCCGAAATCGAGGGGCACGTCTTCGTTGAGACGTCCGGTATGGGGAATAAGTTCTATGGCCATGCCCTAGTCCTTCCAGCCTATGCGGGCCTTGATGACGTCGCGATGTTCCCAGGCGGGCGGATTGTGATCGTTGCGCTCTTCGATGTGAACGGCAAAGCCGGCGATCTGTTCCTTGAGGTAGATCACGTACATTTTGCCCTTGTACGGCTTCACATGCTCGTGATCGAACTCCACGCCCTTCTTCTCGAGATAAAACACCGCGCGTTCAAGATTGTCGGTGTAGTAGCCGAGATGGCCGTGCGGACCGCGCACCTTGAAGGGAATCTTGGTGATTTCGACTTCGCGTCCCACATAGGAGGAGCTGGGAGTGTCGCCCATCACGAGGTTGAACATGTCCGCCAGAGCGAAAAGGTTCTTATATCCTTCCTCGTCGCTGTAGCAGTTGATGCCCATGTGGCAGAACTGGAAGTTGAGCACCGCGAACATGGCGTCGCGGGCCAGCTTGCGGATGGCTTCAAAATCGCCCGCTTCCACGAGCGCGCGAGGCGTCACGCAGCTGGCGCCCACGGCGATGACGTTGGGATTGAGCAGGTACTCGGAGAACTTGTCGGGAGTGATGCCGCCCGTAGGCAGAAAACGCACGCCCTTGTACACCGAGGCCAGCGAATTGATCATCTTCAGACCGCCCGCCGCTTCCGCGGGGAAGAACTTGACCACGTCCAGACCGCAGGCGACGGCCTTCTGCACGTCGGAAGGCGTGGCGCAGCCGGGAATGACGAGCACGCCCTTCTCCTGGCAGAACTTGACGATGCTTTCGTCAAAGCCGGGAGTCACGATGAACTTTGCGCCGGCGTCCAACGCCTTCTGGGCCTGTTCCACGGAAAGCACGGTGCCCGCGCCCACCAGCATGTTGGGATAGGCCGCCGTCATATCTGCAATGGCGTCGGCGGCGCATTCGGTGCGGAAGGTCACTTCCGCGATTTCCAGTTCTCCGTCGCAAAGGGCTTTGGCCAGGGGCACGGCATGTTCGCGGGTATCCACGGCCACGACCGGAACAAGGCCGTACTTATACACCAGTTCCTTGATATCGGACTCGGACATGATTCTCTCCTTAGTGTTGGTATCTAAGACAGCGTCGGGAAGCTATCAGGCTGAGGGTTCGGAAGAAGCGTCGGCGGGAGCGGACGGCGCGGAAGGCGTCTTCTTGTTGCGGTTGATGATCAGGACCGCGGCAAGCGTCGCGTACCCGATGATATCGGTTATCACGCCGGGGATGATGCAGCAGATGGCCGAAGCCAGGACAATGGCTCTCCAGGGCATGGACAAAGGCTTGGTATGGAAACCGGAAATGGCGATGGCCAGCGCGTAGCAGCCGATAAGCAGCGACACCGTCGAGGTGACCGTGGCCATCATCGTTCCCTGCAGAAGCAGCGCGGGTTCATAGGCAAAGGCGAAAGGCACAAGGAAGGCCACAATGGCGTAGGTAAAGGCCGTCCAGCCCGTCTTCCAGGAGTCCGCGTCCGCAATGCCCGCAGCGGTAAAGGAAGCCAGGCACACCGGAGGCGTAAGCTGAGCCATAACGCCGAAGTAGAAGCAGAACATGTGAACGATGAAGATAGGCAGGCCGAGACGCACGAGGGCGGAAGCGAACAGCGTCACGGAAATGAGGTAGGCGGCGACCGTGGGCATGGCCATGCCGAGGATCATGCAGCAGCCCATGGCGATGATCAGCGCGAGCAGCAGGCTGCTGTTGCCGACCACCGCGAGCAGCGAGGCGAACTTGTTGGCGAGGCCGGACTGCACCACGATGCCGATGATGATGCCGCAGGCCGACACGGGAATGGTCAGAGACGCGCTCTGACGGATACCGTCCATGAAGGCCGAGAAAAGCTCACGCAGGCCGAGACGCTTGGGATTGAACAGGTTGATGACGAGAACGGCGATGGTGGAATAAACAGCGGCCAGACGGAGCGAGCTGCCGGTAAGCACCATGAAAATAAGGATGATGGCGGGAATAAGCAGGTACAGTCTGGGAAGGATGGGAGCGACCTTGAACGTGAGAGCCTCGGCCGAAACCATGGCGCCGTGACGTTCAAACGTGTTGCGCTTGGCCAGCAGTCCCACGAGCATGAACACGGAAATGAAGTACGCCGACGCGGGAATGATGGCGCAGATGGCGATTTCGCCGTAGCTCATGCCCAGCAGTTCGGCCATGATGAACGCGCCGACGCCCATGATGGGGGGCATGATCTGGCCGCCGGTGGAAGCCACGGCTTCAATGGCGCCGGCCTGATGAGGCTGATACCCGGCTTTCTTCATCATGGGGATGGTCATAACGCCGGTGGTGGTCACGTTGGCCACGGCCGAACCGGAAATCATGCCCATGAGCGCGGAAGACATAACGGCGGCTTTGGCGGGACCGCCGGAACGCGGGTCGCTGACCTTCATGCCGATGTCAATCAGCACCTGACCGCCGCCGCAGACGGCAAAGAGCGCGCCGAAGATAATGAAGTAGAAGATGAAGCTGGCCGTCGTGGAAAGAGCCGTGCCGTACACGCCGTTGGAAGTCAGCGACATGATTTCGGTAAAGGCCTCGAGGTTGAAACCATCAAAGCGGAGAACGCCGGGGAAATAGGGGCCGAACACGCCATAGGCGATGACCACGAGCACAAATCCCAGCAGGTTCCAGCCGATGGTGCGGCGCATGGCTTCAAGCAGAAGCACGATCATGAGCACGCACGCCACGGTATCGGAAGGAAGAATTTCGGAGATGTACGGAATGCGGGTGATGATGCGTTCCTGATCAAAGTAGAACAAGGAACCCATCCAGATGCAGGCGGGGATGACGGCAAAATCCAGGATACGCAGGATCGGAAAACGCTGGCTACCGGGGAAGGGATGCATCAAAAAGACAATGCAGAAGGCGAACGAAAGGAATATCGGCGCCAACGTCATCGGGTTGATGGGGAAAAAGAACGAAAACATAATCTGCGCTACAAACCATACGACACCGATGACCCCAAGCAGAACGGGAACGATGCGCTCTTCTACGATATTGGCCATGAACATATCCTCTGAAATGTTTCCCGGCGTCACGCCGCCGGGCAGGGAGAGAAGGGGGAATTCCGATCCAAAGTCCTTCGGTCGGAATTCCCCGGGATCCATGCTACTTCATGAATCCGGCTTCTCTGAAGTACTTCGCCGCGCCAGGATGCAGTTCGATGCCGCAGTACAGGGGATCCCAGGCCTTTTCAGGCTGGAAGTACCGCATGGCGGGAACGATGCTGGTCAGCTTTTCCTTGTTTTCGCAAATGGTCTTGGTGATGATGTAGGCGATATCTTCGGGAAGATCCTTGGAAACGAGGATACATTCGCAGCCGACCACGGTTTCAATAGGCTTGTCCTGGCCGTTCCAGCTGTTGGCGGGCATGGTCATGTTGGCGTAGCCCTTCTTGTTCATGGCCGCTCTGGTCTTTTCAGAAAGCTGCACCACATGCATGGTGGAGGTCAGGCACAGTTCGGAGAAGGCGGCCTGACCGATGGACACCACGTCCATGGAAACGTCGGCCTGTCCTTCCTTCAGCATATCGGCCATGGTCGCGGGAGCGATGTGGGTGTGGGAACCGCCCCAGCTTTCAATGTCCTTCCAGGTCACGCCCATGCAGTCCAGCATGTCGGTGGCGCCGTCCATGCCGAAGGAACCCTTGGCCTTGGTCACGATGCGCACGGGATACTTGGCGGCGATGACTTCTTCCAGCGTGGTGAAGCCGGTCTTTTTGACGAAGTCGTCGGTAAACATAACCGTGCACCAGGTAATGTCAGAACCGCCGAAAAGCGCGGCCACCTTGGTGAGCGGCTTGAAATTCTTGTCGTAGGTGCCTTCGGCGAGCTTCTTCACCGGAATATTGGAACCGGTGCCGATCTTGACCTGGCCCTTTTCGATGAGAAGCGCGCTGGCGGCGCCGCCGGTGGAAATGGGCTGCACGTTGATGGTGTTGGAGCCAAGCTTGCCGCCGAGCACTTCAAGGAACGCGCTGACGCGGCTGTACACAGCGGTATTCACGTCCTGCGTGGCGAGAACGTAGGTCTGATTCTTTGTCTGCAACGTCATCTCAGCAGAGGCGTCGTTTGCGGAAAGTCCAAATAACAGCGCGCCAAGAGCCATAACGGAAAGAAGTTTGGAACGTTTCATGATTCTTCCTCATGTTGAAAATTTCCGAAACTCTGCCTCTTTGGGCAAACCAAGGGCAGATACCAGACCGAATATTAAAGGCGAAACGCGTCTCCTTGAAAAACGCGACTGCGCTTAATGAAGATCTTTTTTCAACGCTCCGGTCACCGAAGCGATAAAGAAGGTATGCATATCGCCAGCGTGCGCGCCATGGGTGTACCAGTCGGCGTAAACGCTTTTGTCCAGGAATCTGTCTTCCGTAATGTCGCCGCTGTACATGACGCGGCAGAAAAGCACGACGTCGGATTCCGCAAAAAACGGCACGTCGTCGTGAAAAAGCGTGGAAAATCCGCAATGGCCGATCTTATCCACGTCCCGGCCGGAATTCCTTCCGCAAAAAAGAAGTTTCTCTCTGTAAGATTCGGAAAAAACGCCAAGAGAAAATCGACCGTTTCGTTCAATGAAAGGAAGAGTGTGACGGGACTTGCGAACGCTGACAAAGACGGCATCCTTGTTCCATATAAAGCCGAACATACCCCAGTTGATGGTCATGGTGGCCACGCCGGCGGAAGGATCTCCGGCAGTCAGCAGCATCCATTCCTTATCCAGATGCGTGGCGCTGTTTCCCAGAACTTCGCGAGGAGAAATTTCACTCCAACCGGAAAGACGTTCTTCTTGCATTGCTCGTCACCTTTGCGAAACGTCGCTTTTTATTTCAAATATGGAACTAATTTCCAGAATAATCTCAAGACAAACCCGTCTAAAATCGCTTCCATAAGTACTATTATTGAGAAATCACTTCAATATTTGGAAGTAGTTACACTTTACACATTATAAAAAAAAGTGTCAACGGGCTGAAAAGGAAAACTTTTTTCCTGAAATATTTTTTTTCGCCGCGACGTTTTTCATCTCGAAACATTTTTGTTTTTTTAGTTTAATTTTCATATTTGGCAGTTTGTTTTACTTATTGATTACACTGAAAAATTTAATCGACAAATTTATCCCGGCGTTGCGCGACATTTGTTCTACGCCCTTGAAAAGCCCACTTTTCCCGTTTCCGCCCGCGTTTCCGACAAAAAATTTTCCCTGCAAAAAAAACTGTCGGCACGCCTTTTGCATGGGCTCCCGCGCCTGTCGGAGGACGAAACACGCCTGATTTGCCCACGCCCCCGCGCTCCGCCCCGTCCATGCGCGACGGTCAGAAAACAGACGACGCCGGACTGTCCGATGAGACCTTCTATCCTTAAAATAAGGAAAGGCCCCCTCGCAAAAAAAATCGTCAGCTCCAGCGTCCGCGCGGAAAGCGCGACAACGTCATGGCCGCTCTTTCACCTCTCTCAACTAAACGTCCGCCGCGTTCTCGCCCGACCTCGTCTCACAAGGCCATTCTTACGATCGCGGATCACGCTCCCTCAAAAAATCGAAACGCGACTGGTGAAACCAGCCGCGTCCGATAACCACGCTAATTCGCCTGATAGCCCAGAGCCTCAGACATTTCCGCGGCGTATCGCTTGACCAGAGCGATAATCCGCTCCGGCTCGCCGGGAATCTCAAATTCAAAATATGGGCACGCCATGCTCACCGCCGCGACGTTCACCTTCTGATAATCAAAAATCGGCGCAGAAAAACAGTGAATCCCGCGCGTCGACTCCTCGTGTTCCGAAGCATACCCGTCAATGAGCACCTGCGCGAGCTGTTTTTCAAGGATGCTTCGCTGCGTGATGGTGCGATCGGTCAGTGGACGAAGCTCGCCGGAAAGAATTTTATCACGTTTCATCTGCGTGGTGTGCGCCAGAAGAACCTTTCCCATAGCCGTACAATGCAGAGGAAACGGCGCGCCTACCTGCGAAAGAAGCTTAATAGCATTGTTATGCGAGTATAGCACGTCCAGAAACATGCCGCTGTCCTTATTCATAACGCCAAGATTGCATGTCTTATTGCTTTCTTCGCGTAATTTTTCAAGATACGGATGCAGTAACTTAGACATGTTGTTTTCTCTTGTAACGCTGGCGCCAATGCCCGCCATCTTCATGCTTACATGGTACTTTCTTGTCTCTTCGTCAAAGTTAAGATAATTTAACTCCGTCAGCTCCTTCAGCACCCTGAAACAGCTGCTGGCCGGAAAACCCGTATAACTCAGGATTTGCGGATAGGCCACGCCCTTGGCCTGATTGGAAGCGACAAACTCCAGGATCTCCAGTCCCCGTGACAACGAACTCATATCTTTCCTTTCCTCAAAAATATAAATGTGCTTTCGACTCTGCCAGACCGATGGTCTATATCCCTCCTCCGCCGGTCGTCAGCCCCAAATCTTGAAGCAGGGAAAAACCTTCCCGCCGGGGCCTTGCCCCAGGTTCTTCCAATATAGAAAGTAACTTCTATTATTAGAACTTATTTAGCCGTATTCCTTAAGACAGTCAATAGCGTCTCCCCGGAATCGTAACCCCGCGCGCCGACGATTCCACGCCGCGACGCAACAATGACGGCCGTTCTTGATTCACAAATTCCAGGCCATTTGCTCCACAAAAAATCACATTCCTGATTTTTGCGGCAAGGAACTTTGCCCACAATAAAAAAATTTTGCTTTGTGCTTTTTTTATTTTTTTATAATATCAATGAGCTATAGCATAACCTTCCCGCAACTCCCTTGAGAAAAAAACGACAGGCGGAAGATTCGCCTTAAATATCAAAAACCCCTTGCCTTACTAGGGGTTTTACCTTTATCTTAGTACTGTAAAAAATATGTCTACTCCGTTGACTTTTATAACCCTTCGGGGAGGGGATGTTATGATCAGTCCGAATCTCATCAAAGACCTGAGCGCTCTGCTGGGCGCGGAAAATGTGTTCACCAGCGAAGCGGACAGGCAATGTTACTCCTACGACAGCGCCGTGTTGCCTCCCAAGGTACCGGCGCTGGTTCTTCGTCCCACGCAGACCGAACAGATAGGCGAAGTCGTCCGCCTCTGCTATGAGGCGGGTCTTGCCATCACCGTGCGCGGCGCGGGCTCCAACCTGTCCGGCGGCACCGTTCCGGACACCGTGGACAGCGCGGTCATTCTCACCAACAGCCTGCAGAAGATCCTCGAAATCAACACCGAAGATCTGTACGCCGTGGTGCAGCCCGGCGTGGTCACCGCGCAGTTCGCCGCCGCCGTGGAAGCGAAGGGCCTCTTCTATCCGCCCGATCCTGGCTCCATGTCCGTGTCCACGCTGGCCGGCAACATTGCCGAAAACGCCGGCGGTCTGCGCGGCCTCAAGTACGGCGTCACCAAAGACTATGTCATGGGCCTCGAATTTTACGATTACGAAGGCAATCTGGTGAAAACCGGCTCCCGCACCGTAAAATGCGTGACCGGCTTCAATCTGGCCGGTCTCATGGTCGGTTCCGAAGGCACCATGGGCGTCATCAGCAAGGCCATTCTCAAGCTGGTTCCGCCGCCCCGCGCCTCCCGCGCCATCACCGCCGAATTCGCCGACGTGCAGGACGCCGCCGACGCCGTAGCCGCCATGATCGCCGCCCATGTGGTTCCCTGCACGCTGGAACTGCTCGATCAGGCCACGCTGAAGTATGTCGAGGCCGACCAGAAAATCGGTCTGCCCGTGGAAGCCGCCGCCATGCTGCTCATTGAAGTGGACGGCCATCCCGGTCAGGTGGCCGACGAAGCGGCCATCGTGGAAGAGGTTCTCAAAAAGTGCAACGCCACGGGCATCCACATTCCCAAGGACGCTGAAGAAAAGAACAAGCTGTGGGCGGCCCGCCGCAACGCTCTGCCCGCGCTTGCCCGCGCCCGTCCCACCTGCGTGCTGGAAGACGCCACCGTGCCCCGCTCCAAGATTCCTGCCATGATCAAGAATCTCAATGAAATCGCGGCTAAATACAAGCTCGACATGGGAACCTTCGGCCACGCGGGCGACGGCAACCTGCATCCCACCATTCTGTGCGACAAGCGCGACAAGGAAGAATTCTCCCGCGTGGAAGCCGCCGTCGACGAAATCTTCGACGTCGCCCTCAAGCTGGGCGGCACGCTTTCCGGCGAGCACGGCATCGGCACCGCCAAGGCCAAATGGATGGAAAAGGAAACCAGCAAGGGCACCATTCTCTTCTCTCAGCGCATGCGCCGCGCCATCGACCCCAAAGGTCTCTTCAACGCCTGCAAGATCACGGGGATGTAGTCATGAGCGATATCTCCCGTCTTGCCAGAACTCTGATGAAGCTGGACGACAAGCTGGCCGACTGCATGCGCTGCGGTCTGTGCCAAGCCGTCTGTCCGGTGTTTGGCGTCACCCACAACGAAGCCGACGTAACCCGCGGCAAACTGGCTCTTCTTGATAATCTTGCGCACAAGATCATCCAAGATCCCGACGCCGTGGAAGAAAAACTGAACCGCTGCCTGCTGTGCGGCTCTTGTCAGGCCAACTGCCCCTCCGGCGTGTCCATCATGGAAATCTTCATGGAGGCTCGCCAGGCTCTTGTAGACTACCGCGGACTCAACCCCATAAAGAAGCTTGTTTTCCGCGAGCTGCTCACGCATCCGCAGCTGTTCAGCGCCATGATGCGCACCGCCGCGCCCTTCCAAGGGCTGGTCATGCGTCAGAAGGGCGCGAAAACCTACGACATGCCGCTTCTCAGCAAGCTCGTGGGCTCCCGCCACATCGCCAAGCTGCCCGCCAAGTCGCTCCATGCCAAATACGGCAGCCTTCACACCGAAAGCCAGGTCGGCGTCAAGGTGCTGTTCTTTGCCGGCTGCATGGCCGACAAGTATTATACCCAGCTCGGCGAGGCCTGCCTCAAAGTGCTTAAGCATCACGGCGTGGGCATAGTCATGCCCTCCGACCTCACCTGCTGCGGCATTCCCGCTCTGGCTTCCGGCGACCGCAAGGGCTTCGTCATGGAGACGCAGAAGAACCTCGATGTCATCGGCCGCGAGCTTGTCGGCGGCGGCATCGACTATGTGGTCACGCCCTGCGGTTCCTGCACCGCCACGCTCAAGGAATGGTGGCCCTACTTCATTCAGGAATTCTCTCCCGACCAGCAGAAGACCGTCAAGGCCGTGGCCGAGCGCGTCATGGACATCAACGCCTTCCTTGTGGACGTGCTGCATGTGGATCAGATGGAACCCGGTGAACGTCATGCCGGCAAGGTCACCCGCGTGACCTTCCATGATTCCTGCCACCTCAAGAAGAGCGTCGGCGTCTTTGAACAGCCCCGCAAGCTCATCCGCATGAATCCCGACTACGAGCTGGTGGAAATGGCGGAAGCCGATCGCTGCTGCGGCTGCGGGGGCAGCTTCACGCTGTTCCACTACGATCTGTCCAAGGAGATCGGCCAGCGCAAGCGCGACAACATCGTCCGTTCCGGCGCGGCCGCCGTGGCTACGGGCTGTCCGGCCTGCATGCTTCAGCTTTCCGACATGCTGTCGCAGAACAAGGATGAGGTGCAGGTCAAACATCCCATTGAAATATACGCGGAAACCCTGCCCGACTGATAGTACCGGGAAGAGCGGCCCCTGCCGAGCCGCTCTTTCCGTCTTTACCGCACATTAGGCGGAACAATGCCAAGGAGTAACAATGACTCAGGATCAACTTGTTGAAGTGGTGAAAGCCAAGGCTCCCTCGGTTCCGGTCACTCTCTACGAGGCCAAGGACTTTGCGGACGCCATGCAGTACGCCGTGGACGTAACCGAAAAAAAACGTCACTGCGAAATGCTTCTGCCCAAAGAAGGCGAGCAGTACGGCCCGCTCAGCGAAAACGGCTTTCCTACCCTTCTTGACCGTTATATCGCGGCTCCCGGCCTTTCCGACGAAGAGTTCGCCGTTCTGGAGGAAAAGAGCGCCGGTACCGACATCCATCTGCTTCGCTCCGGTCTGCGCGATTACCTGGGCGGATTCGACACCAGCGTCACCTGGGCCGACGCGCTCGTGGCCGATACCGTGACGTGCGTGGTCAACTCCAACCGCGAAGAAGTGCGTCTCGGAACCATGGTGGCCGAAGTGTCCATCATGCTGGTCCGCAAGTCCACGCTGCTGAACAAGCTGGAAGACGCCAACGACATCATGCTCGATCTCGTCAACCGCGGCGGAGCTTCCTATACCGCTTTCATCACGGGCCCCAGCCGTACGGCTGATATTGAACGCGTGGGCGCCCTCGGCGTGCACGGCCCCCTCGAACTTCATATCGTGCTGCTGGAGGACTAAGACATGGCCGACGCCAAGAACATGAAAGAATATCACGGTCAGATTCAGGAAGCGCTGGACGACAAGTTCCTCCGCGCCACGCTGGATAAGTTCGCCGTTGAATACAAGGCCAACCGCACCCGCATCTTCGAAGGCATGGATGTGGACGAACTCATCAAAGAAGTGGCCGACATCAAGGACAACGCCGCTCAGCACATGATGGAGCTGTTCGCCCAGTTCAAAGCGGAAGCTGAAAAACGCGGCGTGCATGTGCATCTCGCTTCCACCGGCGCCGAGGCCAACCGCATCATCGCCAAGATCGCCAAGGAAAACAACTGCCACAACATCATCAAATCCAAGTCGATGACCGCGGAAGAAATCCACCTGAACGACGCCCTCGAAAAAGAAGGCTGTCGCGTGGTGGAATCCGACCTCGGCGAATGGATCATTCAGCTGCGCCATGAAGGGCCTTCCCACATGGTCATGCCCGCCATCCACCTGTCCCGCTATCAGGTCGCCGATCTGTTCACCGACGTCACCAAGGTGCAGCAGGATCGCGAAGACATCCAGAAGCTCGTGAAGGTGGCCCGCAAAGAACTGCGCGGCGAATACGTCAAAGCCGACATGGGCATCTCCGGCGCCAACTTCGCTGTGGCAGAATCCGGCCTCATCGGCACCGTGACCAACGAAGGCAACCTTCGCCTGGTGACCACCCTGCCCCGCGTGCATGTCGTTCTCGCCGGCCTGGAAAAGCTCATTCCCACCGTGGCCGACGCCCTCAAGGTGCTTCAGGTGCTGCCCAGAAACGCCACCGCGCAGGCCATCACCTCCTACGTCACCTGGATCGCCGGCGCCAACGAATGCGCCACCGGCCCCGACGGCCGCAAGGAAATGCACATCGTCTTCCTTGACAACGGTCGCCAGAAAATCGCCAAGGATCCGGCCTTCAAGGACATCCTGCGCTGCGTACGCTGCGGCGCGTGCGCCAACGTCTGCCCCGTGTACCGCCTTATCGGCGGCCATAAGATGGGCTATGTGTACATCGGCGCCGTGGGCCTCGCCCTCACCTATCTGTATCACGGCGCGGACAAAGCCCGCGCGCTGGTTCAGAACTGCATCGGCTGCGAATCCTGCAAGAACGTCTGCTCCGCAGGCATTGACCTGCCCCGCATCACCATGGAAATACGCTCCCGCCTCGTGAAGGCCGAAGGCAACAACGCCGCCGGGTCCGTCATGAGCATGGTGATGAAGGATCGCGACCGCTTCCACAGCCTGCTCAAGTTCATCAAGTTCTCGCAGAAGCCCCTCACCGTGAAAGGCGGCAAATTCATCCGCCATCTGCCCGCCGTGCTCATGGGCGGCGACCAGAGCTTCCGACAGCTTCCCGCGCTGGCGCCCAAGTCGTTCCGCCAGCTCTTCAAGAGCGTGGTGAACAATCCCGCGCAGCCCAAATTCCGCGTGGCCATCTTCTCCGGCTGCGCGCAGGACTTCGTGTACCCCGAACAGCTTGTGGCCGCCGTGCGCCTGCTCAACAGACACGGCGTGCATGTGGAGTTCCCCCTCAAGCAGACCTGCTGCGGCCTGCCTCTGGAAATGATGGGCCAGCGCGAAACCAGCCTTCAGGTAAGCTCGCAGAACGTAAACGCCTTCGAGCCCGGCAAGTACGACGCCATCATCACCCTGTGCGCGTCCTGCGCCGGACACCTCAAGCACGCCTATCCCGACCTGCTCAAGGACACCCCCGACCACTACCGCACCGACATCTTCTCCTCAAAGGTCATGGACTTCACCTCCTTCGTTTACAACAAGCTCGGTCTGCGCGCAGACGACTTTGTCAAGTCGAATGAAAAGGTGACCTACCATTCCCCCTGCCACATGAGGAACATGGGCATTACCGAGGAACCCCGCGCGCTGCTGAACATGGTCGCCGACTACGTGCCCGCGACGGAAGAAGACATGTGCTGCGGCTTCGGCGGCACCTTCTCCGTCAAGTTCCCCGAACTTTCCGCCGAAATCGGCAAGAAGAAGCTGAAGAACAGCGAAGACACCGGCGCATCGCTGGTGGTGACCGACTGCCCCGGCTGCGTCATGCAGATACGCGGCGTGGCCACGGCCAATGATTCTCCCATCAAGGTCGAGCACATCTCCGAACTGCTCGCCCGCCAGATGAAGTAACAAAAGGAGCCCCGTCCCACTCGGGGCGGGGCCTCCTTTATGGCCGGCTCTGCGGAATTTTCCTCTTTTTTGGGAAAGCACCCCATCCCGCACCCGACCCAAAAACAATGATTCTCTGCGGAAAACAAAGCCGCAACCAAAAGTTCCCGCCCTCCGGGGCTCCAAAATACTCCAACCAGGACTCAGGCATTACGCTTTTCCTGCATAATCCCGTTTACCTTCTTACAGACAAATAGAGGAGAGCCTTTATGAACATTGAACTGCTGGCACTGTTCGCCGTCGCGCCGCTTCTGGTAGCGTTGATTCTCATGGTCGGCCTTCGCTGGTCGTCCATGCGCGCTATGCCCCTGGCCTGGGCCACCGGCGCGCTTCTCGCCATTATCGTATGGCAGCTTCCCCTCGTCCGGGTGATCGCCCTTACGCTTGAAGGCGTTATTACGGCAGCCGGCGTGCTCATCATCGTTTTCGGAGCTCTGCTCATCTACTATACGCTCACCTACAGCGGCGCCATGGAAACCATCCAGGCCGGCATGAAAAAAATCAGTCCCGACCGCCGCGTGCAGACCATCATCATCGGCTTCATGTTCGCCGCCTTCATTGAAGGCGCGGCCGGCTTCGGCACGCCCGCCGCGCTTGCCGCTCCGCTGCTGCTCGGCCTCGGATTCCCGCCCCTGTGCGCGGCCGTCATCTGCCTGGCCTTCAACAGCATTCCCGTCACCTTCGGCGCCGTGGGCACGCCCGTGCTTCAGGGCTTCAAATCCATTGAAAGCCTCGGCATGGCCGCTCTCGGCGTCAGCGATCCCGCCATCGTCTACAAGACCATCGGCGAATACGTCACCCTCATGCATCTGCCCATGCTCTTCATCCTGCCCATCTTCCTGCTGGGCTTCATGACGCGCTACTACGGCAAGAACAAATCCTGGTCCGAAGGCTTCGCAGCCTGGAAGTACTGCCTCCTCGCTTCCGTCTGCTTCGGCGTTCCCTATTTCATCCTCGCCTGGGCCGTCGGTCCCGAACTGCCCTCGCTGCTTGGCGGCATCATCGGCCTCGGCGTGCTCGTGAAGCTCACCCAGAAAGGCATCTGCGTGCCTGAAGGCACCTGGGACTTCGATTCCAACGATAAATGGGATCCCTCCTGGATCGGCGAAATCAAGCCTTCCGACGTGACCGAATACAAAGAACACATGAGCCAGTTCATGGCCTGGCTGCCCTATGTGCTCTGCGGCCTCATCCTCGTGATCACCCGCGTGCCCGCCTTCCACCTGAAGGCTCTGGTCACCGATCCCATGTTCAACATCGGCGCCTCCAACATCCTCGGCCAGGAAGGCGTGACCTCCTACATCGCGGTCATGAACCTGCCCGGCACCGTGCCCTTCATCCTCGTTTCCATCATCACCATCTTCCTGCACGGCATGCTGCGCGACGACGCCATCGGCAGCAACAAGGTCAGCAAAGCATGGTCCACAGCCTTCGCCAAAATGAAGGCTCCCACCATCTCCCTGCTCGCCGCCGTGGCTCTTGTGTCCATTTTCAAAGGCACGGGCGTCAGCGAAGCCACCAACCACGTCTCCATGCCCATGGCTCTGGCCCAGTGCCTGGCCGATCTCGCCGGCGGCGCATGGCCGGCTCTCGCCTCCTACGTCGGCGGTCTCGGCGCGTTCATTACCGGCTCGAACACCGTGTCCGACATGCTCTTCGCCAACTTCCAGTGGGATATGGCCAGAACCCTCGGCTACTCCGTGCCTCAGCACTTCATCATCGTGGCGGCTCAGGGCGTTGGCGGCGCCATGGGCAATATGATCTGCATTCATAACATCGTGGCTGCCTGCGCCGTGCTCGGCCTCATCGGCAAGGAAGGCGACATTCTTCGCCGCACCGTCATTCCCTTCGTTCTCTACGGCATTGCCGTGGGCATCGTAGCCTTTATCCTGATGTAAATATCGCAAGCCTCCTTAAGAAAAGGCCGCCTTCGGGCGGCCTTTTTGCGCCTTGCCCGCCGTCAACCCTTTTCCACGCCGCTCCGCCTCAAAAAACGGTTTTCAAAGACGCCCGAACGCTTTTCACTCACCCCGGACAAGGGTATCATGACGAAACTCGACGCCCGGGAGAACGCCATGGAACAACATTCCTTTTTCGACAACGAGACCTCTCAGCCTCTGGCCGCGCGGCTGCGCCCGCGCTCTCTCGATGAATTTTTCGGCCAGGAACATCTGCTCGGCAAAGGCAAGGTGCTGCGTCGGCTTATAGAAACCGATCAGATATCCTCCATGATATTCTGGGGGCCTCCCGGCGTGGGAAAAACAACCCTGGCCCGCATCATCGCAGGGCATACTAAGTCGAATTTCATCGATTTTTCCGCCGTCACAAGCGGCATCAAGGAAATACGGGCCGTCATGCAGCAGGCGGAGAAGGATCGGCAATACGGCAGACGCACCATACTCTTCGTGGACGAAATCCACCGTTTCAATAAAGCTCAGCAGGACGCCTTTCTGCCGTTCGTGGAAAAAGGAAGCATCGTTCTCATCGGCGCCACCACGGAAAATCCCTCCTTCGAAGTCAACGGCGCGCTTCTTTCACGCTGCAAGGTATTCGTGCTCCATCAGCTTTCCGAAAAAGACATGACGGCCCTGCTCGAACGAGCTCTGCACAATCCCCGGGGATTCGGCAACCTCCGCATTTCCATGCCGCCGGACATGCTGGAAATCATTGCCGCCTTTTCCAACGGCGACGCCCGTTCCGCCCTCTCCACGCTGGAAATGGCGGTGCTCAACGGCGAAACGGAAGGCGAATGCGTGCGCGTATCTGAGGAAACGCTGAAAGAATGTACGTCCAGAAAATCACTGCTCTACGACAAAAAGGGGGAAGAACACTACAATCTGATTTCCGCGCTGCACAAATCCATGCGCAATTCCGATCCGGACGCCGCCGTGTACTGGCTCGCAAGAATGCTGGAAGCCGGGGAAGATCCGCTCTACATCGCGCGCCGCGTCACGCGCTTTGCCAGCGAAGACGTGGGGCTTGCCGACCCCCGCGCGCTGGACATGGCCGTTTCCGCCTATCAGGCCTGCCATTTCATCGGCATGCCCGAGTGTTCCGTGCATCTCACGCAGGCCGTGGTGTATCTGTCCCTCGCGCCGAAGTCCAACAGTCTTGACGTCGCCTACGCCAGAGCCAGAAAAGACGCTCTTTCCATGCTCGACGAGCCCGTGCCCCTTCAGATACGCAACGCTCCCACAAAACTTATGAAGGAACTCGACTACGGCAAGGGGTATCAGTACGCGCATGATGCGGAAGACAAGCTGACGAACATGCGCTGCCTGCCCGACTCCCTGCTCGGCAGAACCTACTACGTCCCCACGGAGCAAGGCCTGGAAGCAAGGTGCAAGCAACGCCTGGAAAGCATTAAAGCATGGAAGCGCACCCACGCTCAGGAAGCCACACCGGAGAAAAATGAACATTCTGATCAAGAATAAAGTTTTACCAATATAACTTTATTTGACAAATCTTAATAATCTCCCTAGACTCGCAGCAAGACCGCATGTCCATACGGGAGGAGCCTCGTTGACCGCTTCACAGACGCCATCCGCGCTCTCGGCAAAATCAGGCCGGAGCTTGCCGTCCCCGGGAGAACTCTTCCGCCTCACGCTCCCGCAAATGGGACTCATGTTGTGCCATCTCGCCATTTCCATGACCGACGTGTGGACGGCCGGAAAACTGGGTGCGGAAACGCAGGCCGCCGTTGGCGTGGTGACGCACATCTTCGCGCTGCTCATGCTTCTCACCTCACTGGCGGCCAGCGGATGCATGGCCACCATAAGTCAATCGCTGGGCGCGGGCCTTCCGCTGCGCGCCAAGCGTTACGCCGGCCTCATCGTGATGCTGTCCGCCGGCATGGGCACGTTCGTTGCCGCCTTCGCCCTGCTTTTCGAACCGTTTCTTTTTCGCGCCATGGGCATTTCCGCGGAAGTGCGTCCCGCGCTTTCCGTGTTTTTCACCGCGTACTGCTGCCAGCTTCCCTTCTATTATGTGCTCATCATGCTGAATTCCGTGTTCCGAGCCCATAAAAAAGTGCTGTTTCCTCTGCTCACGCTGCTGCTCATGACGCTTGCCAATCTTTTCGGCGACCTCGGCTTTGGTCTTGGAGCGTTCGGCCTGCCCTCCTTCGGCGCGGCGGGCATAGCCTGGACGACCTTCGCCTGCTCATTGCTCGGTCTGGCCAGCAACGCGGCTCTGGCCAGAGGATACGGCCTGCTCGAACGAAAAACCTTCGCGCCGTGGCGGTGGAACCGTCGCGCCATGCCGTATCTTTTCAAAGTGGGCGCGCCAGCCGCCGCGGGCCACATCGTCACGCATCTTGGAAGACTGACCACTCTGGCCATCATCGGCCTTCTGCCCGACAGCACCAGCGCGCTTGCGGGCATGAGCGTGGGCGGCCGCGTGCACGCCATGCTCATGTTTCCCCTAGGCGCGCTGAACATGTCCATGGTGATTCTGAGCGGACACCTTCTGGGCGGCGGAGAACGAAACGTTCTCTACGCCTTCGGCCGACGGTCGGCTTTTCGGCTCGGTCTGGCCCTTGTCCCGCCTGCGCTGCTACTCTGGCTTCTGAGGGAACCTGCGGCCGCGTTCTTTTCCGACGATCCCGCCGTTCTGGCGCAAGCCTCGTTGTTTCTGTGCTTCGCGTGCGCGTCCAGCCCGCTCACGGGCATGACCGGCATGCTCAACGCCGTGTTTTCCGGCGCGGGAGCCACCGCCCTGTCCTGCCGGATCAACGCCGTAACATGCTGGTTCATCGGCATTCCGCTCTCTCTGTTGCTCGGTCTGACCCTGAATATGGGGGCCGCTGGCGTGTATGCCGCGGGAGCGACGGGGCAACTTGGCGCATTTTTATGGACGCTGCGCCTTTTTCACGGGAAAAAATGGCTTGAATATGGCTTGCGAAAGCGTCAAACTGCGTGAAAACACGGAGGCCGTCCATGCCGGAACACGCCACCCAGGATCAGCTCATTCAGCCTGAGCGAAAACCTCTTTCTCCAGCGCTGGAAAATTATCTCGAAATCATTTTTCTGGAAGAGGCCAAAGACGGCGCGGCGCGCGCCAGTTCCATAGCCGACGCCGCGGGAGTGAGCCGTTCCACCGTGACCAGCACGCTCAAGTCCCTCAAGGCCATGGGACTTGTGGAATACGAACCGTACAGCCTCATTCATCTCACGGAAGAAGGACGCGTCATAGGACGCGACATTACGCACAGGCACATCATTTTTCGGGAATTCTTCCTTCAAGTGCTGCAACTGGAAGAATCGCAGGCCGACGCCGTGGCCTGTGAACTGGAACATGTGGTGCCGCCCCATATCATTCGTCGCTGGGGGCAGTTCGTTCTCTACCTGCGCAACAGAGACTTCTGGAAAAACTGGCGGGAAGAGTACCAAGCGGAACGAACGCAACTTCTTCGCACCATGGCCGGAACGTTCAGCAATATGGGCTCCCTCGACAATCAGGAAGAAGTGAAGGAACTGGCCCGCAAATACCGCTAACCCGCTCGACAAAAGGCAAGGGACCTTCGCGCGATCGACTGGCGCCTTTCTATCCGTCCGTCAGGCGATAGTGCACGGGAATGAGCACCGTAAATCCTCCCGGCGCGCCCACGCGCAGTCCGACGAGCTTTTCGCACAGCTTGCGGGCCGCGGCGTCAAGCACGACCCGTCCTGACCCTTTCTCCAGAGAACAGGCGTCCACGCGACCGTCGGGAGTCACGCGCGCCAAAATCACGCAGCTTCCTTCCGCGCCGGTACGCCGTCCCTGACGCGGATACCGCTTATGCTTTTCCACGGCCTGGAGAATGACGGCCAACGCCGCGCTTTTTCTGTCGTTTTCCGACCGTTCGACGCCCGCCGTGCCGGACATGGCCACCGCCGTTCCCCCAGAGCCCAAAACCGTTTCCGAGCTTCGTTCCGTGCCGGAAGACATCGGGCCGGCCTCCCTGACCTGAGTCTGTTTTTTCTTCGCTTTCGGAACCAGCTTCGCGACGGGCTTCGGTTTCGACGCGTTTTTGGGACGAACCTTTGGCTGGGCTTTCGGCTCGACGCGAGACGCGGGGACAGGCTTTTTTTCCATCGCCGGCTCAGGCGTGATCACGTTTTCCGACCGGGCTTCCCGGGGAATCTCGAATGCCGACGCTTCGGCAAGCAGCTTTCGCGCGACGGGACGCTCGGCGCGAACTTCGGGCGTCGCGGACAGCCGCGCTCGCAGCGAAATGACGACACTTGGCCGCGCCGCGGGCGGAAGCAACGTTTTTTCCTCAGGCATGACAACGCCGCCCAACGCCAGCAGCGTCAGCGCGCCGAACATGCCCATCGCCGCGAAATTCCGGCTGCGTCGCCGCTCCCTCGCGCCGTACACCAACCAGGCCGGACAATAACAAGAATTAACGGCTTCCATCCTGCTGCGTGCTGATGACAAAATGACCTCCTTTCTTCTCTTTGGCCACATCCACCACGCTCACGAACGCTTCAAACGGAGCCTTCTGATCCACATACAGATTGAGCAACGCTTCCGGCCGTTCCGAAAGCACGGCTTCAATCTCGCTTTTTTCAATCTGACGCCCCTCGTAGTGCAGACTGCCGTCGGCCTTGATGGAAATAACCTGTTCCCGACGCTCTCCGGACGCCTCCGCCTCGCTGGACGCGGGAAGAACGATGTCAAGAACTGGACGGCTGAACGTGGTTGTCATGATGAAAAAAATCAGCAGCATGAAGATGGTGTCGATAAGCGGCGTCAAATCAATGCTAGGTTCCTCTTCCAGTCCAAAATTAAACATCGTCATCCTCTCCGCTTCGCTTGCCGCGCTTTCTTCTCTGACAGAACTCCAGCGCGCGATAACTGTATTCCACCACTTCTATATGAAAGCCCTTAAAACGCAGCATGAGAAAATAATACGCCATGAGCGCGGGTATGGCCACGCACAGCCCCATGATGGTGGTGATGAGAGCTTCCCATATTCCGTTGGCCAGCATGGCCGTATCCGGGGCCGCGTTCTGCCCTATGGTGCGGAATACCGTGACCATGCCGAGAATGGTGCCGAGCAGGCCCAGCAGCGGAGACACGACGGAAATCAATCTCAGATAACATATTTCACGGGTGAGCTGCTCAAAATTGCGATGAAACAGGTACGCGATTTCGGCGCGTATATCTTCCGAGTGGTTGGCGTGGGTCTGCACAATGTCGCGCACGATGCAGATAAGGGGGTTGTCTCCGTCGTAACTCATGCATTCGCCGGAAGCCTCATCCTTCTCCAGCGCGGGAAACGTCTTGCGAAAATCGCGCCAGACAAAAAAAAGAAACGCGTAACTCTTCAGCGCGAGATACACGCCCGCGCACGCCACCCCCACAAGAACAACGCCTGCCGGTCCTATGGCGGCGTACATGTCTGACCAGGCCATCCTTTCCTCCTTCCGTGGCCGCACTGCGGCGGCCTTTTACGCCAAAAAACGCGTTTCCTCCAGCGTTCTTCCGCCCCCGGAGCTTGCGCCCTGCGGAGGCGGAAGCTTTTTTAGACGCGCTCCAGCATCCGCCGTATGAATTCCTGCGCGCCACGGCAATCGTCATCATCGGGATGCTTTGCGGCCTCTTCGATGCGGGCTTTGCGCTCCGGCGTCATGGGATGCGCTCCAGGCGCCATTTTCTCCATGACTTCCAGAAGTTTCGGGTCCACTTTTCCCTGACAAAGCCATGATCCGAGCGTCACATTGCCGCGGGAAGGTTCCAAAGCCAGTTTCTCGCCGCAAACCATGCACTCCTTCGCATGCTCGGAATCGGGCCACGCGCCCAGCGTGCCGAAAAACGCCAGTCGCGCGTTCTTTACGCCCGCCAGCCAGTCGCGCGTCTTGCCGTCAGGCATGCCTCGATCCACCCAGTAGCCGACGGCCACAAGTCCGTATTCCTTCACGTCCGTCGGCGCTTCCTCCACGGCGACAAGTTCGCACTCCGGCAACGCCTCCGCCACGGCCAACGCCACTTTCTTCGTATTCCCCGTCCGGGAAGAGTACACCACCAATGTTTTCATCTTTCATCTCCATTTGGTATCATTGAACGACTCCGACGTAACGTCGGGCCCTTGTCCGACAACGACGCGCGGCTTACGAACGCAACGGCAAACGCAGCGCGCGAGAACAGGATAGTTTCATAAGTTCAAGATCGTGCGTGATAACAATCACGCACGCGCCACGTTCGGCAAGCCTGGTCAACGCCCGGGCGACGCGCCGCATGTTTCCGCCGTCCAGGCCGCTGGTCGGCTCGTCAAGGATGAGCACGTCGGGATTCTTGGCAAAGGCGCAGGCAATGACGAGACGCTGCTTCTCTCCCCCGGAAAGCGATTGCGGATGCCTCTGCGCCAGTCCGGCAAGTCCGAACTCCTCCAGCAGTTCCCGCACGGAAAACGTGCGTTCCCCGTCGTTCGGGTCAGATGAGGCCGCTCTCGAGCCTTCCGCCAGCCGACGGCTGATTTCCAGCTCTTGCGTTACCGTCTTCATGTGCAACTGATGATCGGCGTTCTGCAGCACGAGGCCCACGCGACGCAGCAGCCGCTCGGAAGAAATCTCTTGACCGTGAAGGAAAAAACGTCCCTGTTCCGCGCGGTTCAGCCCCGTGAGAAGCCGGGCCAGCGTCGTCTTTCCCGCGCCGTTGTCGCCGATAAGAGCCGTCACGCCGGGAGCGAGAAACAGTTCCGCCCGGTCAAAAAGACGCGCCTGCCCTGGATACTGGATACCCGAAACAGAGCCCTTTCACGCGAAGGCCGCGCTCCTTTTCCCCTCCGGCCGTCGTTTCGCCGTCGGGCAGCGACGCCCGCGCGTCCTCCACATGGCAGTCGCGCAGCCCGCAGCTCTGCCGAAGACTCTCGTCCTCCAGCAGCGAAAAGCTTCCCATGGCGCAAATTTCGCCGCTCTTCATGACAAGCACCCGATCCGCCACGCCCTCCAGCCAATAAAGACGATGATCCACCACCAGCACGGCCATGCCGCTTTCCTTGAGCGTGCGCAAACGACGCGCCAGTTCCGCCGTGGATTCCGGATCAAGATTGGCCGTAGGCTCGTCAAGCACAAGAGCGCGAGGTTCCTGCGAAAGAATGGAAGCCAGCCCCACCTTCTGCTTCTGTCCCTCGGACAGCTCATGAATCGACTTGTCGAGCGCGGACGAAAGTCCGAACGCCGCCGCGGCATGACGCACCTTTTCGCGCGTGACCTCGGCAGGCAGACCGCTCCACTCGTGGGCGAAGGCAAGCTCGTCCTCCACGCCGAGAGCGAAAAACTGCTGTTCCGGGTCCTGAAAAAGCGTGCCCACGCGACGGGAAACATCTCCAAGCGTCATCGAGGACGCGTCATGTCCGTCGATAAGCACCCTTCCCTTCATGACGCCTCTGAAGTACCCAGGACACAATCCGTTGGCCAGGCGCATGAGCGTCGTCTTGCCGCAGCCGCTCTGACCGGATACCAGAACCAGTTCTCCGGGACGCACGCGGATATTGATGTCGCGCACGGCGGGCGAACCGGAAAAAGGATACGCATAGGTGACGTTTTCAAAACAGATCATGAACGCTCTTCCTCTTCTTTCGCGAACTCAGCGCATGGCGGACGAGGTTCCGCTCCCCCAGCGGACATGGCAATACAGCGCCAGCGCGCATACGCCCACCGCCAGCGTCACCAGCAGCGTGTCGCGCCAAGACCAGACGGAACGCCGGAACGGCACAAAACGCCCTCCATATTCCAGCCCTTTCAATTCCGCGGCAATGCCCAGCTCTTCAGACGCTCGCAGGGAACGGAAAAGCAACGGCGTAAAAAGAAGACGCAGCGTCATGAGCGGATGCCGGATCATGGATCCGGGACCGAGCCGATAACCGCGAATCTTCAGCGTTTCGGAAACCTGCCTGACGTCGTCCATGAACGTGGGGATGAACCGTATCATCACCGCGCCGGGAAGATACACGCAAAACGGCAGACGCAAGCCTTTCAACGCCGTCAGAAGTGCCTGAACGCGACAGGTGAGCGCAAGAGGAAGCACGACGTTCAACATCACCGCACCGCGCATGAAGGGGACGGCCATGCCTTCGGGAGAAAACGGCATGGCCGGCGTAACGCGGGAGATGCCCCAGGTAAACAGAGCGGCAAGCCCCATCATCACGGCCATGGCGGCATAGGCCACGGCCAGCGCGCGCCAGCGGCGCACGGAAAACGCGTACGCCAGCGACGCGACGAAAAGCGCGGTCTGGCCTTCCAAAGAAGCAACCATGACGGTGACCGCCGAGGCAAGCAGCGTAACCGCCATGCGGGAACGCACGTCGAGTCCGCCCTCCGCGCCTCTGACCGCTTTGCCAACGTCTTTCCTACTGGCGGATGATGCCCGCATGACGCAACTCCTTCACGGCTTTCACGCCGGAAAAAAGACCGCCGACCGAACCGAGATATCCGACGGCGACAAAAGGCACGACCATGATCATCATGGCCGGATTCTCCCTCATGAACATCCAGGACACGCCAAGGGAAAGGAGCTTGCTCACGGCGTCAAACGTGGCTGCGCCGAGAACGCCGTTCCATACGCCTTCCGCCTCTCGTCCCGGCCACATGACGGCTTCGGCCGCCAGCGCGCCGACAAGCATGGGCGGCAACAGGGTGACGTTCGCCCCCAGAAGCAGCATGCTCACGATGACGTTGATGACCGTGAATAAAAAAATCGTGCCCGGTCTGCGCACTTTGCACAGCATGACCACCAGCAGCGTGGTGAACACCAGATTTTTTCCCATGAGACTCAGAGGGTTCATGCCGCCGCCCGCCAACGCAATCAACAACGTGGAGACTTTGGAGGCCGCGGCGAACACGCCTATGACCACCAGCTCCCGCGCTCGCCAGGAGGAAAGGATATGCCGCATACAAACTTCTCCCGAGTGCGGCCGACGTCGGCCGGGGAGTCCGCTCCCCCGGCCGGAATCGGCTAAAACCTGTAGCTCAGCTTCACGTTGGCGTGAACGCCTGGTTCAAGGATGGCCGTATTATACTGATAGCGTTTATCAAAAATATTCAGCACTTCAGCCAGCAGCGAAAACTGCCTTTCCGCGCCGAAGTCAAATCCGAAGGATACGTTCGCCGTGGTGAATCCGCCGAGGTCGTAGTCGCCGCTGCCGGTGCTGGAGCGGTACTCAGTGGCGGACTGACTGCGCCCGTACACGTCGGCGCGAAAGTCCAGATTGTCCGTCAGCGACTTTGCGTAGCGCACGCCGTAGCGGCTCACCCATTCCGGAGTGGCGGTGTCATAGGTTTTCCAGCCTTCGCCATCGTCGTACTGACGGCGCATCCAGGTCAGCGAAGCGTAGGGAGTGAATTCGCCGTATGCCGTGGCGAAGCGATAGCTTGCCACGAGTTCGGAGCCAAAGGTCTTGGCTTCGGCCACGTTGGCGTAGCGGTAATCGCCGGTGCCCGCTATGGGAAGCGTCGCAATGTAATCGTCGGCGATGGAATAGAAAAACGCCAGATCGAGTCCCAGACCGCCGTCATTGTAACGCGCGCCCACTTCAAAATTGTTGGACGTTTCGGGATCGAGGTCGGGATTTCCCCATGTCGTGCCGCTGGACTGTCCCATGGCGGTGCCGATGTATTTTTCCGTAAGATTGGGAACCCGAAAACCCTGCGCCCAGCTCGCGCGGACGGCGAGGTTTTCTATGCCGGTCCACACGAGACCGACGTTGAACACAGGACGAGAATTGGCGTCGTCGCCGGTGGAAGGCATGTCGGAAGCGTCCACAGGCGTGCCGTTCCAGACGCTGCCCGCCCCCATGGGAGGCGTCAGCGATCCAGTCTTGTACCCGTCGCTTCTGTCCAGAGAAGTCCGCACATGAGTCCAGCGCACGCCATACGTAAGCGCGACGTTCCAGGGAAGCTGGCTCTCCATAGAAGCGAACACCGACTGCTGCAATTGCGTGCCGTCATAGAACTTATCGGTAAAGTAGTCGCCGGACATGGATCTTTCCCCCATCGGTCCCATCCGAAACGGCAGAACCATGTCCATGTACGTGCGATTGACAGAATTCAGCCTGTCATAATTCAGTTCATAGCCCGTCACCAGAAAATGATCCGCGCCGAGCTGCCAGTCCGTCTGAAGAGAAACGCCTTTGCTGCGGATGACGTTATCGGCAAAGTTGTCAATGATCACATGACCGTCGTTGCTCATGGTTATGGAGGAACCGCCATAGTTCACCCTGTCGCCGGCATGGTAGAAGTTCCCTATGTAATTCTCCATGTTCTTTTCGGTCTTCTGATAATACGCGTCCAGACGGACTCGGCTCAGATATTCGCTGACATCCTTTCCCTCGGCAAAAACATAGTACTTCGTTCTGGACCACTTGGGGACTTTGACGAAGAAATCAAGGTCTGGATCTCTGACGTACTCCAGGGCCGTGGAGTTGAACGCGCCTTTATAATAATCCACGCCCCCGCCCAGAGTGAAATGTTCGGAAAAGTCATAGCTCAGAAAGGCCGCGGCGTCGGTCTGCCGGAAATTGGTGTTGGAAAGCTCGCCTTCCGGCGTATGGATATTTCCCTGATCGGAATGGGAACCGGACAAACTGTATTTAAGCCCGTCCAGGTTTCCACGCACCGCCATGCCCTCGGAAAAGCCCCGCGACGCGCCGCTGAACTCTGTCCATACCTCGCCTTCCACAGGCTCGCGCCCTCCCTTCTTGGTGATGATGTTCACCACGCCGCCGATGGCGTCGGAACCGTACAACACCGACGCCGGCCCCTTGATGACTTCCACGCGCTCAATGCGGGCCGCGTCGATGGGCATGGGCGATCCGGACATGGACTTCTGTTCGGAAATCTTCTGCCCATCTATGAGCACCAGCGTGCGAAAGGCGTCTTCGCCGCGGATGGAAACGCGCTTCAGCCCCTGAGAACCGTCGTTCTGAATCTGCACGCCCGGCACGTCTTCCAGCAGTTCTCCCACGGTTCGCGCCCCGGATTTCCGCACATCCTCGGCGGTCATCACGGTCACGCTCATGGGAACCTGCTGAAGTTCCTTTTCCACTCTCGTCGCTGTCACATACACGTCACCCGCCTTAACGGTCTCATCCGCAAGGGCAAAGGAGGCGGGAAGCAACGCGCAGGCAAGAAGCATGGTCGAAAAGCCAGCTCTCGGCAACGTCGTTTTCTTCATATCCAGTCCTTTCTTTCCGGTTTCTCTCGGAAACCGCGTTATGGTTACGCCGCTCCTCGCCGCCTGCCGTTTCCGTTTTTTACGGTCCCCACGCTCTTTGCGCGGAAGACCTCGCTCCCCGGTCACGACCGGCGCGGTCAAAACGGCCGCAACACGCTCCCGCCCTGCCCTTATCGACAGGAGCGTCTGCCGTTCTCACTTGTCCGCTTCATCCAGCGCGCGCTTGAGAAAATCCTGCATAAGCTGGGAAAGATTCACCTGCCAGAACTGTCCGGCAAGGGTAAGCTCCAACACGTCGCCGCGCCTCTCCACAAGCCCCGCCCGCTCCCACTGCTCCAGCAGCGGCTCCAGCGCGGGCCGCACGACAATGCCGTGCTTCTTCTCCAGATCGGCAAGGTCCAGCCAGCCCTGTTCCAAGGCCGCGGCCACGGCTCGAAACACATAAAAATGGGAGTCAGGCCTTACGAGCGTCATCACGGGCTTGCGTCCCGCGAGCACGAGTTCCCGCCAGGTCCGATAGTCGCTCCTGTTCAAATAGAGCCACCCCGCAATATTGCCCCCCGCGCCTGGCCCGAAAGCCAGGCAGTGAGCTCCGCCCTTTACCTTGAGATTGTAAAGATTGCGTTCCCGACTGGTGCGCGCCCAGTGCGTCAGCGAAAGACGCCGGTAAAAAGCGTTGCGCAACGCTTCCACGCCCGCCGCAAACATGGCCGACTGCAAAGGAATATCCGCCGCCGGCGGCAGTTTTCCTTCCCTGATGGCCTTGCCGAGCGGCGTCTGACCGTAAACGTTGAGCTGATAGCAATCCATGCCGTCAAGCTCCGCGGAACAGGCCGCCGCGATGTCGTCGAGCCACACCTCCATGCTCTGCATGGGAAAACCGAAAATCAAATCCACGATAACGGCAGCCTGATTGTAGCTCTTCAGCCGCTCCAATCTGCGGAAGACTTCCTCGCGCGAAGCCAGCCTTCCCATGGTCTGACGGATGTTCGTGTCAAAACTCTGCACGCCGAGAGAAAAACGATTGGCTCCGCCCGCCAGACAGGCTTCCATCTTTTCCGGGCCGAAATGATACAGACGACCTTCCACGGTAATTTCACAGTCGTTGGCCAGCGGCAGATGAACGCGCACGGCCTTGAGCAGCCGTTCCAGATCCCCGGCCTCCAGCGCGGTAGGCGTTCCGCCGCCGAAATACACGGCGTGCACCGGCCCTTGCCGCTGCGCCGCCCGTTTTTCCCAAAGACGAAGTTCCTGAAGCAGGGCGTCGACGTAACGCGCGCTCTCTTCCCGGCTGTAACCCCGATTGTAAAAACCGCAATACAGACAGCGCGTCTCGCAAAAGGGAACGTGAATATACGCCACGCTGTCGCCTGAACGCGGCGCATCCAAAAGAACCTCGAGTCGACCTTCCACTTCGTCAGAAGGGATCGCGCCCCCGCCGACGCCGGGATGCACCGCTATTTTTCCGTCAAAGGCTTGAGAAAGCGGATCCACGCCCTCCTGGGCAAAATATCGTTCCAAAGGCAGACCCCGTTTTCCCCCCGCGGAAGAAAAAACCATGCCGTTCAAGCGCGGAGCTTCGGAGTCAATCCGCTCCTGCGTGTCATGTTCTATGGCGGCGTTCATGAGCTCCTCTCTGATTTCTTACTGGAAGTAAAAGTTATACTAATAAAACTTTTTCTCATGGATAAAGAAAATGAAATTCATTATCAATTTAAACATCTCCCTATTCTTCCTGAAAATCGCCATAACGCCACGCGACGAACATGGCGAAAGCGGAGCGTTCTTCTGGAACCAACGATTTTAACACATTAAAAAGCGAAACGCGCGGCGACGAAGATGAAACGCTTCCTCGGAACGCGACGAACGGCAACGAAGTCCTCAAGCTTCGACGGAGCGAAGCCCGAAACCGCCTTGACAGGAAAAGACTCTTCCCCTAGAAAAACGGCTGGGGGCGGTTAGCTCAGTTGGTAGAGTATCGGTCTTACACACCGACTGTCAGGGGTTCGAGTCCCTTACCGCCCACCAGAATTTGAAGTTCCGAAGAAAAGCCATGATTTTTCATGGCTTTTCTTTTTTAACAAACGATTTTTTGAAACATCCGCATGTACCATACGTTTGTACTGCCCGTGAATCCGTTTGAATCCGCCGGAACACCGATCCAATTTTTCTGGAAGCGTTCTTTTCTGCCGCGGAAGAGAAAAGACGCGTTCGACCGAAGCTCTCACGCGCTCATTATTCGGCACTAGGCGTTGTCTGAAACGTTTTATTCCCGTTTTCACGCGCGCGTTCAAAAACGCATCCTTTCCCGCAAACAGGACGCCGCCTCCGCGTCGACGCTGAACGCCCCCGATTCATGACCAGAAACGCCTTTTGGAGGCTTCGACGGCGTGCGGTTATTTCGGCTCCGGCGCGTGTTCTATGGCTACGATAAAACGATTTTTACCCTGATAAATGTGATCCCGAAAAACGCTTGCGGCCTTTTCCTTGGTTCCATACATGATGGCGTCGAGGACTTCGCAATGCTCCTTATTGGACGTCGTCAATCCTCCGCCGGAAGCAAGGCCCCGACGCCTGTAGAGCGCGATGCTGTTTCCCAGCTCCACTTCGAGCTGATGCAGGCGTTCATTATCGCTCATCGCGTACAACGCGTCATGAAAACGAATATTAAGCTTCAAATATTTATCCGCATCCTGCTGAACGGCTGCTTCATCCATGCGGAGAATAAGTTTGCGCAGATCGTCATATTTGCGCGGCGTGATGTTCTGAGCCGCTTCCCACCCCGCGAGATACGCAAGCTGAGCGCGGATATCAAAAATATCCAGCACTTCTTTCAGGGTAATCTTACGCACGAAAACCCCGCGCTTGGGAATGATGCTTACCAGTCCGGCCTTTTCCAATGCGCGGCAGGCTTCCCGCACAGGCCCGCGGCTCGTTCCAAGAAGCGTCGCCAAAGCCTGCTCTTTAATATGCTCGCCCGGTGGAAATTTTCCCGAAAGGATCAGAGCCTCAATTTCATACTGAATGCGCTCAGTCAGTGAAGAAGAACCCGTAGCTTTTTCAAGAACCATATTTGCTTCCTTGGACAAAGTCGACGTTGAGCCTTCCCGGGAAGGAAGTAAAAGTATGTCAAATCGCCGACGCGCTGACAAGAAATTTTTGACCTTTTTTCAATCACGGAACCATCCTGAATTAATATTTTTTTTGAATTATTGTTGACAAAATAAAAAATTGTCTACAATATTAAGGCGCGTAAAAAAACTCTGCCTCCCTGAATCTGTCCGGTCATTTCACTGTTTATCTGCAGGAGTTTCCTATGAAAGTTACCGCAGTTACCGCATTTCCCGTGCATCCTGGTTGGCGTAAGAATCTTATTTTCGTAAAAATTGAAACGGATGAAGGCATTACCGGATGGGGTGAAGCCTATTCCCAGTATGATCGCGACCGTTCCATTACCGCGCATATAGAAATGCTCGGAAAATACCTCGTCGGACGAGATCCTTTTCAGATAAAATACTTCACCAGCATCGCTTACGACGATTACGCGCAACGACGTTCTTCGTTGGAATATTTCTGCGCTCTTTCCGGCATCGAAGCGGCCCTTTGGGACATTGTCGGCAAGGCGTGCGGTCAGCCGGTGTACAATCTTCTCGGCGGCGCGTGCCGGGAAAGCGTGCGTGTGTACGCCAACGGCTGGAGCTATAAAATGAAGGACGTGAACGACTTCGTCCGGGCCGCGGAAAACACGGTGGCGCTCGGTTTCGACGCCCTGAAGTTCGATCCCTTCCCCCGTCCCTGGCGCACGTTCATTCCCCGCGAGCACATCCATCACGCAGTCAACGTGGTTCGTTCCATTCGCAAGGCGGTCGGCCCGAAGGTCGATCTTCTGATAGAACTGCATCGCAGACTGGCTCCGGCCTTTGCCGTGGAATTTGCCGATCGCATCATGGAATTCGAACCGTACCTCATTGAAGAACCCTGCCCGGCGGAAAACATGGAAGCCATCGCGGAAGTTCGCCACAAGATCAAATCTCCCGTCATGACCGGCGAAAATATCTTTTCCAAGGCCGGATTCAGACGGGTGTTCGAACATCACGCCGCCGACTTCATCAATCCCGACGTGGCCAATTGCGGCGGCATTCTGGAATTGAAGGAAATAGCGGCCATGGCGGAGCCCTATCTGGTCGGCGTGTCGCCCCACAACTACAATTCCACGTCGCTGGCGCTGTCGGCGACGGTACACGCCGCGGCCACCATGCCCAACTTCCTTATTACGGAATATTTCATCCCGTTTGTGGACTTCTGCGACATTCTTTTCCCCGAAGGTCAGCTGAAACCGGTCAACGGCCGCATCGCGCTGCCTACCGGTCCCGGCCTGGGACTCGTTCCTGATGAAAAAGCTCTGATTCAGCACGCCGCAAAACCGTTCCCGCTGAGAAAACTGCCCTATCCCGCGGATGAATGGTTATAAGCTCTGCCTAAATTTTTGAGGGAGGCGAAAAAACAAGGCAGCATATACGCAAGAAAAACGACATTAAACGCTGACTACAGCCGAAAAATGGAATCCGTTCGGTTCCGTTTTTCCCTACAGGAGTGCAATATGAGTATTTCCAAATGGATGATGGCTATCGTTGTTGGCTTAGGCATGATCACGGCGGGACACGCCCATGCGGCCACCTATCCCAGCAAAGACGTGCGCATTGTGTGCTGGAGCGCAGCCGGAGCTTCTCTTGACGTAACCGCGCGCACGCTGGCCACCGAACTGGAAAAAGTATGGGGCGAGACGACCATTGTGGAAAACAGAGTCGGCGGCAGCGGAGCCGTCGCCATGGCCTACGCCATGTCTCAGCCGGCCGACGGCTATGTCCTGCTCACCACCACGTCTTCCTTGAGCTTTACCGTCGCCAAGGGAACCATTCCCTTCAAAGTGGAAGACTTCATCATGTTGCGCGCCGTGGAGGCCGAACCCTCCGCTCTGGCCGTCCGTAAAGACAGCCCCCTGAAAACGCTTGACGACTTCGTCAAAACCATGAAGTCCACGTCCGGTTCTCTGCGCGTCGGCGGTTACGCGTCGGCCGGTTTCCATCAGTTCACCTACTATAAGTTACAGCAGCTCGGCGGCTTTTCCGGACACTGGGTTCCGTTCGACGGCGGCAATCAGGCCGTCGCCGCGCTGCTTGGCGGACATCTGGACGCCGCCATCATCACGCCTTCCTCGGCTCTGGCTCAGATCGAATCCGGAGACATCCGCATTCTCGGCATAAGCACCGCGGAACGTTCTCCCTTCTTCCCCCAGGCTCCCACCATGGCCGAACAGGGATACGACATCGTGGAGTATCTCTGGAGAGGCCTGATGGTCAAAAAGGGAACGCCGAAAGAAACCATCGATATCATCAACGCCGCCATAGACAAGGCCGTTTCCGGAGAAAAATGGCAGGCGTACATGAAAAACCGCTGTCTGGAAAAAGTATCCTACGCCTCCGAAGAACTGACCAAGAAAACCATCGATGAAGTGTCTGAACGCAAGGCATTCCTCAAAGATATCGGACTGATCAGATAACATCACTACGGGAGAGGCGCGCATCCCATGTCTCTCCCGTTTAATATCCGGAGGAACGCATGAAATATGGCACACTCGGCATAGGGGTGGCATTTACCGCTTTGTCTCTGGCGCTTATAGGAACCATGGCCAGCGATCCCATGATGACGGGAGACATGGGAGCCCCTCGGCGGATGACCTATATTTTTCTGGGACTGCTTGGCGCGTTCGGTCTGTTGCTGATGCACAGCGGCTGGAAGGAACTTCAGCAAAAAAAATCCGACGCTCAGGAACGCGACGATCCCCAAAAGCAAGCCGTTCGGAAAAGATTCTGGGGTTTCGTCGGACTGTGCGTGGCGTACGCCTTGACGCTCTCCACCGTCGGATTCTTCTTACCGAGCACGTTTTTTCTTTTGTTCTTCAGCCTCATTCTGCAACGTATCCGCGTCGTCAATGCCGCCATTATATCTTTAATTTTTTCATTAGCAGTATTTATCATCTTTAAGAGTCTACTTGGCGTTCCCTTGCCATAACGGAGCCATCTATGGATACTCTTTTAATTGCCTTTCAAAATGTTTTTTCTCCCATTGGCCTTCTTTCCATAGTATTCGGAACCGCGCTCGGAATTTTTGTCGGCGCCATGCCCGGTCTCGGCCCGTCCATGGGCGTCGCGCTGCTCATTCCTCTCACGTTCACGCTCCCACCGTCCATCAGTCTGGTTCTGCTCATTTCCCTGTACCTGGCGGCGGAATACGGCGGTTCCATCAGCGCGGTGCTCATCGGAACGCCGGGAACGGCCGCGGCGACGGCCACCGTTGTTGACGGTTATCCGCTGAATCTTCTGGGCTACCCCGGAAAAGCCCTGATGACCTCGCTTACGGCTTCGTCCATCGGCGGCGTCATCGGCGGCGTGGCGCTCATGCTCGCGTCGTCCCCCATCGCCGATTTCGCCCTTCGGTTCGGCCCTGTGGAATATTGCAGTCTGGGCATCATGGGGTTGACCATCATCGCCAGTCTGAGCGGCGACGCCCTGGTCAAGGGACTCGGAGCCGCCGCGCTGGGCCTGTGCCTTACCCTGGTCGGCGTGGATCCGGTTTCCGGCATGGCGCGCTTTACGTTCGGCATGTATGAGCTTTACGAAGGCATTCCCTTCCTGACCGCGCTCATCGGCCTTTTCGCCATGGCGGAAGTGTTCATCATGGTTGAACGCAGCCTGGGCGGCGCGAAAAAGCCCGCGATTTCCGGAGAATCCTTAACCGGCAAAGAAATGAAACACATTCTTCCGGCCTGCCTGCGCGGATCCATCATCGGAACCGTCGTGGGAGCCATTCCCGGAGCCGGCGCGTCCATCGCCTGCTGGATAGCCTACGATCAGGAAAAACGCTTCACCAAACATCCCGACAGACCGTTCGGCGAAGGCGCGCTGCGCGGCATCGCCGGCCCGGAATCCGCGAACAGCGCCACCGTGGGCGGCGCGCTCATTCCGCTGCTCACGCTCGGCATGCCCGGTTCCCCGACGACCGCCGTGCTCATCGGCGCGCTCATCATCCACGGGCTTCAGCCGGGCCCCAAGCTCTTCGTGGATCATGTGGACATCGTGTACACGCTTTTCGTGGGACTCTCCGTGTCCTATGTGGTGCTGTACCTTCTGGGCCGACTGGGCATGCGTCTGTGGGTAAAAATCGTCTCCATTCCGCAAACCGTTCTGGCTCCCATCATTTTCGGACTCAGCGCGGTCGGCGCGTACTCCATCCGCAGCCTGACATTCGACATCTGGCTCGCGCTCGGATTCGGCCTGCTTGGCTACATTCTGAAAAAGGCCCGTTTCCCGCTGGCGCCGCTCATTCTGGCCATGATTCTCGGCCCCATGGTCGAATCCAACTACAACCGGGCGTTGCTGCTGGCCCAGAATGACGGACATCTCATTTTCCTGCAGTCTCCGCTCAGCGTCGCGCTGCTGCTGTTGTCCGTCGTGGCGTTTTTCTACCCCATCATCCGCGCTCACAGGGAGAAAAAGAAAGCTCTCTAAGCGCATTTTCTCCATAGCTTCCCCACAAAACCTCTGAATGGCATCGGATAATCCTGAGAATTCCTGGAGGGTCTCATGACTTGTCTTCTGAGTCTGAAACAGGCGTGGTGCAAAGGATGCGGAATCTGCGCGGCCTTCTGCCCCAAAGAAGTCTTCCGTCTGGACGCCATGACCGAAAAGGTCGTCATTGAAAACCCGGAAAAATGCGTCGGCTGCGGCACCTGCGAACGGATGTGCCCAGATCTGGCCATAACCGTGCAGCGGTCGGGAGGAACGGCATGAAAAGCGGCGAATATTTTGTTCAAGGCAATGAAGCGTGCGTGCGCGGAGCCTTGTACGCGGGACTGAAGTTCTTTGCCGGATATCCCATCACGCCGTCTACGGAAATGGCGGAACTTCTTTCGGAAAAACTGCCCCAATGCGGCGGCCATTTCGTGCAGATGGAAGACGAACTCGCTTCCATGTGCGCCATCATCGGCGCGTCCGTCACGGGAAACAAGGCCATGACCGCCACCAGCGGCCCCGGCTTCTCGCTCATGCAGGAAGCTCTCGGCTACGCCGTCATGGCGGAAATCCCCTGTGTGGTCGCCAGCGTGCAGCGAGGCGGCCCCTCCACAGGTCTGGCCACCAAAGTCGCGCAGGGCGACGTGAATCAGGCGCGCTGGGGCACCCACGGCGAACATTCCATCATCGCGCTCACGGCGTCGAGCGTTCAGGATGTGTTTTTCATGACCGTGGAAGCCTTCAATATGGCCGAAACCTATCGTACCCCGGTGATTCTCCTGTTTGACGAAGTCATCGGGCACATGCGGGAAAAACTGACCGTTCCCGAAGAAGGGCAGATTCCCGTGGTCAGTCGGCTGCGCACATCCGTGCGGCAAGGCGTCAACTACCATCCCTACCTGCCGAGAGAAGACGGCCGGCTGCCCATGTCGGACTTCGGCGGCGTGCATCGCTACAACGTCACGGGCCTTTACCACGACATCTGGGGATTCCCCACCGAAAAGCCGGAAGCCGTGGAACGACTTCTCTACCACCTTGTGGAAAAAATCGAAACAAAGTCCGATGAAATAGCGCGGTTCAAGGAATACTACATGGATGACGCGAAACTCGTGTTCATCTCCTACGGCAGTTCCGCGAGAAGCGCGCTTCATCTCGTGACGACGCTGCGCGGCAAAGGCATCCGCGCCGGTCTTCTGGAATTACAGACGCTCTGGCCTTTCCCCGCGAATCTGGTTCGCTCCCGCGCCGAACAGGCCCGTCATGTCTATGTCGTGGAAATGAACATGGGGCAGGTGTGCGCCCAGGTGCGTCAGGCGGTGGCGCGTCCGGACGACGTGTTTCTGATCAACCGCGTGGACGGCCAGCTCATTACCCCCACCGACATCGGGAGGGTCATGCGCGTGGTGGAAGGGAGGGCTTTCTGATGGCCGTGAAAGACTTTATCCGCGAACGATTCTTCCCCCATCTCTGGTGTCCCGGCTGCGGCCACGGCATGACCCTGAACGCCATGCTGCATGCCTTCGACGAGCTTAATATTCCTCCCTGTTCGCTGGTCATGGTGTCCGGCATCGGCTGCTCCGCCCGAATTTCCGGTTATGTCAACGTGCACACCATGCACACGCTGCACGGCCGAGCTCTGGCCTTTGCCACCGGCATCAAGCTGGCGAGACCAGATCTGCACGTCGTGGTTCCCATGGGCGACGGCGACGCCACCGCCATAGGCGGCAATCACTTCATCCACGCGGCGCGAAGAAACATCGACATTACGGCAATTCTCATGAACAACCGCATCTACGGCATGACGGGCGGTCAGTATTCGCCCATGTCCGGACGCGGCATCAAGGCCACCACCGCGCCGTACGGCAACATAGACCGCGACTTCGACGCCGTAAAACTGGCCGAAGGCGCAGGCGCCACGTTCGTGGCCCGCACCACGACCTTCCATGTGCGCGAGCTGACCGCATTAATAAAGAAGGCCATACAACACAAGGGATTTTCCGTGGTGGAAGTCATGTCGCAGTGCCCCACCTACTTCGGGCGAAAGAACCACATGGGAAACGCCGTGGACATGCTGAACATGTTCAGGGAAAACACGGCTCCCCTTGGTTCCGACGCGCTGGCCGCTCATCCTTCTCTCACGCCCAGAGGCGTTTTCGTGGATCGCGACGAACCGGAATACTGCGAATCCTACGAATCCATCATTCAGAAGGCACAGGGGTAGGTCATGGAAAAATATCGCTTTCTTCTTTCAGGTTCCGGAGGACAGGGAATCATCACCATGGCCATACTGCTGGCGGAAGCCGCAGTCATTTATGAAGGGCTGACCGCCGTGCAGTCCCAGGTCTACGGCCCGGAAGCCCGAGGCGGCGCCACGCGTTCCGACGTCATCATTTCCGACGCTCCCATACTGTTTCCCAAGGTCACGCAACCGGGCATTCTTGTCACGCTGAATCAGAGTTCGTTCGTAAAATACGGCAATCTTCTGCGTCCCGGCGGACTGCTTCTCACCGACAGCCAACTTGTGCGAACCTCCGAAGATCTCGACGTGCGCCATGTCAGCCTTCCTCTGCACGAAACGGTGGTGCGGGAGCTGGGAAGCGCGCAGTCGTTGAATATATGCACGCTCGGCGCGCTTATCGCGCTGACCAAGGTCGTGAGGCCGGAATCGGCGGAAAAAGTGCTGGCGAGCCGCTTTCCCAAGGCCGTGGAATCCAATCGCAAGGCTCTCTCGCTGGGCCTGGAACTGGCAAACAACGTCAGGGACGCTCTATGAATATCCATGAATACCAGG
>CALUUX010000029.1 GCA_944324085.1 uncultured Mailhella sp. | reverse complement strand
GGCCGTACCGGGAATTTGAGGTCTTCGAGCCGAAAAGGCGCGTGATTCATGCTCCGGCTTTCGCGGATCGCGTGCTGCATCATGCCCTTGTCCAGGTCATCGGGCCATATTTCGAGCGGCGTTTCATCGAGCATTCCTATGCCTGCCGCGTGGGCAAAGGAACGCACGCCGCCAGCGACTATCTTTCTTCCATGCTCCGTTCGGCGGAAGCCAGGTGGGACACCGTGTACGTCCTCAAGGCGGACGTGACAAAGTATTTCTACTCCATTGACCACGACATCCTGCTGCGCATCGTGGCCCGCACCATAGGCGACAAAGAGGTGCTGAACCTGCTGCGCGTTCTGGTGAAGGGGGCCGACTGCATCAAGGGGAACAGAGGTCTGCCGCTGGGGGCGCTGACAAGCCAGTTACTTGCCAACGTCTATCTGGATCAGCTCGACCATTTCATCAAGGATACGCTGGGAGTGCGCTATTATGTGCGGTATATGGATGACTTCATCCTGTTGCACGGAGACAAGGCCGAACTCTGGCGGCTGCTGGCGGAAATCCGGGACTTCTTGGCCTGCGAGCTGCATTTGACCCTGAACAACAAGACACGGGTATTCCCGGCCTCCCACGGCGTGGACTTCGCCGGATACCGGCATTTTTCAGGCTACAAGCTGCCGCGCAAGCGAAACGTGCGCCGGGCAAAAAAAAGGTTCGCGGGGTTGTCAAGATGCTACGCGGACGGGCGCGTAGATATAGACACCGTGCGCTGCTGTGTCGCCAGCTTTGTGGGCTACATGAAGCATTGCAAGGGATGGAAGAGCGCGGAAAGCACCCTGAACAGCCTGATTTTAGTCAAAAACAGGGAAAAAGACAAGGAATAACGGGCGAAAATCCTTCGCATGGAACGCGCTGTTTCCGGGCGTTGCGCGTGATTTTCCGGCATAGTGAGGGCTGACAGAGGCGGGGGCGCGGGACGCCCCCACCGGCGGGCCTGGCAAGCCCACCACGGCCCCACAAGCGGAGAAAGGCCGCTTGCAGAGTATCCGCCTGTCGTGTCTGTCCACGCGGGACAAGGCATGGTCTAGCATGGCGGAGCGCATGGGGCAACCGCTGGAAATGTTGAAAATGCAGGAAAAGAAGGAAATCCGCTGTGGTCATTGCAACAAGCTGCTGGGCAAAGGAAATGCCCGTGATATGGAAATCAAGTGCCCCCGCTGCGGCACGCTGAATCATCTGAGGGACACGATCCCCGGCTCCGAGCCGCCAGACGGCCAGAACGGAGCGCTTTATGCTGATTCCGAAAAAGAAATCGGAAACTGAAACCATCCTCATTGTTGGTCCTTACCGTATCCCGGTCAAACGCGAGGCTTTCAGAAAGTGGGAAGCGGAGCTTATGACCGGAGCGGGGTTCACCGACAGGGAAATCAAGGCCGAAATCCTGCGGAGGCTGGGGTATGAACAGAATTGAACTGTTGCCCGTTTCCGCCCTGCATCCCGCCCTGTATAATCCCCGCGAGGCCGACGCGGAACGCCTGGAACTGGTGCGGCTGTCTCTTCGCAAGCTGGGCTTCCTGTTGCCGCTGGTGGCGACCACGGACGGGGAAATCCTCTCCGGTCATCAGCGGCACGCCGTGGCCGTGGATATGGGAGCCGCCCGCGTACCCGTGCTGCGTGTGGACGTGCCGGAAAAAAGGCGGCGCGGCATCAATATCCTGTTCAACCGGGCTACCAATGACATAGCCGTACAGGATACCGAACGGGACATGAACGCGGCCCTGCGCGGGGCTGACGTTCATTCCCTGGCCGAAAAACTGCCGGACATTTCCCCGGACAGCCCGGCTTTCTTCCCCTGCATGACCGCTGAGATGTGGGAAGTCTCGCCTCTTGCCCGGCGCAACGTGTCCCGCTTCGTGCGTCATGCCGCCAATGTGGGCCGGATGCTGGCGCGGCTCGGCGTCCATCTGCCCATCGTGACCACGCCGGACGGCACGGTCATCAACGGCGTGGGCAGGCTGGAAGCCGCCGCCCGCAAGGGACGGAAGGAAATAGCCGTGGTCACGCTGGACGAAGACCGGGCGGAACTGGCCCGCGCCATGCTGAACCTTTTGAGCATGGACTTCCGTTTCACGGGGGACAATGCCGACTTCCTGCGCTACGGCGCGTTCCGGCGGAAATGGCTGCATCGCACCTATCTTGGTCGGGCGTTCGTGTTGCCGGTGTACCGGCACAAGCGGCTCTCCGACGTGCGGCTGGATGATGCCTTCATGGGAAAATGGAAGGCCGCCTGCGGGGAAAGCGTGCTGGACTTCGGTTCGGGACAGGGCGACGAAGCTCGGATGCTCCGGCACGCAGGCATCCGCGTGACGGAGTTTGAGCCGTATCCCGCTGACAGCGACACGGTAAACAGGGAAAAAGGGCGCGCTTCGGCCATGGGCTTTCTTTCCGCCGTGCGGGCTGGTACGCCATTCAGCGCCATTTTCGTTTCCAGCGTGTTGAACAGCGTGCCGTTCCCGGAGGACAGGGAGCATATTCTGCGCATCGTGGCGGCCCTGTGCGGCCCGGAAACACTGGTATGCGCGGCGGCACGCGGTACGAAAAGCAGTTCCTGGAGTTGGTTCACGGACGGCGAAGCCCTGAGCCAGAGAGCATCCAGAGCGTGCAATTTCCCGCTGAACATGGAAAAAGGTGTTATTCTGGGGGATATAGCCACGGCTCCCAAGGCGCAGAAGTTCTTTGAGGAAGCGGAATGGCTGGAATTGTGGAGCAGATATTTCGGCTCCGTGGAAGCCGGATTGTCCGACGGCATGGTAACGGTTCGCTGTCGCAGGCCGCTGGCATGGCATCCGCGAGAACTGGCCGCAAGCCTGCGCTTTGAGTTCGATCTACCGTACCCGGACGGCCAGCGCATGGGTCTTGTCCGGCTGGCTCTCAAGTCGTTTTCCCAACGGCTGGGGCTGGACCTGGAGGGCGTATGAGCCAGGGGCACGACTGGACGTTCCACGGCTTTGCCGGAGAGTTTGACGGGCATGTACGGGAACAACTGCCCTGGTATGAGCTGGCCAGCGCCGCCATGGGCCTGATAGCCCGGCAATACATCCCGAAAGAAGGCAAGGTCTATGACCTCGGCGCGTCTACGGGAAACGTGGGGCGCGTTCTGGCTCCCACGCTTGAGGCACGTTGTGCGCGGCTGACGGCTCTGGATGAATGCCCGGATATGGTGGAGGCGTACAACGCGCCGGGACGGGCACTGCGGGCCGATATAACGCGGTTCGACTACAAGCCCTTCGACGTGGCTGTGGCCTTTCTGGTGTTCATGTTTCTTGCTGTGCCCGCCCGCAGAAAACTGCTGGCCCGTCTGCGGCAGCAGCTACGCCCTGGCGGGGCCATCATCGTCTTTGATAAGCTGGTGCCGCCCGGCGGCTATCCGGCCACGGTCCTGGCAAGGCTGACCTGGGCTTCTAAGCTGGACCAGGGCGCGGAACCCGGAGCCGTGGTCAGAAAGGAGCTCTCCCTGTCGGGAATCCAGCGGCCGCTTTATCCCGGAGAGCTGGGAGAGGACGCCGTGGAGGTTTTCAGGTTCGGGGACTTCGCGGGCTGGATTATTGAGGGCTGAAAAATGGGCGTGGTTTCGTGTATGTTTTGACACACAGCCCACGCCCCTAAAATCTTAATTCAAAAAACGTGCCAAAGCATAAAAAATGCTCTGGCACGTTCTCATTTCTCTTGCGGAAGATTCTCATTTCTCTTGCGCCTTCACAATCCTTATGGCACATTTCTTGGTGAAGGTGCCATTGTATTGGAGTCGTTTTTTTTCTGTTGTTTTCCTTTTTCTGATGCACAAAAAAAGCACTTACAAGATTTCTCTTATAAGTGCTTGAAATGTCTGGTGCGCCTAGCAGGATTCGAACCTGCGACCCACTGCTTAGAAGGCAGTTGCTCTATCCAGCTGAGCTATAAGCGCGCTCTCAGTGTTGTAGAAAAGGATTGCCCCGTGGTCAAGAAAAATTTTTGTTTACCGTTTGAACCAGCGTTCTATTTTCATGCGGAAACAGCGGCTGAAGAAACGGATGAAGACACCGGTAAGGAAGGCCGCAATGACGGTGCCTTCCCGCAGTCCGTCGATTTTTCCAAGACAGAACCAGCCAAGTAGCGCGGCAAGGATCACGAGGGACACGTCGTTGATGACTTTCAAATTACTGAATGGAAGTTTGAAGCGATAGGCGAGAGCCAGCACGAAGCCTTCGCCGGGGATGACCATGGTGCTGCTGGTAATTTCCAGCATGATGCCGAACGCCATGATGAGACAGCCGACAAGCGTCATGAATATGCACATGGGCCACGTTTCTGGAATGAGGGAATGCGTGATCCACATGCCGATGTCGATGAAAATACTGAAGACGAAAACGCAGGGCAACTGGAGAAACTGACGTAGTCTGAACGCCTTGCCGAGAAGGGGAATCTGAGCGAGCAGCATGAGGATATTAACGGTAAACGTGCCGGTTCCCATGGAAAAGCCGAAAATTTTACCGACAACGTAGGGGACACTGGAAATTGGCGTCGTGCCTAGTTGGGCGTTGGTGACCATGGCTATGCCGTTTCCCATAAAAAACAGACTGAAAAAAAAGACAATCCAACGTTTGCAGCGTTCTTTGGTGCGAGAAGCGTTCATTTTTTTATGCCGTCGTGATAAGATGTAGAAGACGATAATATTATTCTAGACAGGATGGATAACACAAAAAACAAAGGAAAAGCCTGCCGGGGAAGGCAGGCTTTTCCTTTGGCTGGCGGAGGTTAGAAATTGGGATTGACGGCGGCCTTGCCGTCCGCAAGCATGGTGTGCACATACTGGACCGTGCGTTCGTCCACAGGAACGATGGGAAAGTTGTTGCGGCAAGCTCCGCACGTCACGGTCATGGGTTGCACGGGAGAAACCAGCACCACTTCGTTCTGGCAGTACGGGCATACATAGATAAAGAGCAGGGCCATGCTTTCAGGCTTTATTGGTTCGTCGTAGGTCATTCCATTCTCCATAAGCCGTTTCGGAGGGGAAGGCGCGGGAGAAATCGCGCCCGCGCCTTCCGGTTCAGATCAGCAGATTGTTTCCGGTCATTTCGGCGGGAACGGGAACGCCCCAGAGCGTGAGCAGGGTAGGCATGATGTCTCCCAGCTTTCCGTTGGCGACAGGATGACTTTTTCCCTTTTCCACAATGAGGAGCGGGGTTTGATTCAGCGTGTGGGCCGTTTGGGGGCGGCCTTCCTCATCAATCATTTTTTCCACGTTTCCATGATCGGCCGTGATGCACAGGATGCCGTCGCGATCCAGGACGGCCTTTTCAATGCGGGTCACGCAGGCGTCCACGGTTTCGCAGGCTTTGACGGCGGCTTCGAGAACGCCGGTGTGTCCGACCATGTCGGGATTGGCGAGATTGCACACCACAAAGTCGTACTTGCCGCTGTTCCAGGCGGCGATAAGTTTGTCCGTCACTTCTTCCGCGCTCATCTGAGGCTTGAGGTCATAGGTGGCCACATCGCGCGGGGATTCCACAAGAATGCGGTCTTCGTTTTCGAACGGGGTCTCACGGCCTCCGCTGAAGAAGTAGGTGACGTGGGCGTATTTTTCCGTTTCCGCGATACGCAGCTGACGCAGTCCCATGGAAGAAACCAGTTCTCCCATGGTCTTGTGGAGGTTGTCCTTGGTAAAGGCCACAGGCGCGGTGAGCGAGGCTTCGTACGAGGTCATGGAGGCGACGGCGGCCATATCGGGCATGGCGCCGCGGTCGAAGCCGGTGAAATCCGGATCCGTCAGGGCCCGCACCAGTTCTCTGCCACGGTCGGCGCGGAAGTTGAAGCAGAATACGCCGTCGCCGTCGCGGATGACGGATTCGGAAGGATCGAGCAGAATGCGGGGTTTCAGGAACTCGTCGGTTTCTCCTTCGGCGTAGGCGTCGCGCAGGGCCTGAGTCGCGTCGCTCACCCGCTGTCCCTGGCCGTGAACGAGCATATTCCAGGCTTGTTCCACGCGTTCCCATCGCTTGTCGCGATCCATCGCGTAAAAGCGTCCCACCATATCGGCGAGTCTGGCGCCGGTTTTCTTAAGGACGGGCTCGAGCTGCGCGATGTAGTCGACGCCGGAACAGGGGGGCGTGTCGCGACCGTCGAGGAAGGCGTGAACGAGCGCGGGAATGCCTTCGCGCTGGGCCAGTTCTAGCAGCGCGAACAGGTGGCGTATATGGCTGTGCACGCCGCCGTCGGACAGCAGACCGCAGAAGTGGATGCGGCCTTTGCGGGCGCGGACGCGTTCGCACATGTCGAGCAGCACGGGATTGCGGAACAACTCCCCGCTTTCGACGGCCATGTCGATGCGGGTCATATCCTGATATACGATGCGGCCGGCGCCGATATTCAGGTGACCGACTTCCGAGTTGCCGATAAAGCCGGAAGGCAGACCGACCTGACGCCCGGAAGCGTCCAGTCGTCCCATTTCCGGCATGGAAAACAGACGATCGAGCGTGGGCGTGCGCGCGATGCTGGCGGCGTTTCCCGGACCGGCGGGAGCCAGGCCGTAGCCGTCAAGAATAAGAAACAGAATGGGTTTCAGTGCGGGCATTAATGATTCTCCTTTCCATCCTCTGCCGTGGCGGGCAGCGATTCGGCGCCCGACCAGAGAGATTCCAGACGATACAGTTCTCTGACGGGCTCCTGAAAGATGTGAACAATGATGTCGTTGAGGTCTACCAGCACCCACTGGCCTTCCTGATAGCCTTCCGTGCGGAGGATTTCGAATTTTTCCTGCTTGCACATTTCCGAGAGTCCGTCGGCGAGACTTCTGGCGTGACGCGCGGAGGAGGCGGAGGCTATGATGACGATGTCCGCCAGCGGGTTGCCTTCAGGCAGGCGAAACACGGCCAGATCGCGGGCCTTGTGTTCGGCCAGCCAGTTCTGAATGACGGGAGCCTTTTCAGAGGCGGGAAGGGTGGAATATTTTTTTTCTTTGGTCATGGTGTCCCTCAGTGAGTGTAATCAATAGGAATAGTGGGACAGCATACATTAAACCCTTTTCGAGCGCAAATGCCGGAGAGGGGCCGGAAGCTCTTTTCTTTTTCGGACTGTCTCGGTATGGATGAACAGGGAGTGTTTATTTTTATGATGGATTTTCATATCTCGCTTTCTCCGGATGGGGCCGCTGGCGGATGGAACGCGGCCTTGGCTCTGCGCTGTGCGGCCCTGGCCGGGCTTCGTTTCGCGGGACTTGTTCTGCCGAGCGACGGCACGGATTTTTCCCGTGTGGCGTCGCTGGCGGCGGGGGTTCGACGTCTCAGTCTTTACGCCAACGTCGAGGCGCGGACGGGAGTGGAGTTGCGTTATGTGCCTCCTGTGCTTTTGCCCTCAGCGGTCAAGGAAGCGCGCGCGGCCGGAGCGGAACTGGTCCTTGTGTACGGGGAAACCATCGGCGACCAGGTGGAGGTAGGCACCAATATCGCGGCTATAGAAGCGGGGGCCGACATTCTTGCTCATCCAGGCCTCGTGGATGAGGAAACCGCGGCGTTTGCCGCGGAGCGGGGTGTCGCGCTGGAACTCACGTCATGCGCCAGGCACGGGTTGACCAATGCCGAAACGGCGGCCATGGCGTTGCGTTTCGGGTGTCCGTTAGTGCGCGGAAGCGCGGCGTCCAGGCCGGAAGAGCTGGCCACACGAACGTTCTGGTCGCTGGCGATAAAGGGCGCGGATGTTTTTGGTAAAGAAAATGGAAAAAGCAACCTGTTGAATTTTTTGCGTAACAGCGAAGAGAGTCTTGTTCGAAAACTTACGCTAAGGTGACGAAATAAGAAAAAATTAAAAAAAGTTGTTGTTAACGCTTGACGGACAGGGGGCGTTTAGGTAGGTTCACCCCTGCCGAGAGACGAAAAGCTCATGTAGCTCAGTTGGTAGAGCGCATCCTTGGTAAGGATGAGGTCATCAGTTCAATTCTGATCATGAGCTCCACTTCTTCGTCGGTGCCAGAGTCGGGATGTAGCGCAGTCTGGGAGCGCACTTGAATGGGGTTCAAGGGGTCGCTAGTTCAAATCTAGTCATCCCGACCAGAATTTCAGGGAGTTACGATAATGTGTCGTAACTCCCTTTTCTGTTTAAAGAATTTGTGTCGTGCGGAATCCTTCGCCGCTTGTCCGGCTGTCGTCTCCTCCCGCGGATTCCGTCTCGACGCGAATTCCTCTCCCCCAAGATCCTGGAACCTTATCCATGGGTGCTCTTCCAATGGTTGCAGCGTTAAGCCTGTCTGCCGTCGTGCCCTCTGGGAAGGCTTCATGGTCGAGATCGTTTCGGTCGAGAAAACGCGCGCCGTTTTTTCCGCTTTCGAGGTGGGCGAAGCGCGTTTGGAAACGTGCGCCGCGAAGAGCGCGTGACGCTTTTCGGGACGCATCGCGACGCGCAACTATGTGACATCGTTCTGCATGATATCATTGCTAAACAACCGAGAGCAAGGTATAGGCGACGCAATGAGCGTTGCGCGAATGGTGAAACATCGCACAACCTCAAGAAAAAGACGCTTATGTGAACAACGTCTGCGGCGGGAACCGTGGAATCTCGGCTGGCAAGTTTTTTTTATTCATGCCGCCGGGGTTTTGCTTGCGTCCAGACATAAAAATGGGCAAAATACCTTGCTGACGTTTTCGAGCCCGGCGTCCGTAGTATCCGGACGCCGGAATTTTGTCGTCCAAGGAGTGCGTATATGTCAAAAACAGAACAGCCCATAGGGGCTATGAACCGCTTCCTCAATGCCGTGGAAGCCGCCGGCAACAAGTTGCCGCACATCACCATGCTTTTTATTTACGCGCTGGTGATCGCCATTATTCTTTCTTTCCTTTTGTCGTTTATCTCTTTTGACTACAAGCATCCGAGCACGGGCGAAACCATTCGGGTTCTCAATATGCTCAGCCCGAAGAATCTTCTTGACCTTGTGGTGTCCTCGGTCAAAAATTTCATGAACTTCCCTCCGCTGGGCATGACCATCGTCGCCACCATGGGCATAGGCATCGCCGAAGGCAGTGGATTCATTCATGTATTGCTGAAAAAACTGCTCAGCGTCATTCCTCGCAAGATCCTCACCCCGGCCGTTATTTTCGTTTCCATTCTCTGCCACATCGTTTCTGATTCCGCCTACGTGGTGCTGATGCCGGTTTCCGCGTTGATTTTCTATTCGTGCGGCCGTCATCCTCTGGCGGGCATCGCCTGTTCCTTTGCCGGTCTGGCGGGCGGTTTTACGGCCAGCTACACGCCGTCCATCATCGATCCCGTCATGCAGAGCTTCACGCAGGCCGCGGCTCAGAGTCTGGATCCGACCTACTCCGTCAACGTGCTGTGCAACTACTTCTTTGCGTTGGGCGGCACGTTTTTCGTCATCGCTTCGTGCTGGTACGTGACCGATAAGATCGTGGAACCCCGACTGCGCATGACCATGCCGCTGGACAGCGGGCTGGAAAACGATCCCGACCTTCAGCTCAATTCCATCAGCCCCAAAGAGCAGCGCGCGTTCCGGATTGCCTGCCTTACCTGGCTGGCCTTCATTCTGCTGTTCTTTGCCCTGTGCTGGCCGGAACATTCCCTGTTCCGCGCGCCCGACGGCAGTTTGACCAGCCCCAAGGCTCCGGTCATGCAGGCCATCGTGCCGCTGCTTTTCCTGTTCTTCGCCGTTCCTGGCCTGGCGTACGGTTTCGCCTCCGGTTCGTTTACCAGCAGCACGTCTGTGATCAAGTCTATGGAACACGTGCTCACCATGCTGCTTTCCTTCATCGTCTTCGCCTTCTTTGCCGCGCAGTTCCTCTATGTGTTCGGAAAATCCAACATCGGCACGCTGCTCGCCATCGCCGGAGCGGAATTTTTGAAGAATATGGGCCTGCCTTCCGGCCTGACGCTGTTCGGCATCATCCTGCTGACAGGTCTGCTGAACATTCTCATCACGTCGGCCACGTCCAAATGGGCCATTTTGTCCACCATTTTCGTGCCCATGCTCATGATGCTGGGCATTTCTCCCGAACTGACGCAGGCGGCCTTCCGCGTGAGCGACTCCGCCGTGAACGTGTCCACGCCGCTGTTCCCATTTTATCCTCTTCTTATCATGTACTGCCAGAAGTACGCCAAGGCTACGGGCGTGGGCACGCTCTGCTCCATGATGCTGCCTTATACCTTGACGCTTCTGGTGGTGTTCACCATCGTGCTGTACGCGTTCTGGATGATAGGCATTCCGCTCGGCTTTGACAGCGGCTACGTCTATCCTCCCGTCAAGTAACGTCATCTGAAAGAAGGCAAGAATCATGAATCATGAATACGCTGAAGAACTGACGGAACGTTTTCTGCGCTATGTCGCGGTTCCTTCCGAAAGCGACGCTTCCGCAGGCGTGGTGCCCAGCACTGAAGGTCAGCGTGAGCTGGCCAGGCTGCTGGAACGCGAACTTCAGGCCATGGGTTTGCAGGACATCGAACTCGACGAGCACGCCATTCTGACGGCCAGACTTCCCGGCAATGTTCCGGGAGCCCCGACCGTGGGCTTTGTGGCGCATCTGGATACGGTTCCCGTCGCGCTTTCTCCGGAAGTGCACCCGCAGCTGATGCGGTATGAGGGGGGCGACGTCTGCCTTAACGCCGGTAAGGATATCTGGCTGCGTCTTTCCGAACATCCCGAACTGGCGGCCTACGCGGGGCAGAACATCATTTTTACCGACGGCACCAGCGTGCTGGGCGCGGACAACAAGGCGGCCATCGCCAATGTGATGACCATGCTTCACGTGCTATCCTCCGGCGATCGTCCCCATGGCGATATCCGTGTGGCGTTCGTTCCCGACGAGGAAATCGGTCTCTGCGGTTCCAAACTGCTGGACTTGAACAAGTTCAAGGTCGACTTCGCGTACACCATCGATTGCTGCGCCGTGGGAGAGCTGGTGTATGAAACCTTCAACGCCGGCAGCGTGCTTTTTGAGATCGAGGGCGTGACGGCGCATCCCATGTCGGCCAAGGGCGTTCTCGTGAATCCGCTGCTGGTGGCCGCGGACATCATCAGCTGCTTTGATCGCAAGCAGACGCCTGAGCATACGGACGGCAAGGAAGGTTACTGGTGGTTTACGGGCATTGACGGCAACAGCAGTCGCTGCACGCTGCACATGAACATCCGCGATTTCGACAAGGAATGCTACGAAGCCCGCAAAAAGTACGTGCTGGACGTGGTGGACTTCATGCGAGTTCGGCACAAGAGAGCGAAGATCAAGGTCACGCTTACGGACGTGTATGGAAACATCGCCTCTTCTCTGGGCGAGGACCGCGCGCCCATTGATCTGATGTACGAAGCCGCGCGAGCCATCGGCGTGGAACCCAAAACCATCGCCATGCGCGGCGGCACTGACGGATCCGTGCTTTCCGCCAAGGGACTGGTCACGCCCAATTACTTTACGGGCGGCTTGAATTTTCATTCCAATGCGGAATTTTTGCCCGTTCCTTCGCTGTGCAAGTCGCTTGACATGACGCTCAAGATTCTGGAACTTGCCGCGGCCAGGGCCGCAAACTGATAGTCTGCGAAATCTGAGAAAGGGCGACTTCCGTCGGCGTTCGGCGGGAGTCGCCCTTTTTGCGTCAAGGCGGCGGAAGGCGCGGCGTTTTTTCAGAAGCGGGGCGTTCGTTGTCCGGGCTGGGGCCGTGGACGTCTGGATTCGCCCCGATCGTTTCGAGCCGAGAATACTTGACGCCATGGTTATCCTGTGGCTCTTTTTGTTAAAACCGCCGTCGGCGCGGAAAGAGGCGCAACGCAAGGGGGGTGGAGGATGGCCGTCGTTCTTTCATATCGCTGGAAAAGGAATCCGCAGCGTCTGCTCGGGTTATGGGGCATGGGCGCGCGCGTCCGCTCGGCCGGGGAAGAAAAGCGTTTCATGGACAGGCTGGACAACGCGTCGGACGATGCCCTCGGCGATTTCTGTCTTGTGATGGGTGGCTTTACGGACGGCGTGTTTGGACGGGCCTATGCCGTGGTTGGAGAAATTTCCGCGCTGCTGGGGCCGGGATTCGACGTGTTCTATCGGGAATACGATGAACTTTCCTCCGCGCGTCGTCTGCTGCGTCGGTATGGCGCGGCGTCGCGTCGCTCGGTGCTTATAGGGCACAGTTGGGGGGGGAGTTCTCTGGCGAGGGACGTGATTCCCGCCTGTTCCTCCGCGCGCGTGGACGCTCTGGTGACGCTGGATCCTGTAGGAGTGCGCGGACCGCGTTTTTTGCCGCAGGTGTTTCGCTGGCTCAACGTCTACATTCCTTACGAGCGGGCCGCGTGGAGCCGTCAGAACAACGTGGCGCGTCTCGGCCGGCCGTGGGAATATGTGCGCCAGGCCAACGTGAATCGCGTGCCGTCCTCATTGCGGCATGCGGACGCGCTGGGCATGTTCCGCGAATATGGGGAGGGCTTCGTCAAACTGGCGCTTTTGGAAAGCGCGGCGCGCGATTCCGGGGCCGCGACGGACGACGCGTTCGTCTGACCGCGAGAAGCGTCAGCGGCGGCGCAGACCAGCGTGACGCGAAAAACGATCAAGCGTGTCCGTCAACTCGCCGAACCGTCAGGCTCCGGCACAGAGGCCGACAAGATAGGCATGTCGCATTCGCGGCTACGTCCATATCTTGTCCATAAGGTCACGTCGCCAGCTCAGTGCCGCAGAACGCGCAAAGCCGAACGGCTCGTCCAGGAAAGGAGCGGGACGAAAATGACGGCGGGGAACGGAAGACCGCGCGGGCGTTGCCGCTTCACGCGAGATAAAGATGCGTGCCCGCTTTTTGTATCATGTTTTGCCAGGCGGCGGGCAGAGGGCCGTTGGAGAAGATGGCTTCCAGCTGACTGACGTGTCCCGCCCTGACCATGGCGGGACGGCCGAACTTCGATCTGTCGCACGCGAGGAAGACTCGGCGTGAATGAGTGATGATGGAACGGGCCACGGAAACTTCTCTGTAGTCGTAATCGAGAAGATTGCCTTCCGCGTCGATGCCGGAAATGCCGATGATGCCGAAATCCATGCGGAATTCCCGGATGAAGTGTTCGGTCTCCGGACCTATGACGCCGAGATCGTGAGAACGCACCGTGCCGCCGGCTATGATGACCTCAAAGGAGGAATTGCCCGCGCAGATGCGGGCTACGTTGAGATTGTTGGTCAGAATGCGCAGGTTTTTGTGTCCGAGCAGGGCGAAGGCCACGGCTTCCGTGGTGGTGCCTATGTTGATGCAGAGCGAGGCTCCGTCGGGAATGTGATGGGAAAGCAGCTCGGCGATGCGGCGTTTTTCTTCGGTGAAGAGAAGTTTGCGCTGATCGTAGATGATGTTTTCCGTGCTGAGGGGCATGCCGACGCCGCCGTGAAAGCGTTGCACGCGACCTTCGTCGGCAAGCTGATTGATGTCGCGTCTCATGGTTTGCGGCGTGACGGAAAAATTTTGCGCCAGTTCCTCAATGGTGGCGTAACCGCGTTTGTTGAGGAACTCCAGGAGATTTTTTTTTCGGCTGTCTGCTCTGCTCATAGACTGTCCTGCGGGAAAGTGTCCGGAGTATAAAAGTAAGTGTCGGCTTCGGCAAGAGGAAAGAATGATGTTGGAAAACGATCTGTGAAAAAAAACACTATTGACACATTGGCGTAACAAAGACTACACTTTCCTTCCTATTTCCTTTAGCATTGAAAAAAACGCGCCGTGAAGAATTTTTATGGCGACCGGGGATTTGTTCCCTGCGGCGACGCGCCGTGGAGAGACGGACGGATGGTGCGTTTCCACAGGAAAACGCGCGGCGTTCCGCGACATGGACAACAGGGGGAAGAGGCACAGCATGTCGGTAGATTTCTATTTTGACAGGCAGGATAGAGAAATCCTGACCTTGGTCAACAGAATATTGGAATGTCCGGACAAGGCTCAGAGCCGGGTGTTCGACGCCAACCTGCATCCGCACGGCATCAAGGGGCTGGTGATTTCCCGAGTTTCGCGCGTCGCCTATGCGGTCATCAATCTTCTCACCAATCTGGAAGTCGGCCAGGCCGATGACAGAATCATGGCGCTTCAGGCTCTGTATGACGAGGTGATGAGCAGCGCGCACTCCATGCTCCGCCGCAACACGGCTCGCGTGCTTCTTCAGATCATGAAGGACCTCGTTCGGGCGCAGGATTCTCCGCTGACGCAGCTTAAGCTGGCCCACGATTTCCGCAAGGCGGCGCAGGGAACTCCGCGCGTGGTGCGCAAGATGCTCGCGCGGTATCATCTGCCGGAAATGCCGGAAGACTGGAATCAGCTTTCCTTCGACGACCATGTGTACGACGCCCATTCCCGCGGACGTAAGACCCCCACGCACCTCATCATGGACGCGTGGATCAAAGGCTTGCGCTACCTTACCGTGGTGTACTCCAACTACATTGACTATGCGGCTGCCAAGGAAATTCTGGACGCGGCGGCCATTATGGGCATTCATGTGCGCGTAGGGCTTGAGGTGCGTTGTCCGTTCCGAGGCCGTTACGTGAGCATGGTGTGGGTGCCTCGCGGTTTCAGCGCGTCCGCGGATTTTCTGGAATTTTTGGAATCGGAGAAAATGCAGGCCCTCATCGCCGAGGGGCGCGAAGCCGTGGAGTGGCGCAAGGCCAGATCTCTTGAGGCCCTTGATCGCTGGAACGCCGGAAAACGCGCGGAGCTTTCCGCCGCGTGGGGCATGGACATTCCCGAGCTCAAATCGGGGCGTTTTATGGCCTGCGTGGGGCTCGGCCAGCCGTCGTTCGAACATCTGGCCGAATGCATTCACAGCTATATTCTTCCTTTTGTCCGCGAGAGGGCGCGCGTCCTCAAGGAGAAAGTGGCCGCCGGAGACGACGCGTCGGGCGAGGCCGAGCGCGAGATTATCGCTCTGGACGGTTTGACCAGCGCGGTGATCGCCCGCGATTGGCTGGAAGGGTCGGACCTTCCTCTCATAGGCGCGCAGGAGCAGGGGGTTCCCGCCATGTTCGCGCGGACGCCCGCGCAGATGGTGGAGGAGCTGTCCACGCAGCATACCGGCTATCGCCTTATTCTCAACTTGGCGGGACTCAACGTGCGCGACGTGTTGGAACTCCTCTATGACTGCGACTGCTGCATCACCCATCTGGAGCTTTTCAACCTGAAAGACTGGCATGAGGGGCTGCTCAACGATCTGCCCGCCATTAACGAGCTTCAACGCGTGCTCAATGAAGGTCGCGGGCCTCGCATCAAGCAGATGGTGCATGAGATCCTTGATTCTCTGGAAGAGCGGGGAGAGACGGAACGAGCCGAAAAGTTTCGTCATATTCAGAGCAATATCCCCACGCTCTGGGAGTATTACCGCAAGAATCCGTTGAAAAGCCGCATCGGCTCCAACTCCGCGAGGGACAACAACGGTCGTTCTTTCGGCATGGGCTTCGTCTACACGGAAACGCTTCCCTCGCGCGCGAAAAAGACGCTGCGGGAAAACAGCGAGTACGTGGGCGAAATTCCCGTGTACACCCGCATTGAGGAACGCGTGAGCTACGAGGATGACAGGGAAAACGTTTCAGGTTTTACCCGCGCCGTGCGTCGCATCCCTGGATTCCGCCATTTCCGTCAGGCCAGAAACCGGGCCTGGCTGCCTGACGACAACAGTCAGATCACGCGTCACGGCAACGTGGTGAGCCTTGGCGGCATAAACACTCCCTCCGCCAACGGTCTGCTGGACGCCAAGGAGCCGCGCAAGGAAGAGAAACCTGGATCCGCCTATTTGAGCACTACCGTGACCAACTGGATCAAGGTCATGGCCGGATTCATTCCTTCCGTGGCCTCGTTCCTGTACACGCAGGACTGGTGGTTCCTGGCGTGGTTCGGCACGTTCATCTGGTTCGGCATCACGGGCATACGCAACATCATCCAGATGGTGGTGGCGGGCAACGGCACCACCCGCAACACGCTGCTGCGCTGGAAGGATCACGTGAGCATCAGCCGTATATGCGATTCGCTCATGTATACCGGCATATCGGTCGCGCTTCTTGAAGTCATCGTGCGCGTGTGGCTGCTGGAAGATCTGTGCGGGCTCAGCGTGCGTGAACATCCCGGCATCGTGTTCGCGGTGCTGAACTTCGTGAACGCCATTTACATCTGTACGCATAATATCTACCGCGGGTTCCCGCGCGAAGCCGCCATAGGCAACCTGTTCCGCAGCGCGCTCGCCATTCCCGTGTCGTCGTGGTACAATCAGGCGTTTGTGGCCATTTTGCTGCTTTGCGGCGTGGAAGATCCGCTGTTCTACTCGGTGCCCAGCGCGGCCATCATCTCCAAGCTCGCTTCCGATACCGTGGCCGCCGTCATTGAGGGTTACGCCGACAGTCAGAACAACCGACGCATGCGCCGGTGGGATTATGACGGCAAGATTTCCCGCGTGTTCGCCTGTTACACCAGACTTGAACTGCTTTTCCCCGAAGAGGATATTCTTATTAAACTGGCCCGCTCCGATTCCCGCGCCGACGAGTTGAGCGGCGAGGCGAGAAAACTGGAACTGGCCCTCATCATCAACGCGCTTGACCTCATGTACTTCTGGTTCTATCAGCCGCGCGCGCAGGACGCTTTCCGTCGTCTTGTGAAGAATATGAGTCAGGCGGATCGTACCGTCTTCGCCCGTTCGCAGCTTGTGCTGCTGCGCGAGCGGGACATCAGTCAGCTGTTTGTGGACGGCCTTGTGGGACGGAATTTTTCGCAGCCCTTGGCCTTCTATCTGGACAGACGTCGCGACTACCTTAACGCCATGATGAAGCTGTGCCGTCCCGGACGTAAGACCGTCCAGCAGCTGCCGTCCATTACGTTTGACGAAAGTTCTGCGGGAGTTGGAACAAGAAACGCTTCCGTGCAGGGATAAAAAGACCGGCGTTTATATTGCATAAAGCCCGGAAGTATAGTACACGAAAGACAGACTCGCAGACGCAGGCACGCGTCCTGCGGGCAGGACATGTTCGTTGGTTCGCGGGCATGTCGCAACACATATGCCAGGCGGCATATCAGAAAAGTTCTGAGGAGGACTTATGAAACGCTTTGTTGCTCTTTCCCTGATTATGGGTCTGATGATTGGCGCCACCGCTATGGTCGGCACCGCTCAGGCCGCCAAAGTCATCAAGATCGCCGGTATGAAAGCCGAGGGCGAACCCGAAACCATCGGCATGCACAAGTTCGGCGAATATCTTGAAAAGCTCTCCAACGGCAAGTACAAGGTTAAGGTTTATCCCAACAGCTCTCTCGGCAAGGAAGACAAGTACATTGCCGATACCCGCCGCGGCACCATCGAAATGTGCGCTACCGGCACGCAGGTGGCTTCTTTCCACCCCGCCATGGCCATGATGGAAACCCCCATGCTGTATGACAGCTATGAACATGCTTACAAGGCCATCAACGGCGGCGTGTTCGACCTCCTCACCGACGGGTTCACGGAAAAGTCCGGCCTCCGCACGCTCAACATGTTCCCTCTCGGCTTCCGTCATTTCTACACCAAGAAGCCCGTTCACAGCATTGACGACATCAAGGGCCTTAAGCTCCGCGTGCCGAACATCACCCTGTACACCACCTTCGCCAAGGAATGCGGCATCAACGGCCAGGCCATGCCCTTCGCCGAAGTTATGAGCTCCGTTGACCAGGGCGTCATTGACGGCGGCGACAGCCCCCTGTCCGACATCACCTCCACCAAGGTGTACGAAAAGTGCCCCCAGATCACTCTGACCGGTCACATCCTCGTTATCCACAGCCTCTTCATCAACGAAAAGCTCTATCAGTCCCTGCCTGATCAGGACAAGGCCTGGTTCAACGAAGCCGCCAAGATGGCCGCTGAAGACGTGTGGAAGCTCGTCCAGGATATGGACAAGGCCGCCATCGCCGAAATCGAAAGCCACGGCGGTACCGTCTCCGAACCCACGCAGGCCATGAAGGATCACATGACCGCC
>CALUUX010000028.1 GCA_944324085.1 uncultured Mailhella sp. | reverse complement strand
GGTCCATTCGGAGCCTTCGATGGGCGAGACGGAACGGCGTCCCGAGGCGTCGGGTTCGCCCTGGCGCATGTTCAGCGCGCGCACGCCGACGAGTTTGCCGTCGGCGACGTCGAGGCCCGAGGGGTTGGTGAGAAAGTGGAAGATCACGCCTTCCCGAACGGCGTCTTCGATTTCCTCGCGGTCGGCGGGCAGATCCTGTTCGGTGCGGCGGTAGAGCACGTGAACCTTGCCGTCGGTGATGCGGGCGGCGGAGCGGCAGCAGTCCATGGCCACGTTGCCGCCGCCGACGACGACCACGTCGCCGTGCAGGGCGGGCAGCTGACCGGAGGCCACGCCGTCATGGACGCGACGCAGAAAATCAATGCCGTTTTCGTAGCCTTCGGGCGGATTCTTGTCTTCCGGCAGATGGGCGAGCTGGCCCACGCTGGCGCCCACGCCCACGAACACGGCCTTGTAGCCCCGCTGTTTCAGATCGGCGAGGGAGAAGTCCTTGCCCAGGGCGGCGCGGTTCAGGCGCGCGCCCATGGCCTCGACGGTCTGGGATTCCACGTCGAGCAGGGGTTTGGGCAGGCGATAGCTGGGAATGCCGTAGCGGATCATGCCGCCCGTCGCGGCTTCGGGATCGAAGACGTCCACGCTGTGCCCGGCGCGCAGCAGGTGATAGGCGCATGTCCAGCCTGCGGGCCCGGCGCCGACCACGGCGACTTCCGCGGGGCCGTCCGGATGGGGAACGGCGGGAGCGGCGACGCGATCGGCCACGGGGGTGTGATCGGCGGCGTAACGCTTGATGGCGCGGATGGACACGGGAGCGTCGAGGGCGTTTCTGGTGCAGGCCTTTTCGCAGGGACGGGCGCAGACGCGGCCGCAGGAACCGACGAGAGGATAATGCTCAAGCACGGCGTCCACGGCCCGTTCGGGTCTGTCGTCGCGCACGGCGTCGATGTAGCGGGGAACGTCCACATGGGCGGGGCAGGCTTCCACGCAGGGCGCGGTGGCCTCGGTGTAGGAAAAGAGGTCGGCGGCCGCGGGAGCGTCGGCGCTGAGCAGCGGGGCGAAGTGTTCCAGCGCGCCGAGCAGGGGAATCACGCCCGTGCGGCCCACGCCGCAGAGGGAGCTTTCGCGCATCTGTTCGGCCACGCGGCGTACCAGGCCCCAGTCCACGTCCGCGCCGCGGCCTTCGCAGGCCTGGCGCAGGGCGTCCCTGAGCAGAACCGAACCGGTGCGGCAGGGGGTGCAGCGTTTGCAGGAAAGGCGGGCCAGCGCGTCGTGATGCTTGAAGAGCAGCGCGGGCAGGGAAACCTGTTCGGAGAACGCGCCGAAGCCTCTGTCGCCGATGAGGGCGAGCACGGGGTTGCCGCCGTTGAATTCAAGCGTGGCTTCCGGGAAATCCGGGCCGCAGACGCCGGAGTTCCCGCCGATGACGGTCCCGTCCCATACGCCGTAAATGAATCGCATAGCTTTCCTCCTTATCTGTCTGCGGAGCCTGTGGCGTCCTGAACGGCCTTGCCGCCGTTCCAAGGTACCCAGCGGACGTCGCCGCTGAGCCAGTCGGGGATCCCCACGGTCTTGCGCTGGATGTCGTAATAATAGGAACACCCGGAATACGGGTCGAATATCTGAACCTGCGGCAGGCTGACCACGCGCGCGCCGTCCAGGGACAGGCCGCGCATGTCGGCCGCGTTTTTCACGGCCTCGAAGGCCATGGCGGCGTTGGTCATGCGCACGAAGATGCCGCAGGAGCGGGCGGCCAGGGAGCCGCTCAGCATGGCTCTGGCCACGCCGGGCAGGAGCTTGTCCGCGCGTCCGGGGTAGTCCAGGGCCTTGAGGTAACGCGGACGCAGGGCCGCGTAGTCGATGTCTTCGAGGGCCTGCCCTTCGGTGCCGAAATCGGCGAGGCTCTCCACGGTGACGTCGCCTTCGCCGTGCAGGAAGGTGCCCACGATCCAGCTTCCGGACGAGGCCGGGCCGATGATCATGCGCACGTGGGCGGCGGCGCAGCAGCGGGCGATGACGAGGTTGGCTTCCACGTCGGTGGTGCCCAGGAACACGAGATCCACGGGACCGCCGCCTTCTTCCCAGCCCCGTCCGGCGAGCACGTCGGCGAACCACGGGCCGTCGCGCCGACCGACGCCGCGCGTCCAGACGCTTACCTCGACGTCGGGATTGACGGCCTTGAGATGGCGTCGCCAGGCTTCGGTTTTAGGCAGGCCGACGGCTTCTCTGGTGAAGGGCAGCCGGTTGAGGTTCGTGTCTTCCACGACGTCGCCGTCGATGAGTCCGAATTTGGTGAAACCCGTTCTCACCAGCAGATCGGCGACCGAGCCGTTGCCCCCGCAGCCCGCGATGAGCACGCGGCAGTCGCGTATGGTTTCGAGAACTTCGCGGCGAAAGAGCCGGAAGCCCGTTTCTCTGTCAACAATGGCTTCCCACATCAGCGGTCTCCTGGGTCAAGTGGAGCGGAAAGCAGCAGGGAGTCGCGTTCGGCGCGCACGGCCTCGTTTCCGCTGTGAATCGCGTCTCCGGGGCCGCAGAGGCGGGAACCCGCGCTCATGAGGCCGGAGAGCACCAGAAAGGAACCTTCGTCCACGCCCTGGGCGGCGAGGGAGTCGCCGGCCCGCATGGGAAAGATCGAACCGCGCAGCGCGGCGCGTCGCAGCCCGGGGGCGGCGAGGCGCAGGGGCGGGCACAGTTCGACGAGACGCCGTTCCCGGCTGGGCGCGGTCATGGCGCACAGGGGGAGCGTGGCCAGTTCCGGGCAGACGCGCAGGGCGCGTTCCGCGCCGCGTCGCTTTTCCTCGTCGGGTCTCTCGATGCGGCGGAAGGGCGAACGCACGCGCTTCAGGTACGCCTCGTCGTCCGGAACGAGGATCATGGGCAGACGGAAGGCTCCGCTGCGCATGGTTTTGCCGCGTCCGTAGAGGCGGTAGCCCAGCCGTTCGTACATGGGCGTCATGGCCGGAGCGCAGTAATGGACGGCGTAGCGATAGCCTTCTTCCAGCAGCAGGACGGCGAGGCGCAGGCACATCTGGCCGAACAGGGACGTGTGACGCGCCTCCCTGGCCACGATGACGCGGGAGACGATCACGGTCTGAGGGAGCAGTTCCTTCAGGCGATCCAGTTCGAAGATGTCGCGCCATTCGTCGAGCAGGGAAGGCTCGTCGGCGGGAGTGGCGGTGCCCACGGCCGCGAGGCGACCGTCCCCGGCGCGGACGAGAAAGTGGCGGGAAGCCTCGTCATGAGGCAGCCACACGCGGCGGGCGTCGTGTTCCGTGCCGGGGAGGTATTCCTTTTGGGAGAAATACTGCTCGTAACGGAAGCGATAGACGTCTTCCCGCGCGTTCTCGTCGCGCGCTTCTTCCCAGAGAAGGGGGGACGGCGTGTCTGACATGGCGTTGTCTGTCCTGATGGTTGCGGCGGCCGGCATGGATCAGGCGTTGTCCGCGGCCAGCCAGGCTTCCAGGGCGGCCTTCGCCGCGGGGAAGCGTTTGAGGAAGAAGGGGCACAGGCCCGTTTCCGCGGCCAGGGCGTCGAGGGCGGGATCTTCCGTTTTTTCCGGCAGCGGGGACGCGGCTTCCGCGCATTCGCGAAGCTCGGAAGGCAGGGTCGCGGCCGAGGCCAGCGAGACGAGGGCCAGCGGGTCCACGCCGAAGCGTTCGCCCATGGCCATGAGGCGGGCGACGCGCTCTTCGGAGGCGCCGGCGGCCAGCAGGGCGGCCAGGGCTTCCGGGGCGGTGCAGGGAACGAAGCCGTCGTCGAGGCTCATCCAGAAACCGCAGGGCGCGGGGCAGGCGAAGCAGGCCAGGGAGCGTCCGGGCGTCACGGAGACGCGCGCGAGGGGAGCGTCGGAAGCGGCGTTCAGCGTGGCGGCGAGCGTGGCGCCGGTCACGCGCTGGACGGGCGCGGCCGCGCGCAGGGGCGAATCCAGGGGAACGGGCGAAGCGAAGCCCGCCCCGCCGTGGAAGCAGAATCCGACCAGTCCCCGTTTCGCCATGGAGGCGGCCGCCTCGGCCGAACGCGGAGCCACGCCGACGTCGTGGATCAGGCAGGGCGAGGCGCAACCCAGAAAGGCGGCGGGGCCGGCGAGCAGGGGCAGGGGGGCGACGTCCGTTCCGGAGGGGAAGGCGGCGCGGGCGGCCTGTTCGAAGGCGGCGCGCTGGGCGTCGGCGTCGAGGGCGGGATCCGCGGCGCGCAGGACGGCCTCCTTTTCGTCCAGCAGCAGGACGACGGGAGACTCGGCGCGGCCCGAAACGACCACGGCGTCGAGTCCGCAGAGTCGCAGGGCGCGGCCGACGCGGCCGGTGACGAAGGTCGTTTTGCCGTCGGCGCGAAGAACGGTCAGTCCGGAGGCCGGGGCGAAGCTGCCGGTGAGGCTTCCGGCGGTCAGGACGAGGGCGTCGGGAAAGAGCGCGGCGAGCCGGGCCGGATCCCCGGAACGGAGAACCTCGTCAGGCAGGGAACGGCGTTCCGCGACGCCGCGGCTCAGATCGACCGCGACCATGGCGTTCAGGAAGAAGTGTTTCATGACCGGCTCTCCTTGGCTTTGTCGCAGGCGACGGGAAGCTCGCCGGAATCCTTGCGTTTCTGCCACGCGAAGCGGATTCTGGCGGCGTTGTGCGGGCACACGCTGACGCAGCGCAGGCACGAGATGCATTCCGACATGTCGATCTTGGGGCTGATGCCCTGCACGAGCTTTTCCCTGGGAATGATGCCCATGGGGCACACGGAGGCGCAGCGCATGCAGGAGAACTTCTTGCACTTGGTCGCGCCGATTTCGATGCGGAGCAGGCCGATTTTGGCGGCCAGGCCGAAGAGCGCGCCCACGGGGCAGAAGTAGCGGCACCAGGAACGGCGTTCGCCGAGGTTGAGCGCGGCTATGACCGGCACGACGGCCGTTTCCGCGCCGGCCATGACGGAGTTCAGGCCGTAGGAGCGGCACACCGTGCCGATGGGGCACACGGTGCAGAAGGCCTGCGAGCTCACGGCTCCGGCGGCGGCCAGGCCGCCCAGGCCCACGCCGTACTTGTTCAGGCGGTTGCGCAGGAAGCGGGGCATGCGGAACAGGCCGTGGGGAATGATCTTGTCCACCACGTCAAGCACGAAGCCGAAGGGGCATATCCAGCCGCAGAAGACGCGGCCGAAGAGTATGGTGAGCCCTATGAGCAGCAGCGCGGAGATCACGGTGCTCAGCAGAATGAACTTGGCCGAGAACACGTTTTGCAGCACGCCGAACGGGCAGGCCAGATCGAAGGTGACGAGGTTGATGGAACACACCGAACCCACGAACACCACCACGAGCAGCAGAAAACACAGCAGCTGGCAGGCCCAGCGCAGCAGAGGAATCCAGAAGGAACCGCGGCCGCGGGTGTAGCTCAGGGCTCCGTTGGGGCAGGCTTCCACGCAGGCGGGGGAACCGCCGCAGAGGTCGCACTTCACCACTTCGCCGCCGGAGGCGCGCAGAGGGGCGGCTTCGGGGCAGGCGGCGACGCACAGGCCGCAGTTCACGCACAGCGACTTGTCCATGCGGACGATGCCGTCCTTGCCCTTGGAAAGCGCGCCGTTGGGGCAGGCCTTCATGCACTGGGGATCCAGGCAGTGCTGGCAGAGCACGGCGAAGCTGGTGCCCGCCTTGGCGTCGCGCAGCACCTGCACGCGCGAGGGACGGGGACCCTTGTTCCCGGCTCCGCCCGCGGCGCACGCCGCTTCGCACATGCCGCAGCCGGTGCAGCGGCTCGGATCGAACACGACGCCGGGCTTGGAGTTGACCGATCTACCCGTGGCTTTCGTCGGCGGGAAAAGCTCGCTCAGTCTTTCCCGCGGGATGTTTATTTTTTCAGACATGGCAATCTCTCTCAGAACTTCCCGCATGAAGCGGGGACGATGGGTCTGACCTCAGCGGTTGTTGCGCGCGTAGGCCCTGCGGAGGCAGCAAGGACAACCCGGAGCGTCACACAATCCCCTCTCGACACCGGCGTTGGCGGCGCGCGCGAGATAGGCTTCCGCGTCGGCGGGAAGCAGAGGCGTTCCGCAGGCGGGACAGATTACCTGCACGGGCTGCGGCAGCGTCGCGCGCAGATCGGCGATGAGGCCGGCCACGTCCACGCCGGCGGGACAGGTCTGAGAACAGGAACGGCACTGGAGGCAGGAAACGAGGCCGGGCATGTCGGCCGCGTCTTCGCCGCGCAGGGCCTGCTGAACCACGCCCCGCGGCGACGTGCGGCGCGAGAATTCGGGAGCGGTTTCCGCCATGGGGCACAGGGCGACGCATTTTCCGCATTCCACGCACCGGAAGGCTCCGCGGGCGGTCAAGATCTCTTGGTAGGGTCGATTCATGCTTATTTTCCTCCAAGATTATGCTTCCATTGCGGGACGGCCGGGCCGGAGGCGGCGGCTATGCACCTTTCGGCGCGCAGGGGCGAGAGGCGTTTTTCGCCGGAGGCGTAGCGCCACGTTCTGAGGGCGCGGGCCGCGGCCTGATGCAGCTTCAGAAGCGGCAGATGCCTGGGACAGGCGTCCTGACAGGCTCCGCACAGGGCGCAGGCGTCGGCCACGTGCATGGCGCGGGACAGATGATACCCCAGCGGCGAACCCTGCGGGCCCAGCGGCGTGAGGGAAGGATTGTCCAGCGAGCAGGAAGGGCACACGCACACCGGGCAGGCTTCGCGGCACCAGTGGCACTGCACGCAGCGGGAGAACTGTTCCCGCCAGAACTCGGCCTTGGCCGCCAGATCGTCGCCGCTGGTTTCGGGCTCGGGAGGAAGTTCTTCGCCGGGCCACTGCGGACGGGGGCAGTCGCAGGCCTCCTTGCGCGCGTCCGAACAGGGAACGGGCAGGATGGACAGCGTTTCTTCCGGGAACTGGCGCAGCGCGACGAGTTCGCGCAGGGCGCGGGCGTCGCAGGCGCGGCAGGCCACGCGGAGGGGAACGTCGCCCAGGGCGGCGGCCTCTTCGCGCAGGGCGCGGAACTCCACGCCCTGAACCTCGCCGAGGGCGCGGTCCCTGAGAAGAAGCCCGGCCAGTTTGGCCATGGGCCATTTGGGGCCGGCCGTAAGATCGGTCAGCTCCTCTTCCGCGCGAAAGAGCGCGGGAACGACGCCCATGTCGGTGCGGCGCAGGCCCAGCACCGCGCCGCCGTCGCGCACGGCCTCGGCGGCCTGATCGCGCAGGGCGGCGTCTTCTTCGGGCGCGGAATCCGGTCCGGCGGGGGGATTTTTCTCCGGGGTTCCGTCGGCCGCGGGCGCGGGTTCAAGGCCCGGCGGCAGGGAACCCAGAAGGGCGGCGAAATCGCGCATGAGCTTGGCGTACTGTTCGGCTTCGTGGGCGGTGCCCCAGGAGACGAGCAGACGGCGGCGGTCTATGCCCACGGTTTCCAGCAGCGCGCCCAGCGCGTCCAGACGGGCGTGGGCGTCGCGGTTGGCGTCGTTGTGGCGGCAGCCGCCCAGATGGCAGCCCAGCACGGCCACGCCGGCCGCGCCGTTCGTGAGGGCCTGGATGACGTGGTCGGCGGAAACGCTGCCCGCGCAGGACACCGGAATGAGCCGGATGCCGGCGGGCAGTTCAAGACGGTCGCGTCCGGCCCGCTCGGCTCCGAGCAGGGAGCACCAGCGGCAGGCGAACGCGCAGATGTATCCTTGAGAAGACGCCTGCGTCATGCAAGCCTCCTTTGCGGCGAAGGGTTCGCGCCGAGAGCGGCCATGATTTCGCGGGGCGAGGGGGCTCCCGGCAGAACGGCCGCTCCGCACGGGCAGACGGCCGCGCACGAGCCGCAGCGGCGGCGCGGCTGGGCGTCCAGGGGGCTGTTGCGGAGTTCGGCGGTATGACAGGCGCCGGGCGCCCAGGCGTCCACGCAGCGACCGCAGCCGCTGCAACGCGCTTCGCGGATGAAGGCCGCGGGCCCGTCTTCGGGAATTTCGTCCATGGGCATGCGGCGTTCGCGCAGGTAGCGGGCGGCCATGACCGCGGCGGCCCGACCCTGATCTTCGGCCTGACGCACGAAGGCCGGCCAGCGCGCGGAACCGCAAAGGAACGTGCCCTCGCCGTCGCTTTCCAGCGGATGGGCGGGTTCGTGCCCGAGCAGGAAGCCCATGCCGTCCGCGCGCAGTCCCATGCTTTCGGCCAGGCGGGCGGCGGCCGGCGTCGGGCGCAGCGGCGTGGAGCAGACCACGCAGTCGGCGTCCAGCGTTTCGATCGCGCCGTCGGGGCTGGCGGGCAGGCGCACGGCCTGAACGGTTCCGTCGCCTTCCACGCGCACGTCGTTCATGTCGTCCACGTGCAGGAAGCGCACGCCTTCGCGCATGGCGTTGCGGTACATGGCTTCCAGGGCGACGCCCGGCATGACCATCTGACGGTTGAGCACGGTGACGGACGCGTCGGGCGAGAGAGCCTTCAGCCGGAGCGCGTTCTTGACGGCCGTGGGACAGCACACGTTGCTGCAATAGGGGGCCGCGTCGTCGCGGGCGTTGACGCACTGGATGAACACCGCGCGCGAAGGCAGCTTGTCCGGGGTTTTGGCGCCGCGTTCCACCGCGCTGAGCAGGGTGTCCAGCTCCATCTGGCTGATGACGCCCTTGAGCGAGCCGGAACCGAACTTGCCGCCGGGCAGCACCGGCTGGGCGCCCACGGCCACGATGACGGCTCCGAAACGGCGGGGGGTGACGCCCTTGGCGTCGCGTATCTCCGCGAGCCACGCGCCGTTTTCGCGCCGGACGGCGATCACGTCCGAGCCGGCGAGCAGTTCCACGCCGTCCAGAGGCAGGGACGCCTTGACGTCGGCGGCGTTTTCCATGCGGGGGAAGAGCCGGCCCAGCTGATTGAGCATGCCGCCGGGCGCGGGACGGCGTTCGGCGAGCGTCACGGGAACGCCCAGTCCGGCCAGCGTGGAGGCGGCCGCCATGCCGGCGGGGCCTCCGCCGATCACCAGCGCGCCGTCCGCGCTTTCCGGCTCGACGCGTTCCGCGCGGGAACGTTCCAGACGCGCGAAGGCCATGCGGATGAGCGCGGCGGCCTGCGCCACGCGTTCGCGCTGATCGGCGCCGGCCGAGGGCCAGGCGCAGGCTTCGCGGATGTCGGCCAGATCGACGGCGAAGAGGGGAAAGGTTTCCTTCAGACAAGCCAGAGCCTGCGCGCCGCGAGCCCCGCGGGAACAGGCCGCCACAACCACGCGGGCGTGGGGAGGCAGGGGGTCGGACAGGGATTCCAGCACCTTGCGGCACGACGCGGCGTCGCAGAGCCGGTCGGCCGCGATAAGGCGGACGTCGGGCAGAGCCTCGCGCAGCGCGGCTTCGGGAAGCGTTGAGGAGAGCGTGCCCATGCAGGCGCAGAACAAACAGACCTTCATGCCGCACCTCCTTCGGGGCGATGATGTTTCAACGCCAGCTTCGCGGCCGCGGCGACGCCCTGAATCGCGGCTCCGGCCACGTCCACGGGTTCGTCGCAGAAGCCGCAGCGGGCGAAGGGACGGGGGGAACCCGTCTCGTCGGACGCGCCGGGCAGACGGCACTGAGCCAGACCGCCGTTGACCACCACCGCGTCGAAGCGTTCGCCCACGCCCTTGCCCGTGGCGGGATCTTCGTAACGCACGCCCACGCCGCCCAGCGGCGACTCCTTGATGAGGCCGGGACGGGAGCGCACGAGGCGCACGCCTTCGCGCTGACCGGCGCGCATGTAGGTTTCCTGCTGGGCTCCGGGGGCGCGCAGGTCGGTGTAGAAGAGCGTGACTTCCAGTTCGGGCTGGCGGCGTTTGAGCCAGCGGGCCTGCTTCATGGCGTGCATGCAGCACACCGCGGCGCAGTAGGAGAGGTGGCGCGCGTCTCTGGCGCCGGCGCACTGCACGAAGGCCACGCGGCGCACGGGACGCCCGTCGGAACGGGTTCTGAGAACGTCCTGCGCGCGGCTCTCGCCGTGCCAGGCTTCGAACTCCATGGCGGTGAAGACGTCGGGATGGGTGTGGGCGCCGAATTCCTCCGCGTAGCCGGGATCGCCGGGCGCGGGTTCTTCAAAGCCGGTGGCGTAGACGACGTCGGCCACGGGAAGCGTGAGGCTGATCGGTTCGCGGCGAAGGTCGATGGCCTGCGCAGGGCAGGCCCGGACGCAGGCTCCGCAGCCGTCGCAGCGCGTTTCGTCGACGCGGACGGACGGGGGCAGGGCCGGATCCCAGGTCATGCGCGGGTCGCGCCGGAGCAGGGCCTTCTTGCCGCAGACGGATTCGCACTTGCCGCAGAACAGGCAGGCGGAAGGATCGATAGCCGGAGGCCGGACCTCGATGGCGGCGAAGGCGCGTTCGCCGTCGGTGGAAAGGCCGGTGACGTCGGCGTGGAGCAGCACGCGCACGTTGGGGGCGTCATAGCAGGCTTTCGCCATGCTCCAGGTGGGGCAGAAGGCGCAGTGATCGGTGGGATACACCTTGTCCAGCCGCATGACCTGGCCGCCGAGATGAGCGTTGCGTTCCGCCAGAAGCACGGGCGTGCCGAGGGCCGCCAGGCTGAGAGCCGCCTGCATGCCCGCCACGCCGCCGCCCACCACGAGCACCGTGCGCGGGCTGAGCTGTTCGGGAGAAAGATGGGGGGAACTGAGCATAGCGGGCCTCACTTTTTCAAGCCGTAGACGCGGCTGAGGGTTTCCACGCGCTTGCCGAACCATTCGCGGAACGTGGGCTGCGGAATTTCTTCCGTGCGGCTGGCCAGCTTGCTGATCACGCGTTCCTTCGGCGGATCGAAGCGTTTTATCTGGGTCAGATCCAGATAAAGGGCTCCCTTGTCGTATTCGGGACAGCGTTTCAGGCAGTCGCCGCAGCCGTTGCACTTTTCGGCGTTCACCACGGGCCAGCGGCGTTTTTCCAGCGTGATGGCCTTCAGCTTGCGGCAGGCGTTCACGCAGTTTCTGCAGCGGCGTTTGTTCAGATAGGTGAGGCAGGCGTCCTTGTTGATGACCACCACGCCCATGCGCAGATCGTTTTCGGAAACTTTGCTCAGCGCGCCGCTGGGGCAGGCGCGCACGCAGTCCATGCAGCGGATGCATTTGGTTATGTCAAGAACGGGCGTGCCCACGTTGCCCAGGCCGTCGGCCAGATGCGCCGCCGTGAGGGCCGCCGGCTGACAGGCGTCCACGCAGCGCAGGCAACGCTGACAGCGCGCTAGAAATTCCGGTTCCGTAAGAGCCCCCGGGGGGCGCAAGAGATCGTTTTTGCCCGAGGCCAGCCCGGCGACGCAGGAGAGTCCTCCGCCGACCACCACGCCGCCCGCCACGACCTGTAAGAATTTTCTGCGATTGCAGTCCATGCCTGACCTCCAGAGATCGAAGACGTCATGAGAATCGTTCACGCGTTTTGACGCCCTTTCCGACCGCACGCGACGCCGGTTGCGCAAATGCTCCGGCGTCGAAAGGTAAAAATGTCCACCGCCCTCCGGCGGAGAGCAGTGGACATGGCGTTTTTACGAGAGGCGGAAGAGCGTCATAAGGCCGCGTCTATCCTTTGAGGCTGTCCATGCAGAAGTCGAGGCCGTACTCCTTCAGGCACTTTTCGGTGGGAACGCCGTTGTCGTCCCAGCCGAAGTAGGCGTAATAGTCGTCCTGGAGCTTCTTGAATTCTTCCTTCGTCCACTTGGCGCCGGCCTTGGGGCCTTCGGGAAGCGGCGTGAAGGAACGGTCGAAGGCCGTGTCGCTGGCGCGGCTGTCGCCGGCTTCGCGATGGCTGTAGGCGCGCTGCAGGGTGATGATGCGCTTGCCGATCAGGGCGAATTCCGCGTCGTCGATGGTCCAGCCGCAGAGCGGGTTGAGCATGTCGATGATGTTGGAATTGGCGCGGTTGGCCCAGGTGCCGGGCACGAAGTAGCACAGGCAGCAGGAACTGCCCACCACGCGGTCGGCTATGCCCTTGGGATTGCCGTCGTCGGTGTGCACGCCGCCGCGGGGGCCGAGGGCGTAGGTAGGCATCATGGCGCGGGCGCTACGGGGATCCCAGGCCGCGATGCCCTGCTTGCGGGCCACGCAGGCGTACTTGGGCGCGTCGCCGCCGATCTGCTTGGCCATGGCGTAGGTGCCCTGACCGAGCAGCGCGCCGGCCTTGCCCTTCTTGTAGGCGATGGCTTCAAACAGCTGACGGGCCGCCTCGGCGTTGCCGAAGCGCGCGTCGATGCCGTCGATGTCTTCGGGCTTGAGAATGCCGCGTTCCACCAGTTCCATGGTGAAGGATACCGCGTTGCCCGCGCCGATGTTGTCCAGACCGAGGGCGTCGCACAGTTCGATGAGCGGCATGGATTCTTCCAGCATGGCCAGGCCGAGGTTGGAACCTTCCATAACGCCGGATTCGTATTCGGGACCTTCGGCGATGAGGCCGTCATGATTTTCGGTGCCGCGCAGCACGCCGAACTTCATGCAGTGGATCTGGCAGCCGGGGCAGGCCGCGTGCTTCTGCCAGAAGTTGCGGGTGGCTTCTTCGCCGCCCAGGCCGGCCACGTCGGGATAGTAGGCGGTCTGGTAGTTGCGGGTGGCGAGCTGGGTGTCGTACCAGCCGTTCTGATCCAGGGAGAGCGCGGTGCCGAACTGACGGAAGCCGGGCGCGCGGTCGATGTTGGCGCTCATGTTGATGGCCAGCTCGGCGGCCTTGTGGAAGGCTTCGGGCTGGGCGATGGGCACCGCGCCCGTGCCGTGCACGGCGATGCCCTTGACGTTCTTGCTGCCCATGACCGCGCCGCCGCCCAGACGGGCCGCCGCCTTGAAGCGTTCGGACATGATGGCCGCCACGGGAACCAGATTTTCGCCGGCCGGGCCGATGACGAGGCACTTGGCGTCGGGATCGGCGATTTCTTCCTTGATCATCTCTTCGGTTTCGTAGGTGTCCTTGCCGGCCATGGCGGCGGCGTCAAGGATTTCCACCTGATCGTCCTTGATGTAGATGTAGCTCAGCTTGGGAGCCTTGCCGCGCAGGATGACCATGTCCCAGCCGGCCCACTTGAGGTCGGAGGTGAATCCGCCGCCCACGTAGGAGTTGCCGAGGCCGCCGGAAACGGGACTCTTGAAGTTCACCGACAGGCGCGCGCCGGGGCATTCCGTGCCGCACAGCGGGCCGGAGGAGAGAATGAGCAGGTTCTCCGGAGACATGGGATCCGTCCCCTTGGGAACTTCCTTGTACAGATAATAGGTGGCGAGACCGGTGCCGCCCAGGAACTTGCGGGCCAGGGCTTCGTCGTATTCTTTGGTGCTGATGTTTCCGCTGGTCAGATCGATGTCGAGAATCTTGCCGAAATGTCCGCCCTTATGATTTGCCATGAGAATTTACCTCCGTTCGCCTTCGACATTGGGATAGTACAGGGACTTGATGAGACCTTCGACGGCTTCGTCGGGGGTTACGTCGCGGAAGCTGCGATGCACGCCGCCCACTCTGGGGTCGGAACGCAGCACTTCGCCCGTTTCTCTGGCCTGACGGGCGCAAGCCTTCACGCACTGCGGATCGCCGCCGCACAGGTCGCAGAAGAGCGGACGCAGCGTTTCGGGGTGGACGCGCAGATACTGCGGCGGGCAGGCGTCGACGCACTTGTTGCACTTGGCGCCGAGGCAGAGCTTTTCATCGGTGAATTTGATGACGTTGCTTTCCTTATCCTTGTAGATGGCTTTCTGGGGGGTGACGGGGCAGGCTTCCACGCAGGGGGCGTCCAGGCAGTGCCAGCAGATGTTGGGCACGTCGACGATGCCTTTCACGCGGCGGACGTAGATGCGGGCCGTGGCCGGACGCACGTGACCGTCGTGGAAAAGGCTGCACGCGTACACGCAGCTGTTGCAGCCGGTGCAGTTCTTGCGCAGAACGAGGAGGGATTTTGCCGGCGGAGCCTTGGGGGCTGCGGGAGCGGCGGGAGCCTGGGGAGCGGCGGGGGCGGCTGCGGCGTTCTGGACTTCGCTGAGCGCCATGGCGGGCACGGTGACCGCCACGGCGGCGATGGAACCGCGCAGGAAGTTGCGGCGATTCACGCCGTGAGACTTGCGAGAGTCTTCTACCACCGACTTTCGGCTTTCTTGTTCAGCGTTCATAGTGGCTCCTCATAATATTGTTAGTAAGGTGGCGTTATTACGGGTGACTATGTATACAAAGATTTAATTGTTTAATACAGGAAATGGAAATTTCCGCAATATGTTTTTTCAAGTTGTTCATTATGTTTTTTTTTACCGATGCAAAAAGACGTTTTTATGCATTATGTCTAAAAAAACATAATCAAAGACAAAAGTCTGCTCACTGTCGCCTTAAATGAAAAATATCCATGAGATGACATGAGATAAATATAACAATTGCGTCTGAGCCGAACATGCGGACGCCCGCGGATGGGGCCGGCGGGCCGTCGACGCGGGGAGAAAGACGGAGGCCGCGGGGGAACGTCAGCGGTTTTCGGCGTGATCGGCCATGGCGAGGATACGTTCCCGGATGATGCCGAGCACGGCTTTTTCCATGGTGGAGGTTTCCTTGGGATACGCGAGGCAGATGTCGGCGGGCATGGGGTAGTCCGAAACGGGCATGGCCTTGAGCCCGTAGAAGCGGAAGGAGTTCTGCCGCGAGGCCGGGCTCGGATAGATGGCCGCCGTGGAGGGATCGCCCGCGACCAGGGCGAAGATGCTTTCCTGAAGCGGCAGGCAATAGGGGGCGTTGGACGAGAAATATTTATGGATGTCCCCGTAATAGAAGGTCTGCTGTTCGCGGTTGTACATGGCGATGGTGAAGCGTTTCAGCTGCGCGAGCGTGAGGGCGCGGCCCGAGGCCAGCCTGTGCCGGGGATTGACGACCACCTGAAATTCCGTGGCGCGCACGCTTTCCAGTTCCACGCCGATGGTTTGCAGTATGGTTCGGTAGGCTTCCAGGTTGCCGTGGGGCACGGCGCAGATGACGCCCAGCATGCGCTCCTGAAGGCGGGGGAAGAAATCGCCGATTTTCACCTCGTGCAGTTCCAGGCGCAGGTGCGGAAATCGGTTTCGGCAGTCCCTGACGACCGGCAGCATCACCGTGTTGATGGCCGTGGCCGTGGCGGAAATGCGTATGGTGCACTGCGTGGCCTGATTCCATTCCGAAAATTCCTTCATCTTGTTCAGAATGGACACCACCCGCTGTATGTCGTCCAGCACGGCCTCGCCCTTGCCCGTGAGGGAAACGCCGCTTTTGGAACGGCGAAGCAGAAGAAAGCCCAGCTGTTTTTCCAGCGCGTTCAGCGAGGAGCGCAACGCCTGCTGCGTGATGCCGAGCTGATTGGCGGCCTTGTTGATGGAAGAACATTCCACGGCCTTCAGAAAATATTCGTACTGTTTCAACGACATGGGCGTCTCCGGGCGGCGTTTTTTTTCGCTCGGCCGGCCTTCCCGGGGGGAAGAACGGTTGTTTTCTTGTACGATCGGAAGATCGTTTATGTCAATAAATAGAGAGCGTTATTTACGCATTGCAAGGCGTTGGCTGCATCTTTGCGGAGTTAAATCTTTCTATCTATTTTTTTTCCGATCCGTAGACTCTGCTTTAAGGCGGCAAGAGCGTCGCCGATCCGTGAAACCGTCGCGCGACGGCGGCGCGTCGCATGAGCGTCTTGCTCCGACAAGAGCAAAAGGAGTTTTCCATGGAAAGAAAGTATCCGCATTTGTTTTCCCCGCTCTATCTTGGCAAGAAAAAGGTCAGAGTCCGCAACAGGATAGAAGCCGATCCCACGCTGATTCCCCTGCTCAGCCCCGAAAGCTATCCCACGGAGGGCTTCACGGCCTACTACCGGGCCAAGGCCAGAGGCGGCGCGGGCATCGTGACCATCGGCGAGACGGCTGTGGAATGGGAATACGGACGCAGCCACGATTATCAGATCAACCTGTGGGGCTCCCGCGCCGAAGACGCGCTGGCCAAGGTGGTGGACGCCATCCATCAGCACGGCGCGCTGGCCTCGCTGGAACTCTGTCACGGCGGCGTGTTCGCGGATCTTCCTTTTCTCGGGGGCAGAAAGCCGTTCGGGCCTTCGCCGTTCAAGCGTCCTTCCGACGGCCTGATCACCGACGCCATGACCCTCGATCAGATGCGCATGGTGGCACGCGCCTACGCCGAAGCCTGCGAAATTCTTCAGCGTTGCGGCTTCGACATGGCGGTCATTTACTGCGGCAACGGCTGGCTGCTGGGCAGTTTCATTTCGCCGTTCTACAACAAGCGCACGGACGAGTTCGGCGGAAGCCTGGAAAACCGGATGCGTTTCCCCAGGATGGTCATCGACGCCGTGCGCGAGCGCGTGGGCGACAGCCTGCTGCTGGAAATGCGCATTTCGGCGTCGGAATTCGATCCCTTCCACGACTACGGGAAGGACGCGGCGTACTATCGTAACGCCATTTGCATCGAAGACGCCGTGAAGGCCGTGAAGATGGTGGAAGACGACATCGACCTTGTGGAAGCCTTCATGGGCAACCGCGCCGACATCCATCAGCGATACGCCAACAAGCCGAGCTGCTTCCAGCCCAACGGGTATTACAGTTCTCTGGCGCGGGCGTTCAAGACGGCGGGGGTGAAGATTCCCGTCATGGCCGTGGGCAGCATGGACGATCCCGCGCTGGCGGAAAAGGGCATCGCGGAGGGCTCCTTCGATATGATCGGCCTTGGCCGTTCGCTCATCGCCGACCCCGAGCTTCCCAACAAGATACGCCGCCATCGGGAAGAGGACGTGCGGCCCTGCCTGCGCTGCTATCACTGCCTGGACAGAAACACCGGCCGGTACAACACGGACAAGGTGCTGCGTTTTTCCACCAAGTGCATCCATCGCTTCATGTGCTCCGTGAATCCGGAAATAGGCCAGCAGCACATGTATTTTCCGCCCTCCGGGGAATCGCGCCGCGTGGTGGTTGTGGGCGGCGGCCCCGCCGGCATGCAGGCGGCTCTCACGGCCGCGGAGCGCGGACACAAGGTTACGCTGATGGAGCGGAAGAACGCGCTTGGCGGCGCGCTCTGCTTTGCGGACAAGGTGCCGTTCAAGAAGGTGGTCAAGGACTATGTGGATTATCTGATACGCCAGGTGGGCAAGAGTTCCGTGGACGTCCGCCTCGGCGTGGAGGCCACGCCCGAGCTCGTGGAGGCGCAGTCCCCCGACGCGGTGATCGTCGCCATCGGCGCGAAGCCCGTCGTGCCTCCCGTGCCGGGCGTTGACGGCGACAACGTGATCATGGCCATCGACGCCTGCCTGAACGCGGAAAAGGTGGGCCGGCGCGTCGTGGTGGTGGGCGGCGGTCAGGTGGGATGCGAGGTCGCGCTGTACCTCGCCGGCCTGGGCCGGGAAGTGACCGTGGTGGAAATGCGCGGCACGCTGGCGCCGGACGCCGGTTTCACGCACCGGGTCGGGCTCATCGAAAAGATCGAGGAAAACGTGACCGCCCTCACCGAAACCGCCTGCGTGGAAATTACCCCCCGCGGCGTGACCGCGCGCGACGCGTCGGGCGCGCTTTCCTTCCTTGAAGCGGACACCGTGGTCGTGGCGGCGGGCTTCCGGCCGCTGAGCGAAGAGGCCGACGCCTTCCTCGACGCGGCCTTCGACGTGTGCGCCGTGGGCGATTGCCGGCATGTGGGCGACATCAACACCGCCACGCGTTCCGGCTATGACGCCGCGCTGAGCCTGTAGCCGTTCCGGCGGCGGAGGCGCGGGCTTCCGCCGCCTTTCCGCACGATCCCCTTTCCACAAGGATGCAACCATGGCTGAACAAAACGCAAAAACATCCGTCGTTCTCGTTCACAGCGTCGTCGTTCTCCTTCTCATGTTCGGCGTGGGCTTTCTGCCCCCCTTCAGCACGCTGACCCCTCTGGGCATGGAAGTGCTGGGCATATTTCTGGGCCTGGTGTACGGCTGGACCTTCGTAGGGTTCAGCTGGCCGAGTCTGCTGTCCATCATCGCGCTGGGCTGGACGGATTTCGGCACGGTGAACGGCATGCTGAGCATGGCCTTCGGCGACGGACAGACCATTCTGCTTTTTCTCGTCATGCCGTTTGCGTATTTCTTCGTCAGCACGGGCATGAGCAATCAGTTCGCCAAGTATCTGCTGAGCAGCCGCGTCTGCATCGGTCATCCGTGGGTCATGACGTTTTTCGTGTTTCTCACGGGCTGGTGCCTGGGCGCGCTCACGGGAGGCGTGGCGTCCATCGTCATCACCTGGAGCTTCTTTTACGGCATGTGCCGGGAATTCGGCTACGAGCCCGGCGAGAAATATCCCATGTACACGGTGCTGGGCATAGGGTTTTCCTGCCTGCTGGGTTTCGGTTCCATGCCGTTCCGGCCCGTGCCCATCGTGCTCATCAGCTCTTTGCACAACCTTTCGGACGGCGCGCACGAGCTCGGCTTCGCGCAGTTTGCGGCCGTCAACGTGCCGTTGACGCTGCTGTCCATTCTGGCGTACCTGCTGGTCATGCGTTTCGCGTTCCGCCCCGACGTGAGCAAGGTGCTCAACGCCGATCCGCAGTATTTCATACGCATGCGTCAGGAACTTTCCCTCACCTTTCCCCAGCGCGTGGCCGGCTACGGCATGCTGCTGTTCATCGTGGCGGCGTTTCTGCCCAGCCTCATTCCCGGCACGGCGGTCGGTTCGTTCTTCAAGTCTCTCGGCACGCAGGGCATACTCGCGCTATTCCTGGTCATTCTGACGTTCTGGCGTCATGAGGGCAAGCCGCTTCTGGACTTCAACAAGCACGTGAAGGAAGGCTGCCAGTGGGACGTCATCATGATGATCGCCAGCGTCGCGCCCATAGCCGCGGCCATGAAGTCCCCGAAGGCCGGCGTGCTGACCATGATCAATCAGTCGCTGGATCCGATTTTCAGCGGCATGGGCCCCCTGACCTTTCTCATCGTGCTGGCGCTGGTCTGCTGGGTCATGACGCAGTTCGTGCACAATCAGGTGGTGGCCACGGTGTTCATGCCTATCCTGTACAGCTTCAGCCTTTCCCAGAACGTGAATCCCGCCGCGGCCACGGCCCTGCTGGGCTTCGCCGCCAGCGCGGCCTTCCTCACGCCGGCCGCGTCCACGCCCGCCGCCGTGACCTTCGGCAACACGGAGTGGACGACCATGAAGGAGGCGTATCGGGCGTCCATATCGGGCAGCGCGTGCTGCGTGATCATCATGATCGGCCTGGGCGTGCCGCTGACCATCGCCGTGTTCGGCCTGCACCTTCAGTGACGAGGGCGCGGCGGATCTCGCCCAAACGGCGAAGCCGTTTCAACGCGGGGTTTCTCCTCAAACGGAGAGGCCCCGCTTTTTTTTGCGCTTTCGCCAAGGGGCCGCGGCGGACGGGCGCGCCGCTTGCCTGCCGCGGCAAGGAACGTCATGCTCCCGGAACGAACATCTTACCCAAGGAGGAGTTTCATGGGAGACGTTTACGGATACCTTCGCGTGTCGAGCGCGGATCAGAACGTGGCTCGCCAGTACGTCGCCATGAAGGAGAGAGGCATAGACGCGCGCCACATATTCATGGACAAGCAGTCCGGCAAGGATTTCGACCGTCCGAGGTACGGCGCGCTGCTCAGGCGTCTGCGGCCCGGCGATCTGCTCTGCGTGACGAGCATAGACCGTCTGGGGCGCAACTACGACGAGGTGCGGGAACAGTGGCGCGTGCTGACGAGAGAAAAGCGGGTGGACATCCTCGTGCTCGACATGCCCATGCTCGACACGCGCCGGGACAAGGATCTGCTCGGAACGTTCATCGCCGATCTGGTCTTGCAGGTGCTTTCCTTCGCGGCGCAGAACGAACGGGAGAACATACGCCGTCGGCAGGCCGAAGGCATTGCGGCGGCGCGGGCGCGCGGCGTGCGCTTCGGCAGGGCGGCGAAGTCGCTGCCGGAGAATTTCGGCGCCATGGTTCAGCTGTGGCGAAAGGGCGACATTTCCGGCTCTCAGGCGGCCAGAAACTGCGGCATGCCGCTTTCCACCTTCCGCTACAAGGCCGCGCGGTACGAGGGCTCTCGCGGATCGGAAAACAAGAAAAACTTGTAGCAGAGTACACTTTTTTGCAAGTCTTATCTGTCAGAGAAGCATAGAAAAAATATTACGATATCAGTATATTATCATAGATGAAAAATGGCTCCTTCCGCTTCCGCCCCCAGATTCCGCCTGATAAAAAAGTGTACTTTTTTATAAAACGACAGAGCCGTAAATCTGACGCGGCGCGTCAGGCGACGTCCGCGTCCACGGCGAGCCGGAGAGAAAAGTCTCAGCGTCGTCGGGACGCGGGACGCCACCTTGCGGATCGTCGAAGACGCCTCTCGCCCAACAATCCCGCAACGAGGCGCAAGTCGCGCCGCATTTTTTTCATGGCCGCTCAGCCGCAGAAGAAGGGCGCGTTTTCGCCCACCTCTCAAAATATCATGGCGCTATCATTCGACTGCGGATAAAGCGATGACATCCGCCTTCGGCCGCGTTTCGCGAAAGCCCGGTCGCCGCGCCGGCATCCGGCCGCGGCGGCGAAAGCGTCGCGAGAGCGGACAGGTTTTCAGGAACACGCCCATGCATCATACGTCAGTCGAACAAATTTCCCCCGAAGGCGCGCGCCGACCGGCGGTCAGCGTCATCGTGCCCGTGTTCAACGGGGAGGCGGTCATCGGCCGCTGTCTGGAGTCGCTGAAGGCGCAGACCATGCGCGACATGGAAATTCTCGTGGTCTACAAGCCGGGAAGCGACGCCACTCTGGACAGGATTCTCGCCGTGAACGATCCGCGCGTGCGCGTCATCGGGCAGAACGACGATTCGGGGCCGGGCGGGGCGAGAAACATGGGCCTCAAGGCCGCGCGCGGCCGCTACGTCGGCTTCGTGGAGGCCGACGACATGGTGGACGACAATTTTTACGAGGCCCTGTTCCGGAGCGCGGAAGCCCACGATGCGGACGTCGCCGTCGGGGAAATGTGGGAGAACGGCAGACCCGTGACCCTCCACGACGGCGAACGGGCGATCTCGGGCTTTGCCGAGCTGATGAACCGTTTCGTCAACGGGGCCAGTTTCGACAAGCTGTTCCGCCTTTCCACGCTCCGGGAACGCGGCGTCCGATTTTCGGAACGCGCGCGCTGGGAAGACAATCTGTTCATCGTCATGACGGCGCGCTTCGCCCGCTCGTTCGTGACGGTTCCCGGAGCGCGCTATCGGTATTTCCCTTCCCCCTGGTCGGAAGGGTACAGAAGGCGTCTCGAAAGGGACGCCGTGACGGCGGTGAACGAAATCGCGGATTTCGCGCGCGACGAGAGGCTTTCGCCGGAAGAGGTTCTGGCGTTGCGCGGCTTCGTGCTGCGGAGCTTCGCGCTGAGCGTGTGGGACGATTCGGCCGTGTACCGGACGGTGAAGCGTCGCTTCGGCGTTCCGCCGCGGCTGGCCGTCCGCCATTACAGAAAACAAGCGAAGCGGCTGTGGCGCGACGCGCTGAAGGCCGTTTTTAAAGGAGTCAGGCATGGGTAAGAAAGTTCTCATCACGGGCATCACCGGCATGGTCGGCTCGCATCTGGCGGATTTCCTCATGAAGGAAACCGACTGGGAAATTTACGGTCTGTGCAGATGGCGCAGCCCGCTGGACAACATCAGCCACCTCATCGACGACATCAACGCCAAAAAGCGTATTCATCTGGTCTACGGCGATCTGCGCGACGCCGTGTCCATCGACAACGTGGTACGCGAGGTCGAGCCGGATTACGTGTTCCATCTGGCGGCGCAGAGCTATCCCAAAACCAGCTTCGACGCCCCCCTCGACACCCTCGACACCAACATCGAAGGCACCGCCCGCGTGCTGGAAGCCCTGCGCAAGCACGCGCCCGGGGCCATCATTCACGTATGCGCGTCTTCGGAAGTGTTCGGCCGCGTCAAGCCGGAAAAGCTGAAGGAAATGGGCGGCGTCATCAATGAGGAATGCACGTTCCATCCCGCCTCGCCCTACGCCATTTCCAAGGTGGGCACGGATCTGCTCGGCCGCTACTACGCCGAAGCCTACGGCATGACCGTGATGACCACCAGAATGTTCACCCACACCGGCCCCCGCCGCGGCGACGTGTTCGCCGAAAGCACCTTCGCCAAGCAGATCGCCATGATCGAGTCCGGCCTCATTCCTCCGACGCTCAAGGTGGGGAACCTCCATTCCCTGCGCACCTTCGCCGACGTGCGCGACGCCGTGCGCGCCTACTACATGCTGGTCACCATCAATCCCGTGCCCGGCGAATACTACAACATCGGCGGACAGTACACCTGCACGGTGGGCGACATGCTGAACTTCCTGCTTTCGCTCTCGCCCATGAAGGACGACATCCGCGTGGAAGTGGATCCCGAAAGGCTGCGCCCCATCGACGCCGACCTTCAGATTCCCGACACCTCCAAATTCACGGCGCACACGGGCTGGAAACCGCAGATCTCCTTCGAGCAGACCATGACCGACCTGCTTAACTACTGGCGCGATCGCGTGAAGCGCGGCGAAAGGTTCCTCCAGCGATAACGGGGAAAAGACATGAAAGAGCAGATTGAAAAAAGCCTGGAAGAAACGGCGGAACGTTTTCGGCGTCTCCGCCGGCAGGCCCCGATCCTGGAAGCCGTGGCCCGCGCCTGGATCGACGCTCTGAAGCGCGGCAACAAGATCATGTTCTGCGGCAACGGCGGTTCCGCGGCCGATTCCCAGCACCTGGCCGCCGAACTCATGGGCCGCTACAAGTTCGATCGACGTCCGCTGCCGGCCCTGAGCCTCACCACGGACACCTCCGCCCTCACCGCCATAGGCAACGACTACGGCTACGAGAACGTGTTTTCCCGTCAGCTGCGCGGCCTGGGCGTCAGAGGCGACGTGCTGGTGGGCATTTCCACGTCGGGCAATTCCCGCAACGTGCTGGAAGCCTTCGCCGTCGCGCGGGAAATGGGCGTGTTCGCCGTGGCGTTCACGGGCGAGTCCGGCGGCCGCATGAAGGACGCCGCCGATCTCTGCCTCGCCGTTCCCTCGTCGGTCACCAACAGCGTGCAGGAAATGCACATCGCCTGCGGGCACCTCGTGTGCGGGATCGTGGAAGCGGCCATGTTTCCCGAGGGTCGCTGAGGCGGAGGGCGCGATGATCATCACTCGCACGCCGTATCGCATATCCTTCTTCGGCGGGGGAACCGACTACTACGCCTGGTACGAGGAACACGGAGGCGACGTTCTTTCCACCTCCATCAATCATTACAACTACATCAGCTGCCGCTACCTGCCGCCGTTCAACGCCGAGTACCGCAACCGCATCGTGTGGAAGATTCTGGAGTATCCCGAAACCGTGGACGAGATACAGCACGTCGCCATTCGCGCGGCCCTCAAGCATTACGGCGTGGCGCGGGGCGTGGAAATCAGCAATCAGTGCGATCTGCCCGCCCGGTCGGGGCTGGGATCGAGCTCGTCGTTCTGCGCGGGGCTCATCAAGGCCATCTACGCGCTCAAGGGCGAGATGATCTCCAAGTACGGCCTCGCGCGGGAAACCATCCGGCTGGAACGGGAAATCCTGAAGGAAAACGGCGGCATTCAGGATCAGATCGCCGCCGTGTACGGCGGGCTGAACCATATTCACATCAACACCAACGGCTCGTTTTCCGTGGATCCCGTCATTCTCAGCGACGAGCGCAGAACCGCGTTCAACGACAAGCTGCTGCTGTTTTTCACCGGCGTGTCGCGCAGCTCGTCGGAAATCGCGGAAACGCAGGTGAAAAGCACCAAGAGCAAAACCGCCCAGCTCACGCGCATGCAGGCCATGGTGGAAGAAGCCGCCCGCGCGCTGAGCGACGAATCCGCCGATCTCGACGACTTCGGCCGCATGCTGCACGAAACCTGGACGCTCAAACGTTCCCTCACCGACAAGATATCCAATTCCCTCATCGACGACATCTATAAGGCCGCCATGGACAACGGCGCGCTGGGCGGCAAGGTGCTCGGCGCGGGCGGCGGGGGATTCATGCTCTTCTATGTGCCGGACGGGCGGCGCAGGGACGTCAAGAAAGCGTTGCGGAATCTCATTCACGTGCCGTTCAAGTTCGACGATCAGGGCTGCCAGATCGTGATGTACGCGCCCAAGGACTATCCGCAGTCCGTGTACGAGAAGCGCGACTTCATCCACATGCAGCAGAGCCGTCATGAGGGGATTCTTCTGAAGCCATGAAAGTAGTCGTTCTTGCAGGCGGGCTGGGGACTCGTTTACGCCAGGTGGTAAAAGATTTGCCTAAGCCCATGGCTGATATCAATGGCACACCGTTTCTCGAGCTGCTTCTGGACAATCTGCTCGCCTACGGTTCCGATGAATTCATCCTGTGCGTGTCGTACATGCGCGAGGCGATCCAGACGCGTTTCGGAGACGCGTTTCGCGGCGTTCCGGTGCGCTATTCCGTGGAGGAAGAACCCCTCGGCACGGGCGGAGCCGTGAAGCGGGCCTTTGATCTGTTCGGGCTCGACGAGGCCCTGGTGGTCAACGGCGACACCTTCGTGCAGGCCGACTACCGCAGATTCTGGAACGAATTCGCCGGCGAACCGCTCGCCGTCATGCTCAAGGCCGTGGACAACGCCGATCGCTACGGCCGCGTGGAAGTCTGCGACGGCCGCGTCGCGTCCTTCCGGGAAAAGTCCGACGAGGGCCGGCCCGGACTCATCAACGCCGGAGCCTACCGCGCGCGGGCGGAACTGTTCGCGGGCATGCCCCAGCGTTTCTCTCTGGAAAAGGACCTGCTGGAACCGCGGGTCGCCAGGCTGCGTCCGCGCTTCTTTCTGGCGGACGAGTATTTCATCGACATCGGCGTGCCGGAAAGCTACGCCCGGGCCTGCCGGGAACTGCCGTCGCTCGTGCGGCAAAACCGGACGACGACGGTTTCGTCGCTGCGGGAGTGCGAATCGCTGCTCGCGCCCGCGCCTGAAGGAAAGACCCCCGCGCTTTTTCTCGACCGGGACGGCGTCATCAATGTGGACAAGAACTACGTTCACCGCGTTGAGGACTGCGAGTTCGTGGACGGTATTTTTGAACTTTGCCGCAAGGCGAAGGGCATGGGCTACAGACTCATCGTGGTGACCAATCAGGCCGGTATTGCGAAGGGCTACTTCACGGAACGGGATTACGCGACGTTCATGAACTACGTGCGGGGGGAATTCGAAAAGCGGGGCTGCCCGCTGGACGACGCGTTTTACTGCCCCTACCACAAGGACGGGCTGGGCGAGTACCGGAAGGATTCGGAAGACAGAAAGCCCCGGCCCGGCATGATACTGAAGGCCGCGGCCAGACACGGCGTGGATCTGCGAAGCTCCGTCCTTGTCGGGGACAAGGAAAGCGACGTTGAGGCCGGACGAAGAGCCGGCGTGGGAACCCTGATTCTTCTGAAAAACGGCGCGCCCGATCTCGCGTGAGGGATGGAACATGGCGTATCTTTCCTTGTATCTGAAAAAGTTTGCCTGCAAGTTCGCGCTGCTGTTCGTCAAAAGCGGCCGCCTGAAGGCCGAGCTGAAGGCCGTAAAAAAGGAGCTTTCGCTGCGGCGTCCCTACGCTCCGCGTCTGGACGGGGAAAAGATCAGCGTTCTCGTCATCGGCACGGAGGGCGTGGGCAATTCTCTGTACAACCACGTCAGGAACATTATCCGGGTCAACGACTACGCGAAGAACAGCCTGCATGTTTATAATGGAAAAGAGTTGTATTCTTATGGATCATGCCGGGAAAGAACGAAGGAGTTCGCCGGGGACGTGTACGCTCTCGACGCGTCGGGGTTCGACGTCTGCGTGTTTTGCGATCCCCTGAGGGTGGGCGGGAACGACGCGCCGCTGCGGTATCGCCTGCCTCATCGGCGGGCGGCGCGCCTGTACGCGTACAGCGTGTTCGACGGCACGCGCCTGCCCCGCGGCTGGAAGGAGCTCATCAACGAAACGTTTGACGGCGTGCTGGTGCCGTGCCCCAACCTCATGGGGATTTTTCGCCGTTCCGGCGTGACGAAGCCCGTGTACGAGCTTCCCGTGGTTATCGACACGGAAGTCTACAGGGACGCCAGACCGGTGAAAAAGGAGACGATCAGGTTCGGATGCGTCTGCTCCATCGAGGAAAGAAAGAACGTTCTGAAGATCGTCGAGGCCTTTGACACGTGCGTTGAACGCTTTCCCGACGTGGAGTTCGTCATGCACGCCCGCTACGCCTACAACGACAGCGACTACGTGCGCCGCTGCGTGCGGGCCATGGAGAGAAGGCGTCCGCGCGTCACGGTCACGCGGGGCGTCAAGACGGATGAGGAAATCGTCGCGCTCATGAAGAGTTTCGACGTGTACGTCAACTGTTCCACCGGCGAAGGATATTCCGTCATGCCGCGCGAGGCTCTGGCCTGCGGCGAGGCGTTGATTTTGTCGGACATCGCCACGCATCGGGACATCTTTCAGGGGCAGGTCGAGCCGGGATGCCTGATGGTGCCGGCCGAAACGGAAATTCCGGCGTTTCAGGCCAGTTTGAACGAGGTGTGCGGCGTCAACTACGATTGCGCCGAGGAAGACATTGTGAAGAGCGTGGAAATCTTGCGCGAGAACAGAGACGCGCTGATCTACGACGACGACGCCATACGGCGCAGAAAACGCCTGGCCGAACGTTACGGCGTGGCGGCGGTGGCCGAAAAGTTCAACGCGCTCGTGGAACGCCTCGCGGCGGGAAACGCGGCGCAACGGCGGGAGGAATCATGAAGAGAAAAATACTGCTGGCGGGACGTTTGGATCTCGGCCCGCTCGCCAGGCACATTCGGGCCTTTATTGAAACGCTGAGCTCGGATCCGGACAACGAGATCTATCTGGACGAGTATTACATCGAGCATTACCGCGTGGAACAGTTCGGCACGACGCAGCTTCTGAAGGAGTACCTCTCGCGGAAGAACGTCCATCGCGCGGATCCGGAGCTGACGTACGATTTTTCCGTGTTCACGGACCTGCTCACCCTGGAGTACGGAGACGGGGTGTACGAGTACTTCCTGAGGTACCGGTCGAAGGTGAAGATATGCTACGAAGTCTTTGACGGTTCGCTGCCGCCTCTGGACTGGATAGACATCATCAACGGGAACTTCGACATGTGCTGTTCGCCGTCGGTCTACGTGGCGGACAGGCTCCGGAAAAACGGCGTGACCGTGCCGTGCTTCCATCTGCCGTGCGTGGTGTTCAACGACGAGATCGCGCGGAAATATCCCAGGCCCGACGGCAAGACGTGGCGTTTCGGCTTCATCGGCGGCGCGGAACAGCGGAAGAATCTGAAAAAGGTCATCGAGGCGTTCCATCTGGCGTTTAAAAATCAGAAGGACGTGGAGCTGTACGTGCATTCCTCCTATTCTCCGGAGCGGGAATACGTGCAGGCGTGCTTCGACCTCATCGAGGCCTACAAGGACGAGTCGAAGATCACGTTCAATTTTGAGCGGCCCATTTCGAAAGAGGAAATGTACGAGCTGATCTCGACCTTTTCGTTTTATGTCTATCCCACGAAAAACACGGGCTATTTTACCACGCCGTGCGAGGCTCTCAGCGCGGGTGTGCCCATTATGGTTTCCGACATTCCCGTGCATCAGGAGCTCATGGCCGGCCTCTCCGAGCGGGACGGCGTGTTCGCCATCCGGGCGGATCGGGCGGATCTCATGATCCATTCCTACCTGGGGAACAAGTGCCTGGGCGCGCAGTACGACACGACGGTGGAAGAAATAAGCCGGCAGATGCGCAACGCCTACGCCCTGCGCGACGAGCTTTTTTCGGAGGAGGGCGTGGAAAAGCGCAAGGCGCGCGGCAAAGCCTATGGCCTGGCCGCCCTGACCGACGTCTATCTGTCGCTGTTTCATCCCCGCGGCTGCGTGCTCGCCGAGGAATGCGGCGTGAAGGACGGCAAGCTCTACGTCAACAACGAAGCGGTCTATGAGAAATACAGAACGCTCGACCCCGGCCTGACGCTGGATCGTTCGGGCAAGGACGTCATCGAGCCGTTCCGTTATGATATTCATGACGAGCGCGCCACGGAACTGTTCGAGTACGCCTCGAAACGCGTGGAAGAAGTGCGCAGCCGCGAATACGTGACGAGGCTCAAACGTCATTATCTCGAGACCGGCATGGATTTCGACGCCGTGACGCATTCGAGTCTCTTCATCGACTCGAAATGGTTCAAGAAAACCGTCAGCAAGGCGGAAAAGTATCACGTCCGCCGCTTGCCCAGATTTGTGTACGCCGTGTTTTATCTGTACTGCAAGTTCCGGCAGGCGGCTTCATTGTTCGGGAGGAAAGGATGAAAGTCACCATCACCACGACCACGATACACGTTCCCCATCTCATTGAGGACTACATCAAGGACGTCATCAGGTTCGGCAGGCAGGATTACGTCGATTTCGTGATCACCGGCGACCGCAAAACGCCGGCCGAGGCCAAGGAATACTGCGCGGCTCTGGAGGCGAAGTACAAGATTCCCGTGCTGTTCATGGACGTGGAAGATCAGAACGCCTATCTGGATCGTTTCCCGCTGCTCAAGGGCTATCTGCCGTGGAACTGCATCCAGCGGCGTCAGGTGGCCATACTCAAGGCCTATGAGCAGGGGGCAGACATTATCGTTCTTATAGACGACGACAACTACATCGCCTGTGAAGACTATGTGGGCAAGCATCTGTCGCTGGGCTCCCGGGTCGAGATGGAAACGGTGTCTTCCCCCACGGGATGGTACAACGTCTGCGACGATCTGGAGGAGCGGCAGGGGCGCAAGTTCTATCCGCGCGGCTACTCGTGGGCGGACAGGATCGAGGAAGTGACCGACGTCCGCCGCGAGGTGAAGAGCGTTCGCGCGGTGGTGAACGCCGGATTCTGGCTCGGCGATCCCGATATTGACGCGGTCACTCGTCTCGCCGCGCCTATTGATGTCGTTGCCTACAGGCGGAAGGACAATTACGCCCTGGCGCCCGGCACCTATGCGCCGTTCAACTCGCAGAACACGGCCATACACCGGGACATGGTGCCCGCGTATTTTCTGGTGCCCGACATCGGCCGTTTTGACGACATCTGGTCTTCCTACATTGTGGAGAGAATAGCCTGGCGCATGGGCGACGCGGTTTCCTACGGCGAGCCGCTGGTGCGGCAGAACCGCAACGATCACGATCTGTGGGTCGACGCATGGGCCGAGGAAATGGGCACCAAGATGACCACGGATTTCTGCCGCTGGCTTCGCGGCATAGAGCTGACGAAGGACAGCTATCTGGCGTGCGGCGAGGAGCTCATGGACAAGCTGAAGGCTCTCGTCGACACACTGCCCAACGCCGCGCTTCCCGCGAGAAACCGGGCCTACGTCAATCAGGTGATCGACGGGCACAGGGTGTGGTTCGAAACCATGAAGACGCTGGCGAGGTAGGGCGATGTATCTCATTGTGGGCGGCAACGGGTATCTTGGCCGCTACTGCGTGAAGAACGTTCTCGAGCGCACGGACGAGGCCGTGACGGCCACCTACGCGCACGGGGACGGGCCGACGTTTTCGCATCCGCGCCTGACGTGGGCGCGCTTCGACGTGCGCGATCCGCAGGCGGCGGCCGCGCTGAACGAGCGTCTGGAGGAAGGCGCGAAAGCCATCTATCTGGCGGCCTATCACCATCCGGACAAGGTGGAGGAGAATCCCCGTCTGGCGTGGGATATCAACATCACGGCTCTGGCCGGAACGCTGAACGCGCTGACGCGCCTCTCGTGCCTGTACTACGCCTCCACCGACACGGTGTACGGCGAGGGCTCGCGGGATCGCCGCTTTCTGGAGACGGATCCCTGCGCGCCGGTGAATGCCTATGGGCGGCAGAAGGCCTTGGCAGAACAGATAACGCTGGCGGCGGGATATAACGTGGTTCGGTTTCCGTTTTTGTTCGGGCCGTCGCTGGTGGAGGGTCGCCCGCACTTTTTCGACGTCATCCGGGCGGATCTGGAGCGGGGGAAGCCGGTGGAGATGTTCGCGGATTCCTACCGTTCCACGCTGAGTTTCGATCAGGCGTCGCGGTATCTGGTGGAGCTTGTGGAGCGATGGGGCGCGTGTCCGGAACGGGTGGTGAACATCGCTTCCGACGGCCCCATGTCCAAATACGAAGCCGCGCTGGCTCTGGCGGAGCGGTATCGTCTGGACGGATCGCTGGTCAGGCCCATCTCGGTGCGGAACAACAATGCCATATTCAAGGCGCGCCGGGCGGAGTCCGCGGTGCTGGACAACGCGCGCCTCAAGAAACTGCTGAATCTCGACGAGATTCGTCTGGAGCTGTGATGCTGATTGAGTTTCTGCAACCCGATTTTCGTTTCGACGACGCCCGGGGAAGCCTGGTTCAGCTCGTGCGCGAGGGCTGGAAGCAGGTGAACGTGATCCGTTCCGAGGCGGGCGTGGAACGCGGAGGGCACTACCACGCCCAGAATTCGGAAGCGTTCTATGTGATATCCGGGAGCTTTACGCTGACGGCGGAAGATCTGGCCTCCGGCGAAAAGGAAACGCTCGTCATGAAGGCCGGGGATTTTTTCCGCATCCGGCCGCACCTGCTGCACGGCTTTCATTTTCATGAGGAGACGTGGCTGGTGTCCATGTACGACAGGGGCGTGGAGCTGGAAGGCGGCGCCAAGGACATTCTCACCCGGCCCTGATCCCGGTCGGACGCGCGCCGGAATCCGCCGGTCCGCGGGGAGCGGGCGGCAGGAGTCCGGTCAAGGACTCGGCCCGATATCCGTCTTCCCCGGAGGGGAGGGCGGACGTCGGGCGCGGAAAGGCGCGCTCTTTCCTCGATCGTGGGGACGCAGGATGAGCGCGTCGCGGCCCGCGGTCCGCGGGCAGGAGGGAGACGGCGTCGCCGTTTATCCGGCGGCCTTGGCCAGTTCTTTTTGGAGTCTGGCTTCGGCTCTGTCGTTGAGGCCCGCCAGACGGGCGAGATAGGCCGCGCGATCGACCAGCGGATGGGGATCGGAAGCCTTGACCGCCCTGATGGCGGGTATTTTTCCGTGAGGCCGGTGGAGAAGGGGTGCGCCGTGAGGTCGACCTGAACGTTCAGCGCGTCGTCGCTCAGGCGGTTCATGCTGCGTATGTACGCCCGAACCTGCTCCGGGCCGTCGATGGCGTTGAGGCCCTGACCGCCCACGGTGACGGCGCGATAGCTTTTGCCGCCGTGCCGCGCGTCGTACAGGTAGGAAGCCGTGCCCCAGGTGTGCCCCGGCGTTTCGAGCGCGATGAAGGCGTTGTCGCCGCAGATCAGCCGCTGGCCGTCGCTCAGCACGAGATCCTTGTGGTCGAGCATGGTCCAGCGGTTCGGGGTTTTGTCGCTTTCGCGGGCGTACCGGAAGGCCTCGTTCCAGCCGCGTTCGGTCATGGCGAAGCGGGCGTTCTTCAGCAGCGGTTTCAGGCGGACCGCGCCCCCCCGCGTGATCGAAATGGCCGTGCGTCATGAGCACGTAGCGGATTTGATCCAGCGGCACGCCCACGGCGCGGAGATTGTCGATGAGCATGCCGACGAAGGGTTCGTGCGTGGTGTCGATGAGCACTCAGCCGTCGCCGGTGTTCACGGCCCAGGAGGACACCCAGGCGATTCCCACCTGCCAGACGTTGTCAAAGGCGCGATACGGAGCCTGTTTCTGACGCGCGGGATCGTTGAGCCAGCGGTTGAGTTCTTCGGGCATGCGTCTGTCCTCGCCGAAGGCCGCGAAGAGGCGGCTTACCTGCGCGGAGTTGAGATCGGGAGAAGCGGGGGCCGCGGCGGAGGCGGCGGAGGCGAAGATCGCGGGGCAGGAGGCCGCGCCCGCCGCGCAGCAGCTCATGGCGAGAAAATGACGGCGAGAGATCTGTTTCATGAAACGTTCCTTATAAAAAAAATGACGTTTGCTTGGAATGAACGTTTTCATAGTACTCGCCGTCCTCGTGGAGGCGCAAGGCCGCGCAACACTTTGTCAGGCTGTTTAAGATAATGTAGCGTAAGGAGAGCCCGACGGGGAATCTGACGAAAAATTGCGAAGAATCGCAGAGCGTTTGCGGTCAAAACGAGCCGCTGAAGGCCGAGTTCGTTCCGCGTCTGGGCATAAAAGAACGCGGAATCCGTCGTTGAGCGGAACCGCGTTGCGTTGTCAGAGCGTTTTTTGCCGACATGGCCGCCGGAGAAAACGTCGGCGAACCCCGCGTCCGTCGCAAGGTTTCGTCCGGCCTTCGGAACGAACCTGCGGGAGGCCAATCCCCGCCGCGCCGTGATTTTCCGTCGCAGGTTTGCCGCGCTTTTCGGTTCCCCGACGCCAATCCCCGGCGCAAGGCTTCGCCCGACGCTTCCCGACGCGTTTCCCGGCGTCTTTCCGCCGAAGGGGCTCCGGACGGCCCCCGACGCGCGGTTCCGGCGCAAAACCGGCCGCAGAGGCCGCCGCGCGGCGGTCGAGGCGTCCATGGGGCGTTTCGGAGCGGGCAAGGTGCCCCGCGACCGCGTCGTCTCTTACGCTGTCCTTTCGCTAAACTATCCCCAGCGGCTGGAGCGACGGAACGTTCCGTCCGGCAGGGCGATAAGGCAGGCGGCGCGGGGCACGTTTTCCATAAATTCGACGGGGCCGGCCATGACGCACAGGGCCGTGGCCAGGGCGTCGGCCTCCATGGCGCTGGGAGCCAGCGCGGAGGCTCCGGGCAGAACGGCGCAGCGACCCGTGGCCGGATTGATGAGATGGTTGAGCTCGCCCCGTTCGTCAAAGGCGTTTTCATAGACGCCGGAGGTGGCCAGAGCCTGACCGGCGAGGGAGATCACGGCCGGATACGCGGCGTCGCCCCGGTACTTCCGAGGATTTTCCACGGCCACGCGCCAGGGCGCGCCGTTTTTGGAACCCTGGGCCACGATGTCGCCGCCGGCGTCGATGAGAAAGTTCTTCACGCCGGCCTCGCGGAGCGCGCGGGCTCCCTCGTCGGCGACGTAGCCTTTGGCGATGCCGTCGAGGCTCATTTTCATGCCGCGCCGCTCGAAGACGATGTCGCGGCCCTCGACGCGCACGCGGTTCATGCCCATGAGTTCCGAGGCTTCGGCGAGTTCCCGGGGATCGGGGCCGCCGTCGGAGCGGCGTTCCAGAAGGTCGAGCAGGGGGAGCACGGTGGGGTCGAAGGCTCCTCCGGTGAGGCCGTGCATGCGGGAGGCGGCGCGGGTCACGGCGAGCAGGGGCCGGGAGGCGTCGCGCAGGCGGCCGGAAGCGTTGAGTTCGCCCAGCGGGGACGAGCCATGGCGGGTGAGGCTTTCGACGAGTTCGGCCATGCGTTCAAAGGCCGCGCCCGCGGCGTCGGCGGCGTGCGCGGCGGACGCGCCGGCCGTCTTGACGGTGACGAACGTGCCCATCATGAGTCTGGTTTCGGCGGTGACGTCGTCGTCGCGGGCGAAGGCGGGCAGGGGCAGAGCGGCGGTCGCGGCGGCCGCGCTCAGGCAGCGGAGAAAGAAGCGTCGGGTGAGCATGGAGACCTCGGAAAGGCGACGGTGGAAGGGTTATTCGGCCTTGGCGGCGGCGTTGGCGGCGGCGAGGGCGGCCGCGCCGTGCAGGCGCAGGATGCCGCGGGGACAGCCCCTGGCGCAGGCCTGACCGCAGGAATCGCCGTAGTCGAGGCAGCGTTTCTGGTCGATCTGGATTCTGTCGTTTTCCATGGCGATGGCCTTGGCCGGGCAGGCCTTGATGCATTTGCCGCAGTGAATGCAGCCCACTTTGCACACGTCCATGACGGCCTTGAGCTTGTCCTGGGTGGAGCAGGTGATGGCCACGCGGGCGCGCTTGGGAATGAGCTGAAGCACGGTTCTGGGGCAGACGCGCACGCACTTGCCGCAGCCTATGCACATCTGTTCGCTGACCGTCACGATGTCGTTTTCCACGCGCAGGGCGTTGGTGATGCATTCCTTGACGCAGTCGCCGAAGCCGAGGCAGGAGAAGCCGCACTGATCCGAGCCGTGATGCAGGGCCGCGGCGGCGGCGCAGGAGGGGATGCCCTTGTAGTCGAAACGCTGGGCGACCTTGCCGGCGTTCTTGTCGCAGCGGCGGTAGGCGCAGAGGGGTTCCATTTCGGTGGTGAGCTTGCCGGTGAGCGAGCCGATGGCGGAAGCCGTTTTTGCGCCGCCCACCACGCAGAGATTGGGCGGAATGGAGGGATCGTGAACCACGGCGTTGGCGTAGCCTTCGCAGCCGGCGTAGCCGCAGCCGCCGCAGTTGGCGCCGGGGAGGGTGTCGGTGACCTGACCCACCAGGGGATCCTCGCGCACGGCGAAGACGCGGGAGGCCACGGAAAGCAGGGCGGCGGCGACGAAGCCGAGGCCGGTAAGAGCGAGTACGGAAGTGAGAACCATGAGCGACGTCCTTGTGCTGACGATGGAACGCGAAGAGGCCGTTTACACCATGCCCTTGAAGGCCATGAACGACAGCGACATGATGCCCGCCATGATGAGCGCGATGGGCGTGCCCGCGAGGGCTTTGGGCACGCGGCAGGTTTCGAGGCGTTCGCGCACGCCGGCCATGAGCAGGAGGGCGAGCAGGAAGCCGGCGCCGGTGGCGAAGGCGTAGAGCAGGGAGGAAACGAGACCGTACTGTTCCCTCTGCACCAGGAGGGTCACGCCGAGGACGCAGCAGTTCGTGGTGATGAGGGGCAGAAAGATGCCCAGCGAGGCGTACAGGGGGGGAACGGCCTTCTTGAGGAACATTTCCACGAACTGCACGAGCGAGGCGATGATGAGAATGAACACCAGGGTCTGGAGGTATTCCAGATGAACGGGCACGAGCAGATATTTCTGCACGAGCCAGGTGCAGAGCGTGGCCATGACGGTGACGAAAATGACCGAAGTGCCCATGCCGAGGGCCACGCCCTTTTCGCGGGAACAGCCGAGATAGGGGCAGTTGCCGAGGTTCTGGGAGAGCACGATGTTGTTGACGAAAATGGCGGAAATAAACACTTCAAAGACGCTCATGGGCGGTCTCCTTGCGGTCTGGGGGGTCGAACGCCGTCAGGGGGGCGTCGGCCGGTGAAGGGGTTCAGTCCTTGTCGCGGCCGAGCGCGCAGGCGCGGCAGCCGCCGCAGGGCGAAGCGGCGGGAAGTTCCGCGCTTTCGCGGCTTTTCTTCATGAGCTGGCGGTGGGTGCCGTAGTTCATGGCGGCGAGGGTGAGGCCGAGGCAGAGGAACGCGCCGGGAGCTTCGACCATGACGGCGAAGGGCTGAAAGCCGTCCCACATGACGGGGTGTCCGAACCAGGTTCCCGCGCCGAGTATTTCGCGGATGGAGCCGAGGAAGGTGAGCGACATGGTGAAGCCGAGCCCCATGCCGATGCCGTCGGCGATGGCCAGATGCACGGGGTTCTTGGCGGCGAAGGCTTCGGCGCGGCCGAGGATGATGCAGTTCACCACGATGAGGGGCACGAAGATGCCGAGCTGGAGATAGAGCGGATAGGCGTAGGCCTGCATGAGCAGTTCCACGGCCACCACGAGCGTGGCGGAAATGGTGATGAAGCAGGCGATGCGCACCTTGGACGGAATGACGTTGCGCACCATGGAGCTGAGCATGTTGGAGAGGGTGAGCACGAAGAGCACGGCCATGCCCATGCCCACGCCGCTGGACGCGCTCTTGGTGACGGCGAGCACGGGGCACAGGCCCAGCAGCAGCCGGAACGGAGGCAGTTCCTTCCAGAGACCCTTGGTCAGTTCCTGCATGAAGCGATTCATGAAACCTCCGTTATTTCCACGTCTCCAGAAGGAGGGGCTTGAGTTCCTGATACACGGCCACGGCGTTGTCGATGGCGCCCATGACGCCCTTGGAGGACACGGTGGCGCCGGACACGGCGTCGATGTCGCCGCCGTCGGAGCGCAGTTTGACGGGCACGGCCTTGCCGGGGAACTGCCTGAGGAAGGCGGGTTCCTTGACGCGGGTGCCCACGCCGGCGGTTTCCTTCATGGAGGTGACGCCGATGCCGGCGAGGGTGTCGTTCTGCACGTTGAAGCCCACGACCACGCCGAGATCGCCGCCGTAGCCGCTGCCGAACTGTTCCAGAGCCACGCCGACGAGCTCGCCCTTCTTGAAGCTGGGGAACACGTTGACGGTTCGGCCGTCCTTGAGGGTGAAGACGCGGCGGTCGTCGATGGGGGAATTGTCGGCGTCGCGGAAGACGTCGAGGATGGCGGGGCCCTGAACGAAGGTGAGAGCCTGGCTTTCGATGCGGGCGGCGGTGGTCATTTTGAGGTAGGAGAGGCAGAAGCCGGCCGTGCCGCACAGCAGCGAGAGCACGAGTATCATCTGAACGATGCTTTTCATGAGCGGGCCCTCCCTTCGTTGTCAGACGTCCGTTTCGCCTTTCTGGGGCCGGTGCCGAAGGGATGCGACCGGATGAGGGCGAACATGGGAGCGAGCAGGTTGATGAGCATGACGGCGAAGGGCGCGCCGTCGGCGTAGACGCCGAAGACGCGTATGAGCATGACGAGCGCGCCGCCGGTGAGGCCGTAGAGCGTCATGGGCAGGCGGCGGTGGGGACAGCAGGAATCCTCGGTGGCGAGGAAGAAGGCGGCGAACACGGTGGAACCGCTGAAAATGTGGAAGAGCGGCCCGGCGTAGAGTTCGGGATCGGCGAGGTGGAAGGCCGAAGCGACGAGGAACGTGCCCGCGAGGAAGGCGCAGGGGATTTCCCAGCGGATGACGCCGCGCAGGGCGAGATACAGGCCGCCGAGGAAGAGCGCGCCGGTCTGGGTCGCGCCGAGGCCGCCGAGCTGCCGTCCGAGCAGCAGGTCGGCGAGGGGGAAGTCGGCCGCGGCCGCGCCGCCGAAGAACTTGGCCCGGAACAGCGGATCGGCGAGGGAGGTGTGCAGGACGGCGGCGTTGGGATCCATCGGAATGGGGAAGGACACGAACACCAGGGCCCAGCCCACGAGGGCGGCGTTGACCTGATTGGCGCCGTAGCCGCCGAAGGCCATGCGGCCGACGCCCATGGCGCAGACGGCGGCGATGAGCGTGAGCCACCATGGGGCGGAGGCGGGCAGCAGGAAGGCGAGGGCCAGCCCGGTGACGGCGGCGGTGCCGTTGTCCTGCGAGAGTTTCTGTTTCATGAGGATCTGGCAGACGGCCTCGGTGACGATGGCCGCGACCATGGAAAGGGCCATGACGCGCGCGGCCGGAACGCCCCACTGGATCAGGCTGAGCGCGGCGGCGGGAGCGAGAGCGAGAAGGGTGTGCAGGCTGTTTTGGCGAATGGTGCGGCCGCAGTGCCAGAAGGGCGGCGTGCTGATGGCGAGAAGGATGTCGTTGTTGGATTGGCTCATGTCAATACTCGCTGATGGCGGTGTGCGCGGCGGAGGGGTTTAGGCCTTGCCGACCGGTTCCAGGGGGGTGAGGCCCGCGAGGCGTTCCTCTTCTTCCAGCCTTTTGACGGCCAGGCGTATGTACTGGAGCACGGGGCGGCGGGCGATGCACACGTAGCCGCAGAGCCCGCAGTCGACGCAGAGGCGGAAGTTTTCCTTCCGGGACATGTTGTACTTGCCGAACTCGGCGTAGCGGCTGAGCATGCGCGGATCGATGCGCGTGGGGCAGGCCACGATGCACGCGCCGCAGTTGACGCACGCGCTGTCGCCCTCGATGGGGGGAACCTCGCCGGCGTTGACCACGAAGAAGCCGTACGCGCCCTTGGTGATGCTGCGGTCGAGCCTGTCGAGGCTTTCGCCGCGCAGGGGGCCGCCGCGCAGGATGGTGTCGCCGTTCTGGAGGGAAATGTGGAGGAACTCGAGCAGTTCGCCCACGAGACTGCCGTTTTTGACCACGAAGTTGGCCCAGTTCGAAGCGGTGCCTATGGTGATGACGGTTTCGGTGAGGGGCAGGCCGGTGAGGGCCACGCGGCCGAGGCTCCACACGTTGTGCAGGCCCACGGCGGCGACGTCCGGGGGAGCTTCCTCGCCGGTGACTTCCTTGATGAGCAGCTCGTTGACGCTGTTGGGATAAACGGGTTCCACCTCCACGGCGCGGATGCCGGAAAAGCGGACGGAGCATCCCGTGGGAACGGCCAGCAGGATTTCGTCGGCGCGGCGGAAGCGTCGTTGAAGTTCGAGGCAGGCGCGGATTTCGTCGGCGTGTTCGACGAGCATGGGTTCGGCCCAGCGCACGCCCGGTTCGGGATTGAGGGCGTTCACGATGAGGGTTTTGGCGCGGCGGCCCAGGGAACGGGTGTTCACGCCCAGCTTTTTCACGGCGGACACGAGTTCTTCGCCTTCGAGGCCCTGCCGGAGCAGATCCGCGGGTTCGGGGAGCGGGGGAAAGGCGCCGGGTTCGGCCTCGGCGGGATCCATGGCGTCCACGAAGACGCTGCGGGCGTTGATTTCGGTGATCACGCCGTAGATGGGGGAGTGCAGATCGCCCTTGTCCGGCGAGGGATGTTCGGCCAGCAGCGTGCCCGGGGAAACCAGGGTCTTCTTTTTGACGCCCGGAACCATGGCGAAGCCTTCGCGGTTGAGGCGCACCCTGCGGGGGGCGGGCCCGTCGATGAAGGGACGGTGATCGTTCTGCACCAGGCGGAACCGAGGATCTTTGATGAGCTGGAAATATTGTTTCATGCGTATTCCCCGTCGCTATTTCGTATGGCATTGCGCGCAGTCGTCCACGGGACCGCCCTGCGTTTCGTGGCAGCGCAGGCAAAGGCCGTGATAGGCCGCCATGACGCCGGGCACGAGGCGGGAAGGTTCGGCGTCGTGGCAGGTGGCGCAGGGAACGAGCGCGCTTTTCGGCGTTCTGCCGAGGTTCTGGGCTTCGCTCGAGGGTATGGCTTCGTGGCAGATGGCGCAGGATTTCATGTCGCCGGCGGCGAAGGCGTCCTCATGGCAGGAGGCGCAGCGTTTGTGAACGGCGTTCTTGAGGGAGAGGATGGGGCCCATGTCCGCCTTGCGATCGTGGCAGTTGGCGCAGTTCTGGGGCTTGTCCTCGATCTGCGGGCCGTGATGGCAGCTCACGCAGGGGATGTTGCGTTCCACGGCGTGCTTGGAATGGCCCCACTTTTTGTGGGAGAGCGTCATGTGATGGCAGGTGGCGCAGGTGGCGGGATCCATGGTGACGGAGTGCCCGCGGAAGGACGCGTCGAACTCCAGGCCGTGGCAGACGCGGCAGGGCTGGCCGGCCTGATCGTCCGCGAGGGCGTCGTGATGGCAGGCGCGGCAGTCGAGGCCGGGTTTGTCCGCGTGGGGCTTGTGGTCGAACACCACGCGTCCGGCGGAGTTGTCCATCAGGATCCTGTTGGGGAGGGGCTCGGACGTTTCGGGCATCAGATAGCCTCCCACGGCAATGATCAGCAGCGCGCCAGTCAGGATATATGTTACGTTACGCAATGTCTTCTCCCCCTGATTTAGCTTTTTTCATATAACAGGTCGCCAAGGATGAGAAGAGGCAAGGACATAAATTTCACGCGCGATGGCTTACTTTTCAGGGGAAAAGGAGCGTTGGGAGGCGGCGATCGTTCTTTTGGTCGCAACGGGGCGTGACGGGCGATAATGGTTTGTCCCATGGGAATGCAAGGAAAAAGAAAAACGTTTCGGGCGTCGCGGATCGCGGAGGGCGGCGCGTGATTTCTGGGAGCGGCGGCGGGATCTGATCGCGCCGGACGAGGGGCGGGGCGTCGACTTCTGGGGGAACGGCGGCGGGGCCCGCGCGGGAGATTTTGAGTCAATCGTTTGAAAAACAAGGAAAAAATGTTTTCTTGACGGCGACTCGGCTTTTTGCGAATGTGAAAAACTTTTTTTGCGAAACGCGCGATTTCCGCGGGGAGGGCCTTCGGTGAAGAACGGCGCGCTCTCCATGGAGGCTCCTCGATTGCCGCGGGGGAGCCTTCCCTCAACGTTTCCGTGTTTTCCGCCGGGGCCGGGGGAAAGGGGCGATGCTCGCAAAAGACCGGCCTGGCGGGGGGCGGCGGGGAAAAGGTTCCCGGCGTCTTCCTTTCTCTTCTGAGCCGGGAGGGGAGCCGCGCCGGATGACAAAAGCCGCGTTTTGGGGGATTGCCGCGGGGAGCGGGGGGGCGCGCCGTCAGCCTGCGGTTCCTCGCCGGGACGCGGGAGAAGACTCGACCTTTGGCCGCAAGTCTGGCATGGTCGGGGGCAAAGGAGATCCCATGAAAAAACTGATGATCGCTTCCGACATTCACGGTTCGGCCCGCTGGTGCGAACGGCTGCTGACGGCCTTCCGCCGGGAAGGGGCCGAGCGGCTGCTTCTGCTCGGCGACATTCTGTATCACGGCCCGCGCAACGACCTGCCCGACGAGTACGCGCCCAAGAAGGTCATGGCCATGCTCAACGCCGAGCGCGAAAACCTGCTGTGCGTGCGGGGCAACTGCGACGGCGAAGTGGACCAGATGGTGCTTGAGTTTCCCATCATGGCGGACTACGCCCTGCTCACCCTGGGCGAGACGGACGTGTTCGCCACCCACGGTCACCGCTACAACGAAAAGACGCCGCCTTTCTTCCCCCGCGGGGGCGTGCTGCTCTACGGGCACACGCACGTTCCGACCTGCCGGGAGCGTGAGGGCTTTGTGGCCATGAATCCGGGTTCCGCGTCCATACCCAAGGAAGGCAGCGCGCACGGCTGCATGGTGTGGGAAAACGGCCTGTTCCGCTGGATCAGTCTGGAAGACGGTTCCACGCTGCGGGAATATTCCCTGCCGGCCTGACCGTCGCCTCTTCGCTGAAAAAACGCCCCGTTCCGCAAAAAACGCCTCGTTCCGCGCGGAACGGGGCGTTTCGTTTGAGCGTCGCCCTTCGGGAGTCCGGAAGCGGGCGAGGGGCGAGTCCGTCGCCGGGCGGGCGTCAGGAGGGGGTCAGGGGGTCGATTTCGGCGGGGAGGGGTTACTGGTCCTCGCCGTAGAGGAAGGCCAGCAGTTCGTCGCGCCGCGCGCCGGAAAACCAGGATTCCACGGGCGCGTCGGCCAGGGCGGCGCGCAGGGAGGAGGGGTCGGCGCGCTGGCCGACGAGCAGGGCTTCCAGTTCCCTGATGTCGCGCAGGGCGAAGAAGTCGCCGAACAGCCGGCAGCCGTCGATGACGCCGTTTCGCACGTTCAGCAGACATTCCAGCCGGCCCCAGTCGAAGCGGCGGCGGCGTTTTTCCGTGAAGCGCGGGGAGCGGCCCCAGTTCCATTCCCAGCTGCGGTAGCGCGACCGGGCGAGGGCTTCGGCCTTTTCCCGCAGGGCCGGGTCGAGGGAACGTTCTTCGGGGGCGCAGCGGCGGGTCATGGCGTCGATCACCATGGTCATGCGCTGTTCCGGCGAGAGGTCGGCGGGCAGAAATTCGCGCAGGTTGGCCACCCTGGCCCGATGCGACGCCACGCCCTTGGAGCGGAATTTTTCCGGATCCGCGGCCAGAGCTCCGGAGAGGGCGGCGGTGTCCACGTCCACGAGCAGGCAGCCGTGATGCAGCATTTTCTGGCCCGACCGCCGCTGCGCCGTGCCCGCCACCTTGCGGCCGTCCACGGTGATGTCGTTGCGGCTGGTGTAGGCGGCGTTCACGCCGAGATCGCGCAGGGCGAGCACCATGGGTTCCATGAATTCCTCGAAACCGGCGAGACGGTTCTTGTCCACCCAGACGAGGAAGGAGAAGTTCACGTTGCCCAGATCGTGATACACCGCGCCCCCTCCCGTGGGACGCCGCACCACATGGATGCCCCGTTCGCGGCAGAAGGCGGCGTTGACTTCTTCGGCGGTGTTCTGATGGCAGCCCACGATCACCGAAGGCTCGGTGCGCCAGATGAGAAACATGCCCGGATTTTCGGGGGAAAGGGTGTCGAAAAGAATTTCTTCCAGCGCGAGGTTGAAGGCGGGATCGACGCTGTCGATGCGCAGGGCGTACATGGCGGACTCCTTGGAATGAGAATTGCGGCGACTATACGAGGTCGCGGGCGGGGGCGCAAGAGCCCGCGCCGATCCTCGACTCCGGGTCGCGGCGGGCCCCCGGATTTTCCGCGCGGCGGGGTTGGTTCGTCAGCTCGACGCGGGGGCCCCCGGATTTTCCGCTCTTTCGGGTCGCGGCGGGGGGCGTTTCCACGCGCGTCGTTCCCCTCGAACCCTTGCGCTTGCGGGCGGCGTCGCCCTTGACGGCGAGCGTGACGGGCTCGAACCCTTGCGCTTGCGGGGCGCGGGACTCCGCGGGGAGCCGCGGGAAAGGCGATCGTTTTCAAAGCGTCGCCGCGGACTTGGCGGCGGGGTCGGGGACGATTCTCGGGGAGTTGCCCTTGGCGCGAGCTCGTGGCACTATGCCGCGCAGAGGTCGTGACGGCCGTCCATTTTTTAAGAAAACGAGGAACGCGCATGGATCAGTTTTCGTTGCTCGACGCGCCCGCGTCGGATCCCCGCTCCCGGGCCGCCGCGCGGGCGGCGACGCTTCGCCGGGAAATCGAACGGCATAACCGTCTGTATCATCAGCTGGACGCCCCGGAAATCACCGACGAGGCCTACGACGCGTTGTTCCGGGAACTGACCGGGCTGGAGGAACGCTATCCGGAACTGCGCACGCCGGATTCTCCCACGCGGCGCGTGGGCGGGGCGGTGCTTCCGTATCTGGAAACGCGTCCGCATCGGGAGCGCATGTACGGGCTGGACAACGTGTTTTCCGAGGAGGAATGGGAGGCGTTCGCGCAGAAGGCGGCGCGCGCCCTGCCCGAAGCCGGCGGAGAGGTCATGAACGCGTGGTGGGCCGATCCCAAGCTGGACGGCCTGGCCTGCGAGATCGCCTACGAGAACGGCGTGATGACGCAGGCTCTCACCCGCGGCGACGGCGAGGTGGGGGAAGTGGTCACCGAGGCCATGCGCACGGTGCGGAATCTGCCGCTGCGGCTGGCGGGACCGGGGCCTTTTCCGCGTCGCATCGAGATACGCGGCGAAGTGCTCATGTTCCGGAAGGAGTTCGAGGAGCTGAACCGGCGTCAGACCGAACTGGGGCAGAAGCGTTTCGCCAATCCGCGCAACGCGGCGGCGGGCTCGCTTCGTCAGCTCGACACGGCGGTGACGGCGAGCCGCAAGCTGCGGTTTCTGGCGTACAGTCTCGGGGCGGTGGACGCGCCCGGGGCGAAGCCGTGGGCCACGCACGACGCGCTCATGGCGTCGCTGAAGGCGTGGGGTTTCGACACGCCGCCGGAAGGCCGGGTGTGCCGCGGCGCGGACGACGCGCTGGCGTACTTTCGGCGCATGGAGGCGGAACGCGACGCGCTGCCCTTTGAAATAGACGGAGTGGTCTACAAGCTCAACGATCGCGAGGCGCAGGCCGCGCTGGGTTTCACGGCGCGCGCGCCGCGCTTTGCCGTGGCGTGGAAGTTCACCTCGCGCAAGGCCGAAACGCGGCTGAAGAAGATTTCCGTGCAGGTGGGGCGCACGGGCGCGCTCACCCCGGTGGCGGAACTGGAACCCGTAAGCCTCGGCGGCGTGATGGTGAGCCGCGCCACCTTGCACAACGAAGACGAAATACGCCGCCTCGACCTGCGGGAAAACGACGTCGTGATCATCCAGCGGGCCGGCGACGTGATTCCCGACGTGCTGGGCCCGGTGCTGGAAAAGCGTCCGGCGGGAACGCGGCCGTTCGAGTTTCCGCGGGTGTGCCCGGTGTGCGGATCGGCGGCGCGGCGTCTGGAGGGGGAATCCGCGTGGCGATGCCTGAACGTGGCGTGTCCAGCGGTGCTCAAGCGGAGCGTGACGCATTTCGTGTCCAAGGCGGGGCTGGACGCGGACGGCGTGGGCGCGAAGTGGGTGGAAGCCCTCATTGACGCGGGCCGGGTGAAGAGTCCGGCGGATCTGTTCACGGTGACGGCGGAGGAGCTCATGAGCTACGAGCGCATGGGCGAGGTGTCGGCGGGGAATTTCGTGGCCGCGCTGGAAAAGGCGAAGAACGAGGCCACGCTGGCGCGGTTCATATCGGCGCTGGGCATACGGCTGGTGGGCGAGCAGACGGCGCGCACGCTGGCCGAACGCTTCCGCGACATGGACGAGCTGGCGTCCGCGAGCGCGGAGGAGCTCATGCGGCTGCCCGACGTGGGGCCGGAAGTGGCTTCAAGCGTGCGCGCGTTTTTCGAAACCGAATCCAACCGCGAGCTGCTGGCGCGGTTCCGGGCCATGGGGCTGTGGCCGAAGGGCGGCGAGAGCGGCAGGGAAGGCGCGCTTGCCGGACGCAAGGTGCTGTTCACGGGCACGCTTTCCCGTCCGCGGGACGAGTTTCGGCGCATGGCGGAGGCGGCGGGAGCCAACGTGGCGTCGGGGGTTTCCAGAACGCTGGATTACCTCGTGGCGGGAGAAAATCCCGGCTCGAAACTTGACAAGGCCAGAAGTATGGGTATCACCGTTCTGGACGAAAACGGATTCCTCGCGCTGCTTGGGGGCAAGGGCGCGGACTAGGGATCGGCTTTCGAAAATGCCCCACGTCGCACTTGCGCGCCGGAGAGCAGGAACGCTCCCATGCTCGCCGCCATGCCGATACATACTGTAGATACATCACACTTGATA
>CALUUX010000027.1 GCA_944324085.1 uncultured Mailhella sp. | reverse complement strand
CATGGATTGCCCATCCACCGGAAAACCCTTGCGATCCGCGAAGTCTCGGATCGCCATGGTCTGACATCTTAGGCATGTGCGACGCCTGCAAATGTCAAAACCCTGATCGAATGCTCAGAGTACAGCAGGACAGATTCCATCTGCCCTTCCCTGCCGTCCAGGGAAACGCCCATAACATGGGCGAGGTCTATTTGTAGCTTCACAGCCCCCCGGAGTCAAGTTTTTTTTGATAATTTTTCATTTTTCCTCGCCGAGATCGGAACCTCGCGAAATTTCTTTTTTTCTTAAAGATCATGCGCGGTTAAACCCGCAAGTCGCGGCAAAGCAAAAGGCCCGGAGCGTTCGCTTTCCGGGCCTCGGCGTTCCTTTTCGAAAACGGCATGCGCCATCGGGCGATTCTTTCTCAGGCGAACCATCCATGCCCGGGTTCATGCCGATGATCTTCGGAAAACGACGACTCATTTCTGTTCCGCTGTCCGCGATCGGGCCAGTACGCTTCGTAGTAGGCCGTTTCGGAAGCCGCGTCTCCGATGAGAAACAACTCGTCGGCGGCCTGAAATTCCCGCAACGGATCGGGATTCACCAGCATTTCTCCGCGGGCCGTCTTCACGGCCACCACGTTGCAGCGGAGGTTCTTGCGGATGCCGCTGTTGACGAGCGTTTTTCCGGCCAGACCCTCGCCCGCCACGGCGCGGAAAATATTCAGCCCTTCGTTGAGCATGAACACCCTGCCCGGTTCCAGCAGGTTGATGATCTGACTTGACACCATGGACGCCAGCGACAGCACCAGATCGGCTCCCGCCATGTGCAGAACGTGCACGTTGCGGTCGAGGTTGGTGCGGGTGATGATCTGCACGTCGGGCCGCAGGCGGCGGCAGTAGATGGTAAGGTAGATGTTGGTGTCGTCGTCGTGCGTGGTGATGAGGATGGAGGGCGACGTTTTAATGCCCGCCTGCTCCAGCGTGAACGGATCGGACGCGTCGCCGATCTGCACGCGAATGCCCGGTATGCGGGAAGCGATGTTCGTTCTGTCCACCACCACCACGTCCAGCCCGCGTTCCTTCAGCGCCATGGCGGCGGCCGTGCCCACGCGCCCGCCGCCGATGACCAGCACGGCGGAACGACCTGCGGGCTTTTGCTCTTCCGGCTTTTCCCGGGCAAGTTCGCGGGAGAAGGTCCGCATCTGCTCGCGCGATCCCGCCATGACCAGCACTTTGTGATCTTCCAACACGGTGTCCGGCCCGGGATGTTCAAACACGCCGTGATTCCACAGGCCGACCACGTTAATGCCCGTCCGGCCGCGCAGATCGCTTTCCCTGAGCGTCATGCCTCCGAGGGACGTCTGCTTGACGGGAGCTTCGGCGATGACCAGCGGGCCGAAGGTCACCAGAGGACTGACGCTGAGCTTGTCGGTGATGACCCTTCGCGTCAGGGAACGTCCCAGCGTCTTGCGGAACTGAAATACCGACGAACATCCCGCGAGCTTGAGAATCTCTATGGATTCGTCCTTCTCCGCCCGGGAGACCATGGGAACCTTCTTATCCAGCTCTCGCAGAGTAAAGGCGACGTTGATGTTGCGCACGTCGGCGTCGAGCGCCACAACGAGCCTGGCGTTCTGGGCGTGCAGCCCTCGATAGACCTCCACGTCGTCGTAATCGCCCACCACGGCGTGCAATCCGAGATCCATGAGATCCAGAGCCTGCTGGGTGTTGGCGCACAGAAGCACGCTGTGAAAACCATACCTGGCGAGCACCTGGGCGAGGTTTCGCGCCACGGGGCTCACGCCGACGATAATGATGTGGTTGCGCACCGACGCGGGCAGACTGTGCTGAACTTCCTTCTTTTTCTGAGCCTCGAGCCACGGCGTGTAGACGAACTGAATGAACGAGGACGGCAGCACGATGAGAAGCCCCACGATGCCCGTCAGCAGCACCACGATGGAAAACACCATTCCCAGATCGGAATGAAAGGTGATGTCGCCGAAACCCAGCGTGGACATGACGGTCAGCGTCCAGTACAGACCGGTTATCCAGGAGTAGTCTCGACCTTCATATTCCATGATGTAGTGGAACATGACGCTGAACACCGCCACGCACACAGCGAGAATGAAGATGACGCGGAAAAAGTAACCGAAGTTCCTTCGCGCCCCCTTCCCCTGGCTCAACAGAGAAAACTGACTGGGAAAAAATTTCATGGCGGCAGTATGCCCCGAGGATTTCTTCTACGCAAGAGGCCGTAAAAAAACCGCCGCCCCGAATCGGAGCGGCGGCCTGTCTGTTTGCCGGTTGCGCCCTTCAGACGCCTTGTTCCGCTTTTGCGGTGCCGGGCTTAGAGCCCCTTGGACTGCATGTAGTGGATGAGGTCGGTAACGCGGACGGAGTAGGCCCATTCGTTATCGTACCAGCTCACCACCTTGGCGAGGTTGCCGTCCTGCACGGTGCAGTATTCGGATTCCACGATGGAGGAACGGGAGTCGCCCTTGAAGTCCATGGAAACCAGAGGCAGATCGTTCACGCCGAGGATGCCCTTCAGATAGGTTTCGGAAGCGGCGCGGAAAGCGTTCACCAGGGTTTCGGCGTCGGTGGACTTTTCCAGAATGGCGGTGAAGTCCACGATGGACACGGTGGGGGTGGGCACGCGCAGGGCGTAGCCGGAAAAGCGGCCCTTCAGGGCGGGAATGACTTCCGCCACGGCCTTGGCGGCGCCGGTGCTGGTGGGGATGATGTTCAGCGCGGCGGCGCGGGCGCGGCGCAGATCCTTATGAGGCAGGTCGAGAATGCGCTGGTCGTTGGTGTAGGAATGCACGGTGACCATGCTGCCGAGCTTGAGGCCGAATTCCTGATGCATGACCTTGGCCACGGGGGCGAGGCAGTTGGTGGTGCAGGAGGCGTTGGACAGAATGTTGTGCTTGGCGGGATCATACATGTCCTGGTTCACGCCCATGACCACGGTGAGATCGGGCTGCTTGGCGGGAGCGGAAATGATGACCTTCTTGGCGCCGCGTTCCAGATGCACGCCGGCCTGGGGAGCGGTGCGGAAAATGCCGGTGGATTCCACCACCACGTCCACATCAAGAGCCTTCCAGGGCAGATTGTTGGGATCGCGTTCGGCAAGGCAGGCCACGTTCCAGTCGCCAACCTTGACCATGGTGCAGTCCACGCCGCCCACGGAGGTCTTTTCGGGAGCCACGTCGCAGGTGAAGGCGGCGGGGCCGTAGGAGGTGTCGTGCTGCAGCAGATGGAAATTGGTATTGGCGTCCATCAAATCGTTGATGGCGACGATTTCGGCGCTGTCGGCGTACTTGCCGTACATGGCGCGGAAGACCTGACGGCCGATGCGGCCGAAGCCGTTGATAGCGACTCTTACTTTTTTCATGCTTTCCTTTCCTTTGCCCGGAAAAGCCGGGACTTTCGGTGAACGTCTCGATTCATGACGCCTGCAAGGTGCGGGAACGGATCAGCCTTTTCCGTCCGGCGTCGGGGAGGATTCTGCCACCGCGTTTAAAAAATCACAAGAGCGAAGGACAGACTAGCATAAACTTTCTTGCGGGGCAAATGCTTTCTTTCCGCCGAACGTAGCGGGAAAAACGGCTGGGACGACCTCAAACCCTTGCCAAATACGGGCGAACGGGTCTATTTTTTCGGACTCATCCTTATTTTCCAGAGGGGGATCCCATGCATCCTTTCGCTTCCGCCCCGCAAAAGGCTCTTTCCGGCGATCAGTCCACGCTGCCCGACATCAGTCGTTTGTCGCTTCCAGAGACTCTCGCCAGTCGCAAAGCCCGAATTCAAGACGTGGACGGCATGTCCAACCTCATCAACGAATTCGCCTCCGCGCGCATCATGCTGGCCCGAGGCCCGCTCTATCTTTATCAGAATATTCAGGATTACCGCGTCGTCACCGCCATGGTGGACGGCAAGGAAGCGGTGCTGGCCTGCGGCGGCCTGCACGTTCTGTGGGAAGACCTCGCCGAAGTGCGTTCCGTGGCCGTGCATCCGCAGCTTCAGCGCAAAGGCATAGGCAGGCTTCTCGTGAAAGATCTCATCGAAGACGCTCGCGCGCTCGGCGCGGCCCACGTATTCACGTTCACGCTGGCCCCCGGATTCTTCTCTTCTTTGGGATTCACCGCCGTGGATCGCGACACGCTCTCTCCCGTCGTCTGGGCCGAATGCAGCAAGTGCCCGAAATTTTACAAATGCGACGAAGTCGGCATGATGCTGCACTTCTAACGCCAGTCCCCTACAGGAGCCTACCATGTGCAACCTCAAGAATCGTGACTTTCTGAAAATCGCGGACTTCAGCCAGGAAGAACTGAACTACCTGCTCCGTCTCGCCGCCCGCCTCAAAAAGCTCCGCAAGGACGGCAAGGAAACGCAGTTCCTCAAAGGCAAAAACGTGGCTCTGGTGTTCGAAAAGACCTCCACCCGCACGCGCTGCGCCTTTGAAACCTCCCTGTACGATCAGGGCGCGCAATGCACCTATCTGAGCGACGGTTCCCAGATAGGGAAAAAGGAATCCATGGCCGACACCGCCAGAGTGCTCTCCCGCATGTACGACGGCATCGAATATCGCGGTTACGGACAGAACATTGTGGAAAAGCTGGCGGAATTTTCTTCCGTGCCGGTGTGGAACGGCCTGACCAACGAGGCTCATCCCACGCAGATTCTGGCCGACTTCCTCACCATGACCGAACACTGCGACAAGCCCCTCAACGAAATCACCTTCGCCTATCTCGGCGACGCCCGCTACAATATGGGCAATTCCCTCATGATGGGCGCGGCGAAAATGGGCATGAACTTCCGTTCCGTGGCTCCCGCACAGCTCCAGACCAGCGACGAAATCTATAACCTTTGCCTCGCCGAAGCTGAAAAGTCCGGCGCGACCATTCTTCGCACCGACAACGTGGCCGAAGGCGTAAAAGGCTGCGACTTCAGCTGCACCGACGTGTGGGTGTCCATGGGCGAACCCGACGAAGTGTGGAAGGAACGCATCGACCTGCTGCTGCCCTATCAGGTGAACGCCCGCGTCATGGAGCTCACCGGCAACCCCAGCTGCAAGTTCATGCACTGCCTGCCCGCCTTCCACAACCGCGAAACGGCCGTGGGCGAATCCATTTATCAGAAATTCGGTCTAGACGCCCTGGAAGTGACCGAAGAGGTCTTCGAATCGCCCAACTCCATCGTGTTCGACGAAGCCGAAAACCGCAAGCATACCATCAAGGCCGTCATGGTCGCCACGCTGGCGGACATTCCTCCTATCTTTTTTGAAGATTAGATGGGCGTGGGAAGGAGGAATGCCCTTTTTCAAAAAGGTTTCCTCTTTCCCACGCGCCCCATCCTCCTTCCGAAAACTTCTGTTTGGCGGAATGCGTATCGGAGGAGGAGAAAGCGTCTGCTTTCGAAGGCGATCGCCGAATCTTTTGGAGAAATTTTTAATATTCTGAAAATTCAGGCAGTTCAGAGCGTTCATGGCGGGCATCAACGGGACTGTTCCGCCCGCGCGGCCGTTCCGGCCTAGAAGGCGCGGTCGTTTCCACTTGCCTTTTTTTTAAATTCAGGCTATTGCTAGCAGTCCTTACGATACAAAAGGTATCGAATTTCAGCAGCATTCCGCCCCACTCGGGCTTTTTATGGAGGATATACCATGGGTAAACAGTGTGAGATCTGCGGCAAGAAAGCTCAGGTGGGCAACCTGGTGAGCCATTCCAATATCAAGACCAAGCGTCGTTTCAACCCCAACCTGCAGTCCGTTCGTCATCAGGAAGCCGACGGCACCGTGCGCACCATCAACGTGTGCACCCGCTGCCTCCGTTCCGGCGCCGTGGTGAAGCCCGTCGTCAAGAACGACGCCGAATAGTCAGGCTTGCCGATCTTTCCGAAGGCGGGGATAACATCTCCGCCTTTTTGCTTTAATAACCGCCTCGTCCGCCTTCCGACGGATCCCGCAAAGCTCCGGCGTCTGCCCCATGAACGATATTCGCGCAGCCTTCCGCCATCGTCCGAAAAGTCGCATCGCCATGTGGCGTCGTTCCGCGCACGCGCCGGAAGGATGGCGCGTGGTGGATTTTCGCGGCCCCGGCCACATGGGCAGAGAACTGCCCGCGCTCGGCACAAGGCAGATGGAGCTGCTGCGCCTGGTGCTCGACTCCAGAAACATTCCTTACGTCATCACAGGGCACGGCTCCCAGACGAGAGCCTTCGTTCCCGCCATGTTCGAAGACGTCGCCCGTGCCGAACTCGCCGCCGTTGCCGAGGAAAAGAACGTCTCTCCCACATCCGTTCCCACGCGACGCAACGCGCATTGGGCCATGCTCGTCATGATTTTTCTCATTTTCTGGCACGGCCTGCGCATGGGCTGGTGGCCCCTGCCCTTTGAACATCTTCCCGATCCGGATTACTGGCTGCGCTGCGGAAAGCTGAGCGTCACCGACGTGCGCGCCGGAGAATGGTGGCGCACGGCCACAGCCCTCACCCTGCACGCCGACAGCCTTCACCTTTTCAGCAACGTGGTGTTCGGCGCGCCCTTTCTCATTCTGCTCGCCGGACGTCTCGGCCTCGGACTCACGCTGGCGGCCACGTTGCTTTCCGGCATGCTGGGCAACGCCATGAACGCGCTCTATCGCGACCCGGGCTACTCCAGCCTCGGCTTCTCCACGGCCATGTTCGGCATCGTGGGACTGCTCTGCGCCGACATGGTCATTCGATCTCCGCAGCGCGGCTTCCGCCGAACGGTTCTGCCCGTGGCCGCGGGGCTGGCCTTTCTGGCCATGCTCGGCGCGGAAGGGGAAAACGTGGACTACGCGGCCCATGTCTTCGGGCTGCTCGCCGGCTTTCTGGTCGGACTTGCCGTCAGCCTCGCCTTACGGCATCATAACGGCCTTCCCCGCCCGCTGGAGTTCGCGCTCGGCTGCGCCGCGCCTCTGCTGCTCCTGCTGTGCTGGGATCTCGCACTCTAACCATTCCTCGAGGCATTCATGGACAAAGCCCCCGGCACCTTTGAACTCCTGGGCAAGGACGGCAACGCCCGCGCCGGCCTTCTCCATACCGCGCATGGCGTCATCGAAACTCCCATTTTCATGCCCGTGGGCACCGTGGGCAGCGTGAAGGCCCTCGCCCCCGACGATCTGGAAGCCATAGGCGCGCAGATCATTCTCGGCAATACCTATCATCTCTATCTGCGCCCCGGAGACGAGCTCGTGGCCCGCCGCGGCGGTCTGCATAAGTTCATCCGCTGGGATAAGCCCATCCTCACGGACAGCGGCGGCTTTCAGGCCTTCAGTCTGAGCAAGCTGAACAAAATGAAAGCCGACGGCGTGGAATTCCGTTCCCACATCGACGGCTCCAAGCACATGTTCACGCCAGAAAAGGTCATTTCCATCCAGCGTAACCTGGACTCCGACATCATGATGCCTCTGGACGTCTGCCTCGGCTACGGGGCTACCTTCGACGAGGCCGAAAAAGCCGTGAAGCGCACCACGGAATGGGCCGCGCGCTGCCGCGAAGCCTATCCCGCAGGAAGCTCGGGCAATCTGCTCTTCGGCATCGTGCAGGGCTGCACCTTTCCGGAGCTGCGAGAAGCCTCGGCCCGCCAGCTCATGAACATAGGTTTCGAAGGCTACGCCATCGGCGGACTCGCGGTGGGCGAACCCAAAAATCTCATGATGAAAAACCTGCGCGTTCTCAACCCCGTGCTTCCTCAGGACAAACCCCGCTATCTTATGGGCGTGGGCACCCCGCTGGACATTCTGCACGGCATTGAAGCGGGCGTGGATATGTTCGACTGCGTGCTGCCCACGCGCAACGCCCGCAACGGCACGCTGTACACGTCGGAAGGAAAAATCAACATCAAGCGTTTCCAGTACGCTGAAGACGACAGTCCCCTCGATCCAAAATGCGACTGCTACACCTGCCGCACGTTCAGCAAGGCCTATCTGCGCCACCTTTACGTCAGTCAGGAGCTGCTGGCCTTCCGCCTCAACTCCCTGCACAATCTCACCTACTTCCTCAACATGGTGCGCGGCGCGCGCAAGGCCATTCTCGAAGGCCGTTACGCCGAGTTCAAGGCGGAATACGAGGCCAAATATCCTGAAGAAGACCTGCTTTTCGACGCCCCTGAGCGCTAGTTTTGAGGGCTCTCCCCGTGGGGAGAGCCCTTTCTCTTCCGTCTCCCCCACGATCAGGCGCGCGACAGCCATCAACCCCCCAAAGGAAAAACGCGCCGAATCCGCCCTTCTTCTCCCCCACGCTATCGACGCCGTTCCCGCCGCATGCCATGGCCCAACAACGCGCCCAACAGTCCGAAAAAAGGACCGGCGCCCGAAGACGCCGGCCTGAAAACGAAGCTCGCTCGCTCAGCTTTCGATAAGCCTGAACAGCATGGAATTTTCCAGCACCAGAGGACGCGTCTGCATAAAGAATATCGTGCCGTCCACCGGAGCGCGCACCTCCCAGCGCACGGAACCGTCATAGGGATCGAGAATGCTGGCAAGATGCTGATGACGACGCACGATGTCGTCGGGCTTGCACATGCAGTACATGATCCCCGCCCGACAGGCCTTGACGTTGACGAGATCTTCTTCCTTCACCACCTGAGAATAATATCCCGGATGAGAACGATAGCGGATGAGTCCGTGCATGGCCATGAATCGCAGTATGGCGGAAAGGCTGTCGTCGGCGGTGGCGACGTCGATGACTCCGGTATGCCCGGCATACACGGAAAACGCCTGCGTTTCCCATATCTGCCAGTTGTAATTCAACGTAGTGGTGTCTATGGGCAAAGGCGTGCGCACCAGCGTGTAGGGAAGTCCGAATCCCTTGGCAAGCTCCACATCCTCATAGCCGGTGTGCATCATGCGCACATGGGGAATAAAATCCCCCGCCAGATAATAGCTGGCCAGCTGCACGCCGAACTCATAGCCCTGAATATGCTCGAAGAGCGCCGCCGCTATGCGCTGCGTGGTTTCACCCAGAGCATAACCGGGAAACATGCGGTTGATATCGGTGTTGTCCATGGCCCAGAAACGCTTGCCAATGTTCATGGCAAAAGGATTGGCCGAGGGAATGATGAGAATTTCATGCCCGGGCATGAGCTCGCCCCGCTCTTCCAGATCCTGAAGCGTATGGACAAGGCGCGAACATACGAACTGCTGCTGCAGCTCATCGCCGCGCATGGCGCCCACTACGGCCAGACTTTTCCTGCCGGAACCGAAACGGAATCCGTGGATGCGGAACTCGTCGCGGAACGGTGACGGCATGACGAAAAGGCGTTCACGTTTCATGCGTTGTCCTCCCTGTACACGCGCGCGAGCAGCGAACCTTCGTACACCACGGGATACGCCCGAATGGTAAAAACGAATCCAGGCTGATCCACGGCCACTTCCTGAAGCACGGCCCCGCGCAAAGGATCGACGATGCGCCCTATGGACTGCCCCGCCTCCACCTGATTGGACTGCCGGATGAGCGGAATGAACACGCCGGAAGCGGAAGCGTTGATGAACTCCACCGTGCCCCCGGTAGAAAGTATGGTCCTGTGATCAGCCGGAGGTTCGGGCACGTCACCCTTCCACACTCCGAGATGGCGCAGGAGATTCAAGATGCCTCCCACGAGCTGATCGCCGTAGCTCTTGGTGATGCGCATGCCAACGCCCATTTCCACCACCAGCGTCGGCGTGTTCAGGGCGTTGAGCGAATAGGCCAGCGTGGCTTCCAGCACGGTCGCGGCCTCATGCACCCAGAGAAAATCCAGATTCAGATACCTGGCCAGCGGAACGAGCTTCTCCGCCGTCAGCTGGTTGATGCGGACCTGGGGCACTTCGTACAAAAAAATGTTGCTGGAATGGATATCGAGCACGAGATCCGCGCCCTTCAGATCCTCAATGATGTTGTACGCCGTATTTTCGGCCATGCTGCCCATGGGATCGCCGGGAAAAATGCGGTTCATGTCCAGATCGAAACTGGGAATGCCGCGCGTGATGGAATCAATGCCCAGCGGATTGAGCGCGGGATAGATTTCCACAGTGCCGTCAAGGCAGTCGAGATTCTCCTGCAGAATGCTGCCTATGCGATAACAGATGTACTGTCCCTCCAGCTCGTCGCCGTGCGTGCCGGTAACGACGCAGACGCGCTTTTTCCCGGAGCCGGCGGAAATGCTGTTCTTCCGGATGAGCAGATGCTCATCCACGGGAAGCTCCGTAGATATGACGGTTTTTATCATACTTCTTCCACTCTTATGTCTAGGGTGTTCCGCTGCGCCGCCCGACCGCTGAACACGCCCCTGTTTACGGGGCAGTCCGCGCTGTCTCGGCCATGGGCCACTTTAATGCATCCGTGGCAAAGCAAACGGTTGTTGGTAGGGTCTAGCCCGCGCCATACGCCCTGATCGAAAAACTCCACCCACGCGTGAGTGGCTCCTTCCCCGATGAGGTACCCGCAGGCGTACCGCGCCGGGATTCCGCAAAAACGAAGCAGGGCTATCAAAATATGAGCGTAATCCTGACAGACCCCGCGACCAAGCGCAAACGCCTGCGCCGCGGTGGTGTTCACCGTGGTGACGCCAGGAACATAGGACATGCGCCCATGCACGGCCCAACACAGGGAAACGGCCTTCTTCAGAACCGGCCCGTCTGGAAGTTCCCCTTCCATGGCGCACTCTTGTCTGTCGAAAGTCTCCCCGATAAAACGTTCCATGTCCCCATCGGGAAGCGTGAGCGCGGTATGCTCCAGAAACATGCCGTGCGCGGTGTCGCAAACGCGATAGGGAGTCTGGCTCACCACTCCTTCTGAAACAATGCTGAAGCGACGATGAGCTCCAGAAACATACCCCGTCTGCACGGCGTTGCCGAAAGCGTCGCGCCCGTAACTGACGGGAAGAATAAGCTCGTCTCCCCCTTCCCGCGCGACGCTGACGCGCAGCAAAGCCCGGTCCACCCGCTGAAAAGGCTCCTGCCTCGGCATACAGCGCAAAAGCCAGGAGTGGGCGAAAACCGGCGAAGAAAAATCAATATTGCTTTCGTAACGGTAAAAAAACTGCTTCATACCAGGACCAGGGAGTTCAACGAACAAAGCGCGTCGGGAATGTTCTTCTCGTACTCGCGCCCGTCGGAGAATATCTCCCTGAGCCTGTTTCTGCAACGCCCGTCCACCATGTCTTCGATATGCCCCAACCTGTGATCCAAGCTTTCCCATTCCGCGGCGACGCGCGTGAAAGGATAGTCGAATCTTGAGTACATATCAATATATTCCACATGTTTACCGATAAAAAGCATATCCAGCGTGGCAAGATTGGTCACGTGCTGGAACACCGAGCCCCAGAACGCGAGAATATAGTCGGTGACAGGCTGAAGCCTGACAATGTTGATGTCATGCTTGTGACGGCAGTGATTGAGCGTGGCCATGCAGAGATTCACGTAGCTGATGGAAGCCGTGGTAAGTTCTTCGCGCAGCACTATGCTGTTGTCGTTCAGGCATTCCAGACAGTACAGAAGCGATCCCGGCGTATTCTCAAAAAGATGCTGATAGAGAAACGTTTCCCTGTCGGAAGGACAGTTTGCGAGAGAAAGTTTCCGGCAATAGATCTGAAGAGCGTCTTCGCGGCCTTCATCCAGGCACAGGTCATAATAGCGACGCAAAAAATGGAGCTGGGCGAAAAGCCGTTCGGCGTAACGCCCAAGCCAGAAAAGATGGTTTGCCTTGGCGGGAGAGATGGAAGACATGACGTATCCTTTTGCTTTGACGATGGAAAGTTCTACAAGGATTTCGGAAGCGACTGATGCTCGCGCAACACCCAGGTATCCTTGAAGCCTCCTCCCTGACTGGAGTTGACCACGAACGAATCGGCCTGACGAGCGAAACGCGTCAAACCGCTTTTCCAGACTATCGTATCATCGGAGCAGGAAAGCACAAAGGCGCGCAGATCAGCCTTGCGATAGACGACGCCGTGATCTTCCATGGTTTCCAGATCTTTAAAATTGATGACTTCCTGGGCGATCCAGCGACGAGGTTCGGAGCGGATAAGTTCCTTCAGTTTTTCCAGACGCTCGCGTTCCAGATCTCGCCCGAACACCACGCCGTAGCCTCCGGCTTCGCTCACGTCCTTAATGACCAGTTTTTCCGCATTGGCGAGAACGTATTCCCTATCCTCCTCATAATAAGGGAGATAGGTGGGAGCGTTCTGCAGTATGGCCTTTTCGCCGAGATAGTATTCCACCATGCGGGGCACAAAATAATACAGCCCCTTATCGTCGGCCACGCCGTTGCCGGGACTGTTCAACACGGCCACGTTGCCCGCGGCATAGGCCTGCATGAGATTGGGAACGCCCAGTAGGGATTCCGGATCAAAAAACATGGGATCGAGATACTCGTCGGAAACCCGGCGATAAATGGCGCCAACCAGCGTTTTTTCGTGGAAGATGCCCTGATAGTACACCTTGTTGTCTTCCACGACGAGATCTCCGGGAAACGCGAGAACGGCTCCTGTGCGTTCCGCGAGATAGGAGTGCTCGAAAAATGCGGAATTGTAGCGCCCAGGGGTGAACACCACGTTCAGTCCGCCGTTGACGTTCATATCGTCCATGATGCGCTTCAGCAGCTGCGGATAATTGCGGTTGTCTTCAATGTGATTGGCGGAAAACGTTTCCGGACTGACCTTGCGGGAAATGGTGCGGGCAATGAGCGGATAGGACGCTCCGGAAGGTATGCGAAGATTGTCTTCCAGAACGAACCACTTTCCGTCCCTGGCCTGCACCAGATCAATGCCGGCGATATGGGCGAAAACGCCGCGCGGAGGACGTATGCCCTCGCACTGAGGCAGGTAGCCCTTGGACGCATAGACAAAGGATTTCGGAACAATATTATTTTTAAGAATATTCTTTTCGCCATAAACGTCGGCAAGAAACAGGTTGAGAGCTTTTACGCGCTGCGCAAGTCCCTTTTCCAGATAGGTCCATTCTTCATGGTCGATGACGCGAGGAATGGGGTCAAAAGGAAAAAGCTGTTCCTTGAACTGCCCGTTTTTATAGATGCCAAAACGCACGCCATAGCGCTCCAACCAGTTGTTCACGGCTTCACGGCTTTCTACGAGTGAATACATGTCGGACTCCTGCTTGAATATGTTCCTCCTTAATAATGCAAAATATGTACCATGTTGTCCAAAAAAAAGGTCCGTTATGAGCCTCTTTTTTTTATTGTCGGCATAACGCTGAAATATAAGAACAAAAAAGGAACGCTCCGCCTCCCGCGCTCTCATAAGGAGCGTCTCTCCATACCCTTTTTCCGTGAAGAAAAGCCGAACGTGAAGAAAAAAGCGCGGGAGATATCCTCAAAAGGCCGCGCTGAAGAAACGTTTTTTTCTAGTATTGATACATTAATGTATTAAATGCGACGCTGTCGATACAATATTGCCTAATCATAGAGTCGAGCGTACAAGTTCGGCCCGCCATGCCGCGCTTCTAATACATAAAAATCTCAGCCCACGTTCCGCAAGGGACGCGTCGCTCTTGAGCGGGCAAAACACGGAACAACGCCGCGGACAAAAAACACCATGCAAGAAAACCAGGGCAGAGCTCCGCAGACGGACGCGTTCGCGTCTTCCCTTTGTCCGGCCGTCGCGGCGCGACCGGACGCCTCATGACGGCGAGGTCTCTCCGTCCCACAGGCGGCGCCATGTCGCGCAAAGCTTCTCTTCTTCGTTCCGGGCCCTTTTCGAAAGAACCTCAAGAAACGCTCCCACTTCTTCGTCCAGATCCTCCAACGTTCCATCGTTGCGGATCAGAAGATCGGCCGCGGCGATTTTATCCTCCTGCTTCCACTGCCAGCTCTCCACGGCGGCGATCTTCGCGTCGCTCCAGTTTCTGGTCGCGCGCAGGCGTTCGTGACGAATCCCGTCGGGACACGTTATCACCGCGATATCCGCCCCCGGACAGGTCCATCCGGTCTCAAACCACAACGGAACTTCGGCCACGGCGACCGCCGCGCCGCATGATTGCGCGCGAAGAAAAAACGCCTCCATGGCGTCCCTCACCAGCGGATGAATCATGCGTTCCAATTCGCGACGCATGCCGGGCGCGGAAGCCAGCAGACTGGTCAGCTTTCCCCGATTCACCGTTCCGTCGTCGTCGAAAAACGCGTCCCCCCAACGCTGACGCATGAGATGCCAGCCGTCCGCTCCGGGCCGGTACTGGGACGCCACCGCGCCGTCCGCGCTCCAGACGGGAACGCCCCTCGCTTCCATCCGCGCCAGCACGGCGGACTTTCCGCAACCGGGCATGCCCGTGAGAATGACGCGCCGCGTCTTCTTTTCCAGCGCAAGCATGGCGCGGGGAAAATCCTCCGGCGGAGGGCAAACGAAACGCATCGCCCGACCGCTGACGGGATGTTCGAACTCCAGCTTCCAGGCGTGCAAAAGTTGCCTCGACGCGGGTGACGTTTTATCTTCCGGCCCGTACACGGCGTCCCCCCACAACGGAAAGCCCGCCTGCGCGAGATGCACGCGTATCTGATGCGTCCGGCCGGTAAACAGGCGCACGGCCAGCAGCGCGAAGCGTCCGGACGGCGAAACGTACAACGCGCGCCACTTCGTCAGCGCGGAACGCCCGCCCTTGTCCTCCGGCACTACGGCCATGCGCGTCTTTATCGACGGATGGCGACCGATGGGCAGGTCGCTCGTCCCTTCGAGAGGAGGCACGCCGCGCGTCACGGCCAGATAGGTCTTACGCACCCGACGCGCGGCAAAATCCTCAATAAGCCGGAGCCGGGCTCTCTCCGAAAGCGCGACGATGACCAGACCCGACGTGTCCTTGTCCAGCCGATGCACGACGCCTGGACGCGGCCCTTCCTGAAGCGCCAGTTGCGGAAACCGGGCCAGCAGACGATGCACCAGCGTTCCAGAGGGACAACTCGGGCAGGGATGCATGGTCAATCCGGCGGGCTTGTCAATCACCGCTATGTCGTCGTCGGCGTACACGACGTCCAGCGGACCTTCCTCCGGCGCAAGTTCCTCCGAGGCTCCGGGCATGCGCAGCTCCACCGTCTGGCCGGGACGCACTCGAAAATCGGCGTCGGAACAACAAACGCCGTCCACCAGACAATCGCCCCGTTCCACCAGCTTCTTGACGCGGCTGCGGGAAAGCTCCGCCGCGGAACCGAGAAACGCGTCCAGCCGCATTTTCTTCGTTCCCGCGGGCACGGTGAACCGACGCGCTTCTCCCTCGTCGGAGGGAGGCGTCGCGTCGTCGTCGGAAAATTCCAGCTCCTCCGTCTCCCGCGGATCGCGCATATCAGTCATGCTTCTCTCCGTCGGTCAGCCGCCTCAACACATAACCGGTCATGACGGCCTTGGCGATATTCCGCCCCTCGCCGTCGTACACCATGATATCGAACACGGCGAGCGTGCGGCCGAGCTTCACGGGCGTCGCTTCCGCGCGCAGCGGCCCGCACGTTCCGGGCAGAAGATAGGAGATGGAGCACTGCGCGCTCACGCACAGAAGGCCCGCGCCGCGGCATCCGGCGGCGAAGGCCATGTCGGCCAGCGTGAATATGGCGCCGCCGTGCGCGTTGCCGAGAACGTTGAGATGCCGGGAATCCATGGGCATGGAAACCGCGCCTCTCCCCTCCTCGTCAAAATGATCCACCGTGACGCCCAACAGGCCAGCCAGCGTGCCCTCCGTGATAAGCTCGAACATATCTTTTTCCTTCTCGTTAAAAATCGTTTCAGGGCGCGAGCATACGCGCGGCGCAGCGGCATGGCAAGCCGACGTCGCGCTCCCCCCGTTCGAAAAAAAGCGGGAAATGCCCGCGTCGCGCTTGCCGGACGCCTTTCTTTCACTGGACAGCCGTCTCTGGAGAGTTTATACATTCTGGATACATTTTCTTTTAAGGAGCAATCTCATGGCCCATAAAAAGATTGAACGCGCCAAGGAACTTGATCGCCGTCGTCATCGTCGCGCCAAGCGCATCAAGGAACGCATCCACGAAGCCAAGGCCGCTGCCAAGAAGTAAGTCTGGTTCGCGGGTTCCTGCGGCCTTCCGGTTGCAGAGTCAGTTTCCGGCGTGTCGGCTTTTCTGCAGGCACGCCGTTCCTGTTTTTTTCGCTTAACCCTTTCTTTCCCCATGCCTATCTACGAATACGCCTGCCCTCATTGCCGTAAAACCTTTGAAGAATGGCTCCGTTCCAGCGACGACGCCGAAACCCAGCCCTGCCCCGACTGCGGCGAAATCTGCCATCGGGTGATTTCCAACACGTCCTTCATCCTCAAAGGCGGCGGCTGGTTCGCCTCGTCTTACGGGCACGGAACCAGCAACCTTTTCGACAAGAGCAAGGGCGTGCCTTCCGTTTCCGACGCGAAACCGGAAGAAGGAAGCTCCGCCACGGCAAAAACCGAAAGCCCGGCCCCCGCGAAAAGCGCGGAAACGCCCGCCGGAACGAAATAGAGGTCGCCATGATCGAACGTTACTCCCGGCCTGAAATGGCCGGACTCTGGACTCTGGAAAACCGTTACCGCTACTGGTTCAAAGTGGAACAGGCCGTCTGCCGCGCCTGGAACGAACAGGGCGTCATTCCCGACGAAGACCTGAAGAACATCATGCAGGACGTGGACTTCGATGTGGACAAGATCCTCGAAATCGAAACCGTGACCCGTCATGACATCATCGCCTTCCTCACCTATCTCGAACAGAAGATAGGCCCCTCCGCCCGCTTCATCCATCTGGGCTGCACTTCTTCCGACATCGTGGACACAGCCATGGCCTTGCAGATGGTGGAAGCCGGCAACATCATCATGGACGGCTTCGATCTCGTGCTCGGCACGCTGCGCGACTTCATCCGCAAGCATCAGGGCCTCATCTGCATGGGCCGCTCTCACGGCGTCCACGGCGAACCCGTGACCTACGGCTTCAAGTTCGCCGGCTTCTACGCGGAATTCCTGCGCGACAAAAAACGCTTCGCCGACGCCATCGAAGACATCCGCACCGGCAAGATCTCCGGCGCCATGGGCACCTACACCGTCGTGACCCCCGCCGTGGAAGCCCGCGCCTGCGAAATTCTCGGCCTCAAACCCGACATTATTTCCACCCAGATCGTGCAGCGCGACCGCTACGCGCACTACTTCACGGCTCTCGCCATCGCCGCGGGCACCGTGGAACGCATCTGCGTGGAACTGCGTCATCTCCAGCGCACGGAAGTGCACGAAGTGGAAGAAGGTTTCGCCAAAGGTCAGAAAGGCTCTTCCGCCATGCCCCACAAACGCAATCCCATTTCCGCCGAAAACATGTGCGGCCTGGCTCGCGTCATCCGCTCCAACGCCTTCGCCGCGCTGGAAAATCAGGCCCTGTGGCACGAACGCGACATCAGCCATTCCTCGGTGGAACGCATCATCACCCCCGACTCCACCATTCTCATGGACTATGTGCTGCATCGCCTGACCCGCCTGCTTCAGGGGCTGCGCATCCTGCCGGAAAACGTGGAACGCAACCTGTGGGGCAGCTACGGACTCTTCTTCTCGCAGCGCGTGCTCACCGCTCTCGTCGAAAAGGACATGCCCCGTCAGCAGGCCTATGTGGTCGTGCAGAAACGCGCCATGGAAAGCTGGGAAACCCACAAGCCCTTCCCCGATCTCATCCGCGCTGACGAGGAAATCCAGGCCCACCTCACCCCCGCCGAACTCGACGCCATTTTCGACATCAAGCACTACACCCGCTACGAAAACGAAATCGTCGACCGCGTGCTCGCGGAAAAATAATCCGCGCCCCGCGCCATGAACGAACGCCGCTTCCGGAAATCCGGAGGCGGCGTTCGTTATTTTTCCGCCATTGTCTTCCCGAACAATTTTTCTTAAAAAGAAAAGGCAACCGTTAGCCGCCTTCAACTCAAGGAGACTCCCTTGTTTCGCCTCCTTCTTCCTCTGCTCCTCTGCGTGACGCTCGTCTCTCCTGCCTGCGCTTCCTGGACGGCGCGGCTCGCTCCCCACGCGCCGACCTATTTCCTCGCCGCCGACAAGGCTCGAAAACAGCTTTTTCAGGTGGAAACGACGAACGACGCGCCCTCCGTCACGCGACAGTTCGACTGCATACACGGCCGCGTGGAAGGCGACAAGCAAAAGGAAGGCGATCTGCGCACGCCGGAAGGCGTCTATTTCATCACCCACAAGATCACCCAGAAACTGGACTTCATGGAGTACGGGCCGCACGCCTTCAATCTGAACTATCCCAATCCCGCGGACAGACTGAGAGGAAAAACTGGCGGCGGCATCTGGCTGCACAGCAAGGGGCAACCCATTCAGGGCCTTACCACGCGCGGCTGCATGGCCATAGACCAGCATGAAATCACGGATCTTCTTCCCGTTCTGGCTCCGGGCACGCCCGTCGTCATCGCGGAACATCTGGAAGGCGCGCCCTTCCCGCAGGAAATCGCCCTCGCCCCTCTTTCGCCCGCGCCCCTCGACATCGCTCCGCACCCTGAAATAGACGCGCCCGCGCTTCCGACGCTTCCTTCCCCCGAAGAAACGCGCCCTCAGCCTCTGCCGGATCACACGGAAACCGCGCTCGCCTCGTCCCCCGCTCCCGAGGCTCTCGACGCGCCTTCGGGCGACGATGAAAAGGTGCTGCGGCAGACCCTGCTTTGGATGGACAACAGAATGCGGAACTCGGAAAACATCTTCAGCATGTACGACAAGCAAAACTACCCGCGGGCCAGTCGGGAAAAGTTCTCCTCGCTTCGCAAGAGACTGCGCGCCGACTTCCGCAGACAGAAGGACCTCTTTCTCGATCGCGAAGGGATACGGCTGCTGGCCGGACCCGGATACTGGGTTTCCTGCTTCATCAAAAGCTATGAACGCCGGGGAGAATACCATCACGGCCTTCAGGCCCTGTACTGGATGCCCGACGAAGCCGGAGAATTCCATATCATCGGCGAAGTGTGGATAAAAAACTAGCGAAAAAGCCCGCAAAACGCGGGCTTTTTCTTTCGGACGATGCGGCGAGCCGTCAAACGCTCGCTTTCTCCGCGGAAGTGTCGTGCACCAGCTCGGACAGGCGAAGTCCCACTTCTTCATAGTGCCGCCGCAGCGACATTTCTATGGTTCTGCCGTCGCCTTCGTTGACGGCTTCGGCAATAAGAAGATGCCTGTCGTAAAATTCCTTGGGCGTGAACAACGTGCGCCAGTAGGTATAGTACAGAAACTTCGCCAGTGAGGAACAGGACGTGCGCGCAATTTCTATAAGACGCTCGTTGGTGCAGGCGGAAAGCAACGTCATGTGGAAGGCTTCGTCAATTTCGGCGAGCGTGTCGAGATGGACGGCGTAATTCACCTGTTCGTCAAGGCGGCGCATCACGTCGGCAAAGGCGGCGCGTTCCTTGTCCCGCCACAGAGAAAGAGACTGCGCCACGGCCGCGCCTTCCAGGATGCCCGCGACCACATAACTGTCGTAAATTTCCTTCGCGCTCATGGAACGGACAAATTTTCCTTTCTGCGGCTCGGAGCTGATAAGCCCATGATGAGCCAGCATGAGCAACGCTTCGCGTATGGGCGCGCGACTGATGTTGAGCGTTTCCGACAGCTGCGCCTCGCGCACGGGCTGACCGGGCTGAAGAACTCCGGAACGGATAAGGCCGCGTATGTATTCGGCCGCTTTGGTGCTGTAGGTTTCTTTTTTAAACTGCATGGATATCAGAAGGGCTACAGGTGAACGGCGACCTTCGCGGAAAAAGGCCCGCCTTATCCGAAAACATCTTTCCCAAAAGCGCGAAGGGGGGCAAGACGGGCAGTCTTCGTCAATAGGACGGAAAACCGTTGTCAGCAGCCCGATCTAAAGAAAAATGGTAGCGTAATTTTTCAATATTGAAAAGCGCGACAACATTGTCATCTTCTCGCGTCCGCCAAGAGCCAGCCTCGAGCGATCGCGTCGCCTATCTTCCCACGCGGCTCGCCGCCAATCCGTCGACGCGATCTGTGCGAACACGCATTTCCCGCGACCTTGCGCCCTGAAAATTTCCACGCACACGCTGAAGCGGCTATGGTCATGCGCGCAACTCCATGCTACAGGAAGAAAGACTGCAGGAGTGAAGCCATGAAATTCTTTACCAAGAGTCGTTACGCGCTCCGCGTGATGATAGAACTTGCCCGGCAACCGCAGCAGGACAATACGCCGCTCAAGCGCATCGCTCAGGCGCAACGCATCAGCCTCAAGTATCTCGAACAGATCATCGTTCCTCTCAGCCGGGCGGGTCTGATAAAGAGCGAACGAGGCAGTCAGGGCGGATATCGCCTGGCCATGCCTCCGGAACAATGCACGGCCGGCGACATCCTGAGGGCTGTGGAAGGCAGCCTCGCCCCGGTGGACTGTCTCGCTCCGGAAGCCGAAATCTGCGGTTTTCAGCGTCAATGCCCATCCCTGCGTTTCTGGAGCGGGCTCGGAGACTGCATAGAACGCTACGCCGACAGCGTAACCCTGCGCGACCTCGCCGCCATGCCCGGCGATTGCGCCTTTCCCTCAGAACTCTGACCCTGACGCCCTTCAACGACGCGCCTTTAGCCATCCGAGGTTCTCATGTCACCCAACGGTATCACCCTCTCCAGGATTTTCTTTGAATCCTCCCTTCCGCTGCTCCGGGAACACATTCCCGACGTCATGAACCGATCCGCCGCCGGTCTGGTGGGCGAAGGTTCGGAATGTCTGGGGCTGGACGACGACATTTCCCGCGATCACGACTGGGGGCCCGCCTTCTGTCTGTGGATCCCCGACGACGTCTTCCGCTCGGAACTCGATCGCATCGAACGCGCCATGGCCGCGCTTCCTCCCACGTTTCAGGGGTATCCGACCCGCATGGCGAAAGACAGACGCAGAGGCAGAACCGGCCCCATCCCCCTGCGGGCCTTCTATCGCCGCTTTCTCGGCATGGATCACGTTCCCTCCGGCTGGCGCGAATGGCTGGCCATTCCCGAATACCATCTCTGTTCCTGCACCAACGGCGCCGTGTTTCTGGATGAAGGCGGCGAATTCTCCGAGATCCGCAAAACGCTGCTCAACTATTATCCCGAAGACGTGCGACGCAAAAAAATAGCCGCTCGCTGCATGATTATGGCGCAGGCCGGACAATACAATCTGCCTCGCTGTCTCCAGCGCGGAAACACGATAGCCGCCATGCTGGCGGCCGCGCGTTTTGCCGAAGCCGCGCTGTCCATCGCCTTTTTGCTCAGCCGCCGCTACATGCCCTTCTACAAGTGGGCCGGGCGCATGGCTGAAACCCTGCCCGTTCTGGGTCGGGAAACCACCTCAACGCTTAAAATCCTCGCGCGCACGCCGTGGGATTCCCGCGGACACGGCACGGAAGCCGCGCAGGCCATCGAGGAATTGTGTTCGCTGGTGGCGGGAGAACTCAGGGCCCAGGGACTGTGCGACGTGCAGGACAACTGGCTGTGGGAAGCCGGCCCCCTCGTTCAGATGGGCGTCAAGGATCCGGAACTGCGCGCGCGCAACGTTATGGAGGACTGATGGAACGCTTTCGCTCCGCCTTCAACACGGCACGACGCCTCCCGGACGCGCAGGCGGAAAGCGTGCTGCGCGACCTTCTGACTCAGTACCCCGCGCTTCCCCCCGAAGAGGAAGGCAACGCGCGCTACTCGCTGGCCATGGCCATGCTCCGCCAGGATAAACGCGACGAAGCCCGCGAAGAACTGGAACGCTGCTGCCGCCTGCTCGCAAACGTTCCCGGCCCCGAATACGCGCTGGCCATGACCGCGCTGGCGCGCGTTCAGCTCGCCTGCCGCGACGCGGCGCAAAGCGTGAACACCGGCAGAGCCGCCCTCGAACTGCTGCGTTCCCGTCTCAAGCCGGACGATCCCCGCCTCGCGCCCTCGCTGTTCGCGCTCTCCTTCGGCGAGTATAAAACTCGGCACCTGCCGGAGGCCGAAGCCTTATGTCTTGAAGCGAAAAAACTCTGGGAAGCGCAAAAGGGACCGCAAAGTCTTGAGGTGTCCACATGCCTGAACAATCTCGGACGCATCTATGAGGAAATGGGCCGTCAGGAAGACGGCATAGCCTATCATCGCGCCGCGCTCGCCATACGGCGCAACGCGCTGGGCGATCACCCGGAAACCGCCTTTTCCATGGGCAACCTCGGCACCGCGCTCGCCGCCGCGGGAAAATGGCGGGAAGCCGCCGACATGCTGGAACAAGCCATCGCCTGCTACGCCCGCTGCGGACACGCGGAGGGCGGAGACATCGAAGGATACCGCCGCAATCTTGACGTGTGCCGGAACGCGCTCGCCCAGGAAAAACTTTAAGGAGTCCGTCATGAACTTTGAAGAAAAAAAAGAAACGCTCATCAAGGACATCGTGGAACGAGAACTGGCCATGTTTCTCGCCACGCCCAATGAAGGCGGGGTCAGCGCGTGTCAGACGCGGCCGCAGTCCTTCCGGCTCATGCGCTGGATGAATCACTGCACGCATGACATCGCCACCCTGGAATCCTATCTTCACGACCTCGAAGTCGCGGAAGCGCAGGGGCGCAATTTCATGATAGAGAAGTACGCCCGCATGGACAACCGCCTGCCTCCGCTTTCCCGAAATCCCCTGCTGGACGAGATCACCGACGCCGAAGCGGACTTTCTCCGGGAAGCGTCCCGCCTCTATCCCCACGCCATCACGGGCAACGGCGACCTCGCGTTCCGCAACTACTGCCGCTGCGAGCTGGAAACGCTCTCCGACCGCACGCTGGAACTGTACGCCACGGAAGTGGCCCGCGCGCGGAAAGAAGGGCGCAACCTCGCCGTGGAACGGTACGACCGCCTGTGGAACAAACTCGGCGAAGGTTCCCTCGCCGCCTACGAGGCCAAACTGGCCTCCAGACGCTGATCCGCCACGAAAACCGCGTTCCGGATCTCGCGCCCGGCGCGCGACGCCGGCGTTCGAGATAAAAGACCGCCGGTTGGAATCCATAAAAAGCGACGGCGCGAAGCATGACCCCATGCCCGCTCCGTCGCTTTCCCCATGAAAAACGCCCGGCTCTCAATCAGGCAGCGAGCCCAACGCCTTCAGCGCGTCCGCCAGCAGATCCTCCGGAGAACGGAGAGCGTCAAGCACGCGGAAACGTTCTGGCCATCGGGCCGCGCGCTCCAGAAAACCTTTCCGGATGCGCTGATGAAAGGCCAGCTCTTCCGCTTCGAAACGACCTTCGCTCTTGCTCAACCCCTCACGTCCGTTGCGGGCCAACGCGCGCTCCAGCCCCGTTTTCACCGGCAGATCGAGCAACAGCGTTCTATCCGGCCAGAGACCGCCGGTGGCGTAATCGTTGAGGGACTGCAAAACCTCCACGTCCATGCCGCGTCCGTATCCCTGATAGGCGACGGTGGAATCGGCGTAGCGGTCGCACAATACCCACGCGCCGCGCTCCAGCGCGGGACGTATGGTGTCGGCCACGTGCTGCGCGCGGTCGGCGAGAAAAAGAAAAAGCTCCGCTCTGCCGTCCAGCGAACTGGACACGTCCAACAAAAGCGGTCGGAGATTCGCGCCGAGTCCGCATCCGCCGGGCTCTCTGGTACGCACAAAAGGCACGCCACGCCGCTCGAATTCCCGAGCGAGCAGGTTCATCAACGTGCTTTTGCCCGCGCCCTCCACGCCTTCTACAGTAATGAACACTGTCTTTCCTCCTGCCGGGATTCCTTCTTTTCCTGCCGGGACGGCTTTTCTCCCGGAGCTTCAGGCGTGCGCGCCGGACGGCAGACGCTTCGGCCGAGAAGATTCTGATACGCGCTCCACGCCATGCCTTCCCCTTCCTCCGGAGGAGGCAGAACGCCCCGACACTGAGCCAGTTTCGCGTCAATGTTGTCGGCGTAATGCAAAACAAAGGCTTCCGGCGTGGCAGGTTCACGCGCCGCGCCGAATTCCGGCTCTCCGTGATGACTGGCGATGAGATGCTTGAAGTGCATGACAAGCTCGGGCTCCAGACCGGACTTGCGCAGGAAAGGCTCCAGCATCACGATGCCCTGCACGATATGCCCGAGAAGACGCCCCTCGTCGGTGTACTCCGTCACCAGCAGACCGCCCATTTCGTCAATCTTGCCGATATCGTGCAGCAACGCGGCGGCAAGCAGGGTCTGCCTGTCCAGCTCCTGATAATGATCGGCCATGAGCATGCACAGTCTCGCCACGGAAAGCATGTGCTCAAGAAGTCCCCCCGCATAGGCGTGATGCACGGATTTGGCCGCCGGAGCCTTAAGCAGCAACGGACGGATGCGTTTATCGGAAAGCACGGAACGCATGAATTTCTTCCACGGCTTGTAGGTAAGAACGGCGTCGCACAGACGTTCAATCTCTTCCAGCATGTCCGACGCGGGTCGAGGACTGGAAAGAACGTAATCTTCCAGTGAAAGCGAGGCCACCTCCTCGTCGCTCAGCACGCGCAACGCTTCCACCGTCAGCTGAAGCTGGTCGCGATACAGCGAAAGACGTCCTTCCACATGAACCGCCTGTCCCGCCGAAAGCGCGGGCAGGGAAACGCTGAGCGGACTCCATATCTTGGCTTCCAGAGAACCGCTCGCGTCCTTCAGTTCCAGCCGCCAGTACGGACCGTTGCGGGACTGCTGAAGAGACGCGAACGCGACAAGATAGACGGAGGATATCTCGTCGCCGGCCGCCATGGCGCTGATTTTCTGGTGTTCGCTCATGTTTACCTCGGAAAGATTTGACTTTTGATTCCCGTGCTATACAAAAAGAACCATGGCGGCGGCGCGGACGCGCCGTACCCATGACGCAATTTTTTCCTTTCAACTATTATGGCGCGGCGGGGCTTGTCAAAGGCTTTTGCGCGCGCCGGGGAGTGCCTTCATGCGCATCCTGATCAGCAACGACGACGGCATCTACAGCCGCAATCTGCACCTTCTCTACGCCGCGTTGCGCAGAGCCGGCCACGACGTGCGGGCCGTGGCTCCTGTGGAACAGCATTCCGGCGCGGGCTGCTGCCTCACCGTGCACGGCCCCATCCTCACCAAACGCGTCCGCCTGCCGCTGGACGGGGGAGACTCGTTCGAGGGCGTGGCCGTTTCCGGCACCCCCGCGGACTGCGTCATTCTGGCCCTGCGCGGCCTCATGCCGGAATTCCAGCCTGAGCTCGTCATCACGGGCATCAATTTCGGCCCCAACGCCGGACAGGACGTCTTTTTCTCCGGCACGGTAGGCGCGGCCATTCAGGCCGCCATGTACGGACTGCCGACGCTGGCGGCCTCCCACTGTTCCCACGACGGCGCGACTCCGGCTCACGCCGATTTCGTGGAGCGCGTGGCGTCCGCGCTGGATTGGGAACGCCTGCCCCGTCACCGGGTGTACAATCTCAATCTGCCCGACTGCCCTGTGGAGAGCATGCGCGGCCTCAAGGTGTGCAGACACAGCACCGACTGGGCCTGCCTCGACTCCTACGAACGCCGCTTTTCGCCGCGAGGACGGGAATATTACTGGATGATAGATCCCTTCCAGCATTTCCAGCTTGAAGACGAAGGCACGGATAAAAGCTGGCTGCACAAGGGCTGGGCCACGCTTTCCCCCCTGAACATAGATCTCAACGACGAAGAAACCGCCAAAAAACTGAACGAAAACAGTCTGTGGGAACGAGTTCGACCGTAACGGAAAAGAAGAAGCCTTCTTTCCGTCGCTATCTCTTGCGAAAAATCTCCAGTGCGGATACAAAAGAAACAAAGAAGCGGAGAGGATTATCTTATTGTCCGCGCCTCTCCATGATACTGATACCGCTCCCCGGAGGGAAGCCATGCCTATCACCACTCCCAAAGAGATGTTCGCCCGCGCCTACAAGGAAGGTTATGCCATCGGCGCCTTCAACGTCAACAACATGGAAATCATACAGGGCATCATGCAGGCCGGCGCGGAAGAGCGTTCACCGCTGATTCTTCAGGTTTCCGCCGGCGCGCGCAAATACGCCGGTCAGATCTACATCATGAAACTGGTGGAAGCCGCCCTTGCCGAATCCGATCTCCCTGTGGTGGTGCATCTCGACCACGGCCCCGACTTTGAGCTGTGCAAAGCCTGCATCGACGGCGGATTCAGCTCCGTCATGATCGACGGCTCGCACCTGCCCTTCGAAGAAAACATCGCCGTGACCAAGCAGGTGGTGGACTACGCCCATGACCGCGGCGTATGGGTTGAAGCCGAACTCGGCCGTCTCGCCGGCGTGGAAGAACATGTCAATGCCGAACACAGCATCTATACCGATCCCGATCAGGCCGTGGAATTCGTCCAGCGTTCCGGCTGCGACTCCCTCGCCATCGCCATCGGCACCAGCCACGGCGCGTACAAGTTCAAAGGTGAAGCCAAGCTCGACTTCGAACGCCTCGATAAAATTTCCTCGATGATGCCGGGCTATCCGCTGGTGCTGCACGGAGCGTCCAGCGTGCCGCAGGAATTCGTGGAAATGGCCAACAAGTACGGCGGCAAGCTGGGCGACGCCAAGGGCGTGCCCGAAGACATGCTGCGCAAGGCCGCCCAATCCGGCGTGTGCAAGATCAACATCGACTCTGACATCCGCCTCGCCATGACGGCCAACATCCGCAAGTACATGGCCGAACATCCCGAAGCCTTCGATCCCCGCGCGTACCTCAAACCCGCCCGCGAAGCGGTAAAGAACATGGTGCAGCGCAAGATACGCAACGTGCTCGGCAGCTCCAACAAAATCTGACGCGCGGCTTCAACGTGACGCTCAGCGACGCGTTGCGGCTACGGCATGCTTGATCATCCGCGGCAGACTGCCTTCCCGGCGGTCTGCCTTTTTAGTTAAACGTTCCGCCGACGCTGGACGTTTAACCAAAAAAGGCGGGCAAAAGCCCGCCGTTCTTGTCGTCACGCGAAGCGTCTACGGAACAAGAGGCGCAAAGTTCAATCCCGTCTCCACGGGAAGCCCGAACATGAGGTTGGCGTTGGCCACGGCCTGTCCGGAAGCCCCACGGCAGAGATTGTCTATGGCGGAGGTCACGATCAGCCGCCCGACCCGTTCGTCCACCGTGACGGCGACGTCGCAGAACATGGTGCCGCGAACGTTGCGGGTTTCCGGCAGTTTGCCGGCCGGCATCACTCGCACCCAGGGGCAGTCCTTCCAGAAATCCTCATACAGGGCCTGCACGTCGGCCTGAGACAGCGGATCGACGAGCTTCGTGTAGATGGTGGCCAGAATGCCCCTGCTGATAGGCAGAAGATGCGGATTGAACGACACCGTGACGGGCGTTCCCGCGGCCACGGAGAGTTCCTGCTCTATTTCCGGCGTATGGCGATGCTTCCCGCCAATATTGTACGGACGGAACGAATCCGCCACTTCGCAGAACAGCGACGTGACCACGGCCTTGCGTCCCGCGCCGGTCGTGCCGGACTTGGCGTCGATGACGATATCGTCGGTTCGAACCACGCCGTTCTTCAACGCCGCATAAAGGCCGAGAATGGACGCCGTGGGATAGCAGCCGGGATTGGCCACCAGCCGCGCCTGCCGTATCTGTTCGCCGTATATTTCCGGCAGGCCGTACACGGCGCGCGCGATATGCTCCTTGCGGGTATGCGGCTTGTACCATGCCTCGTACACGTCGGCGTCGCGGAGCCGGAAATCGGCCGACAGATCCACGACCTTCACGCCCGCGTCATACAACGCCGCGCCAATTTCCATGGCCACGCCGTGCGGCACGGCGAGAAACACCACGTCACAGCTTTCCGCCAGAACGTTCACGTCCGGCTCCATGAGGATCACGTCCGCGCCGGGAAGTCCCTGAAGAAAAGGATACACGGCGTCAAGCCGACGTCCGGCGTCCTGACGGGACGTGGCGGCGGTCAGTCTCATGGAAGGATGGGACGCCAGAATGCGGGAAAGTTCCATCCCGGTATAGCCCGTAACGCCGACCAGTCCGGCTCGCAGCATGGCAGACTCCAAAAAAAGGGCCGGAAATCCGGCCCGTTGAGTGTGAAAGAGATAATCAGGAACGGGCCACGAACTTCATGCGCAGCTCATAAAGCACGTCGCGCATGAGTTTGCTTTCCTCGGGGGTAAGACCGTTGCGCGTTTTGTCGTCGAGCATGGTAAGCACGTCTATGGCGTTGCGGGCCAAAGCCTCGTTGCGGGTCGTGCCTCCGGTTTCCGGATTGGGCACCTCGCCGAGATGTACCAGCGCCGAAGAGGCGAGAGACAGCACAAACGTGGAAAACGTCACTTCCGGCAGCATGGCCGATTCTTTTTTGTCAGACATGTGACCCCCGAAAAACCTGAACGAAACGCTTATTCCTGATAGTTGGGCTGGGCATGAACCATGGTCGTGTCCAGAGGATACAGGTACACGGCGCAACGGGTCTTCACGCCGGAAACGAGTCCGGGATAAGAATTGACGCACACCACCAGGTCGAGCTTGCCGTTGTTGTTCACGTCGGCCACGGCCACGTCGCACACGGTGCCCTTGATACGGCGGGTCTTCCACAGCAGCTCCATGCCCATGCCGTTCCAGAGCAGGGCGTGAATTTCACCCTGCGGATAGGTGCGGTAGTTGGAGAACAGCTTGCCGGCCGCAGTGATGGGCTTGTTGACGATGAGCTCATAACGTCCGTCGCGGTCAAGATCCAAAACGGGCATGCGCATGGGCAAATAGTAAAGCACGGTGTCCGATTTATCAGTGCTGGAGGTCAGCGCGCCAAGACCGCGGTCGCCTTCCACATACACGGAGCTGCCGCTGTACACGTCTTCCGTGCCGGCGAGGCGATTGCCGCGGGCGTCATAGGTCACCAGGGTTTCGTTTTCGGCAATGAGGGCCAGATGATCGCCGCGCTTGCCCTTGTCGGCGGGGATCCAGGAGAAGTTGAACAGCGTCGCCTGCCGGGGCAGGTTGGAGAGTTTGCCGCCGCGCACCACTTCATCGCCCTTGATGCGGCCTTCATACACGGAGCCGCTGACCAGCTTGCTGCGGTCGCTGTCCTGCATGATGAGCGTGGGCGCGTACAGAGGCGGGATCTTGGCCACGTTCAGATAACGACGGGCGTTGCGCACCACTACGTTGAACTTCCCGTTGGCGAACTGAAGCACCTGCGAATACGCGCCGGTGTCGCCTTTGTCGTAGCCTGTGAGGATGACGTAGTTTTTACCGTCCTGCTTGAAGGCGCGGACGAGAACCGGCTTCATGGTGGAAGGAATGCGATATTCGCCCACTTCCTTCAGTCTGTTGCCGTTCTCCCAGACATAGGCGTTCAACGAGTTCTCGCTCAACAGGAGAATTTCGGTCTTGCCGTCGCCGTTGATGTCGCCCACTTCCATGCCGAGGCACTCAAAGCCGATCATCTGGCTGCGGATCTGGGAACGCGCGTCCTCGGTGCCCTGATAACGCAGGGAAGGATTGAGATAGGTGCCGTTCTGCACGCGGCCGCGGGTTTCGTTCATGAGAAACGCGCTGTTGGGAGAGCCAGAGGCGGAACCCGCGGCGCGGGTCACGTCGGTACGGCCGAACACTTCGATATTGATGCTGTCCGCCACATTCTGCAAACCGCCGATAAGCGCGTTCACAGGACTGGTCGCGGCTTCTTTCCACACCTTTCCGTCGGGAGAAAGCGCGCTGACGTCCAGGCTTGCCTGATCGCCCATCACGGTAACGCTTCCCCAGATCACATAATCGGCCCCGAATTTGCGGGCCATGGAAGAAGCCTCGCTCTGCGACGCGGGAGCCTTCTCCTTCAGCGCGGCGTCCTGCCGTCCGACCGGCTCAAACTGCCCCTGAAGATACAGACGCGACGTCAGCATGGACGGAACGGCCTGACCGAGATAGGAGTAGCCCTGCGCGCCGGAGACCGAAAACGGAGCCACCACGTAGGTGGCCGCCATCGCGGGCACTTGCATCATCAGGAACAGAAGGGTAAATGCCCATAAGGCGGGCAGAAAACGTCTGGACATACGATACTCCTTGAAGGATTTGCAAGGGACTCTACACTTTCTCGCCCCAAACGGCAACAGCGCGGCCCCGGCCTTTTTGTAACAACCAGCCACCGACAACGATTCCACAGCGATTATGACCACAGCACGCCGTTCCTTCCGCTTCGCCTGCGCCCCGGAAGAAATCCCCGTCGTCGAAGAAATGCTCCGTCTTCAGGGATTCCGCTTTGAAACCGACGCCTTCTTCGCCCCCGCCCGACGACTTGTGGAAGGCCCGGGACCTCTGGGCAACAGTCTCGCGGGCTTTTTCGGTCTCATCTACATTCAGGACAGGGCCTCCATGCTGCCTCCCCTAGCCCTCCGCCCCCCGAAAGGAGCCTCCGTGCTGGACATGTGTTCCAGCCCCGGCAGCAAAACCAGCGAACTGGCATGGCTGGTAGGGCCGAACGGCATGGTGCTCGGCAACGAACCCTCCCCGGTTCGTCTGGCCAATCTGCGCCGCAACCTGCACGTCATGGGGCTTCTTCAGACCGTCACCTGCTGCCAGAGCGGAGAAAAGCTTCCCCTGCCCGACGCCTCCTGGGACTACATTCAACTCGATCCTCCCTGCTCCGGCTGGGGAACCGTGGAAAAGAATCCCAAAGTCATGGACATCTGGAAAGACGACAAGGTCGCGCCTCTCATCCGGCTGCAAAAGGATCTGCTGCGCGAAGCGGCCAGGCTGCTGCGCCCCGGCGGCGTCGTGGTCTATTCCACCTGCACCACGGACGTGGAAGAAAACGAGAAGCAGGTTCTTTTCGCGCGGGAGGAACTCGGCCTGGAGCTTGAACCCCTCGACGACGTGCCGGGCTTTGATCTTGAGCCTCCCCTGGGCTGCGAAGGCGTCTGGCGACTGTCTCCGAAAATGGGCGACACCCAGGGCTTCTTCGTGGCCAGACTGCGCAAGCCCGGCCATGCGGAAGGTCCTCTTCCCTACACGGAAACGCCCGTGCGCGCCGAAGTCGTCAGCGAACGACAGCTCCGCGAACAGGGCCTTGACCCCCGTCTCGTCCACGCGGACATAGGCATGTTCGGCGGCAGTCTGCACGCCCTGCCGCTGGCCGCCCTCGCCTCGCTGCCCGAAGAACTGCGCTGGCAAGGGCTCTACATGGGCAAGGTGGGCAAAAACGGCGATCTTCGCCTTTCGCCGCGGGTGCGCATCGAAGGCCCGGGAGCCCATGTGGACGTGGACGGCCCGGAAGGGCTGCGCGTGATTTCCGGCCTGCTCCAGGGGCAAAGCCTGCCCGCGCCGTCTTCCGTTCCCGCGGGAGAACGCACCGCGCTGCTGCGCTGGAACGGCCTGCCGCTCGGAAGGCTGAACGTCAAGAACAAACGTCTCATCTGGTCGGAACGCTGACGCGCTTCGCGCAAACGCCGGAGCTCGCTTTCCCGGTTTGCCGCACACCGGCGTCGCGTTGAGATGTTCATTCCCCGGCATGAGGAGCCGTTCGCGCCCCTTCTAATTCCAACTTGTCCACGCGGAGCGCGGCCCGGCCGTTTTTCCGCGCCAGAAGAAGCGCGAACGCGGCCGGAGCGGCGCGGCGAGTGAACACGAAACAAAGCCGTTCCGGACGCATTCTGACGGGCAACGCGGCCAGAAGATCCGCCGTGCGGTCCGCGCCGCTCACGACGGCCAGTCGGCCTCCGTTTTTCAACAGGCCGTCGGCGGCGGAAAAAAACGTCGGGAACGTGCGTTCCGTTCCGAAAAGAGCCGCGCGACGCATAGCCGAAGGCGGCAGTCTCCCCGCGCCCTGCCGGCGCCACGGCGGATTGCAGAACACCGCGTCAAAAAGCGGACAGTCCCGCACTCCGTCCTCTTCGTCCTTTCCCTCTGACAGGACGGCGCGCATCTCCCGCAGTCTGGCCGACTCGCCGACATCCCCCTCCAAGACGCAAAAACGATCCTCCACGCCAAGGCGTCGCGCGTTCCTCCGGGCCGCCGCCGCCAGTTCCGGCTGAAGTTCCAGCCCCACGCCCCGCCACAGCGTTTTCCGCCGCAGCACCGCCAGAGCCACCACGCCGCACCCCGTTCCAAGATCGGCGAACGTCGCGTTTTCCGGCAGAGGCAGGGCCGCCGCGAAATCGGCCAGCAGCAGCGCGTCGCCGCTGAATCGAAAACTCCCTTCCGGCTGCTCCAGCCCCGCGGGAAACATTCCCGCGCCCTCCCGACGCTCCGTCATATCCGCTCTTCTCCCGTTCCCGTCATTGCGCAACGCTCCCGTTCCCGCTATAACAAATCAGCCGTCCCGACCGTCCGGATCCTGGCGATCCGGCTTTTTCTTTGACCTTTTCCCGCCGCGAGTCCTTCATGTTTCGAGCCGACCTGCATATTCATTCCCGTTTTTCCAGAGCCACAAGTTCGCGCCTTACGCTTCCTCATCTGGCGGCATGGGCGGGCGTCAAGGGCATAGACGTTCTGGCCACGGGCGATTTCACGCATCCCGTGTGGCGGCAGGAACTGCGCGACGCCCTCGAACTCGACGAAGAAAGCGGCCTGTTCCGCCTGAAAACCCCGCTCTCCCGCGATGACGTGGCGCGGGAAATTCCTCAACTCGCGGGCATGGAACCGAAGGAACCCCGCTTCATGCTGGAAGCGGAAATCAGTTCTATCTACAAGAAGAACGGAGCGGTGCGCAAGATACATAGTCTTGTCTACGCGCCGGATTTCGAATCCGCCGACAAACTTTGTGAAAAACTGGAAGCCGTGGGCAATCTGAAATCCGACGGGCGTCCCATTCTCGGCCTGGACGTGAAGGATCTGCTTTCCATGGTTCTGGACATTCCCCGCGCCTTCATGATCCCCGCCCACATCTGGACGCCATGGTTCGCGCTTTTCGGTTCCAAGTCCGGTTTCGACAGTCTGGACGAATGTTTTGAAGATCTCGCGCCCTACATCTTCGCGGCGGAAACCGGCCTTTCCTCCGATCCCGACATGAATCGCTGCTGGAGCCATCTCGACAGGCTGCTCATGGTGTCCAGTTCCGACGCCCATTCCGGAGAAAACCTCGCCCGCGAAGCCACGCTTTTCGACGGCGCGGTGAATTATGACGGCATATTCGAGGCCCTGCATCAGAACCCCGGAGACACGCGCTACGCCGGAACGCTGGAATTCTTTCCCGAAGAAGGCAAGTACCACCTCGACGGACACCGCGCCTGCGGCGTGGTTCTGGAACCGGCGGAATGCGTGAAACTCGGCAATATCTGTCCCGTCTGCGGCAAGCCGCTCACCGTGGGCGTTCTGCACCGCGTGCTCGCCCTGGCCGACCGCTCCGCGCCGCCCTCTCCGGGCAAGGATTTCCGCTCCCTCATCCCTCTGCCGGAAATTCTGGGCGAAATTCTCCACTGCGGCTCGAAAACCAAAAAGGCGCAGGAAAAATACGCCGATCTGCTGAGCCGGTTCGGCTCGGAAATGGCCATTCTTCAGGACGCTCCGGAAAGCGAACTGCGCCGCGTCTGGCCCGAGCTCGGCGAAGCCGTTTCGCGCATGCGCGCGGGAAAGGTGATCCGTCACCCCGGCTACGACGGAGAATACGGCACCATACGTCTTTTTGAAGCGCAGGAAAACGCGCCTTCCCTGCTGGAACGCGTGCCCGCGGCGCGGCGCGCTCCTCTGACGAAATCCCGGGAAAAAACGCAAAAAAAAAGCCTCGCCCCGACCGCGTCGGAGCAAGAGACGGATAACGTCCCTTCCGCGCCCGCAACGTCGCAAAAACGCGCCGAACCCTTTTCTCTGGATTCCTTCAGCCCCATGCAGAAGGAAGCTCTGGAAGCCGGCCCCGGCCCCGTGCTGGTGCTGGCAGGCCCCGGCGCTGGCAAAACAAGAACGCTGGTGGGCAGACTCGTGCGTCTTCTGCGCTCCGGCGTTCCGGCGTCGGACATCGTGGCCGTCACCTTCACCCGAAGAGCGGCCGAAGAAATGCGCGCGCGTCTCGCCGCCGCGCTGCGCGACGTCGGAGATTCCGCCGTCGAGCTTCCGGAAACCGACACCCTGCACGCGCTGGCCCTGAAACGCTGGCCCGGAGAAGCTCCGGTGGTGCTTTCCGAAGAAAGCGCGCGCAAGGCCTTTGCCGCGGCCAATCCTCAGCTGGACGCCAAAGAAGCGTCCCGTCTCTACGACCGCATGGAGTTCGGACGAGAAACGCTGACCATGCCTGAAGAACTCAGGCCCCTGACGGAACGCTACCGCGCCTGGAAAAAAGAACGCGGCCTCGCCGACTACACCGACCTGCCGGAAACCTGGCTCGACGAGCTGAAAAGCAGAAATTACGGGGCGGCAAAGCCCTGGAAGCATGTTCTCGTGGACGAGGTGCAGGATCTTTCGCCGCTGCAGAAAACGCTGGTGGAAACCCTTACGCCGGCCGACGGGTCAGGATTCTTCGGCATCGGCGATCCGGATCAGTCCATCTACGGATTCCGCGGCGCGGATTCCGGCATTGAACGCGCGCTCCGGCTCCGCTGGCCGCAGCTTCGCGTGCTCGGACTCACGGAAAGCCATCGTTCCGCCGCCGCCATTCTCGACGCCGGACGCGACGCCCTGGCCGGGCACGGCGCGTGCGGAGAGCTATCCTCCGTCACCGGATCGTCCGCCACCCTGCAATGGATGGGCGCGCCTTCCGCGGAACGGGAAGCCGCGTGGATCGCCGACCGCATCGCGTATCTCATCGGCGGAACCTCCCATCAGCAGGCCGATCAGCACGAAACTCTCGCGGGCTGCCATCTCGACGCCGGTTCATGCAGTCCGGGAGAAATCGCCGTGCTCTGCCGCATCAAGGCTCTCATTCCTCCCATCCGGGCGGCTCTGGAACGCCGGGGCATTCCCTGCTCCGCGCCCGAATCCGAAGCCTTCTGGGCCGACGAGCGCGTAGACGCCCTTCTTCAGGCCGCGGCCCGTTTCCACCGTCAGGAAGAACACAGTCGGAAGGAAGCCGTCTTTCTCGACGCCAGACGTTTTCCGCTGCTGGCGGCCATGGCTCCCGCCGCGCCGACTAAAAACGTCGGCGCCGAAGACGCCCTGGACGACGTTACCGGCGACGTCTGGGCGCAGGGTCCGGACGCCGTTCTGGCCCGCTGCCCTGACCGTTTTGATCCGCTTTTCGGCGAGTCCGCGGCCTTCAAACGACTCCGCCGCGCGTGGAAGGAACATGACGGCTGGCCGGGACTTCTGGAATTCGTCTCGTTCCGGAGAGACATAGACATGGTGCGAGGACAAGCGGAATATGTGCAGCTTATGACCATGCACGCATCCAAGGGGCTGGAATTCAAAGCTGTTTTCATTCCCGCCGTGGAAGACGGCCTGTTGCCGTTCCGCGGCGTGGGCGCGCTGCTCGGTCAGAAGGACGATTTTTCTCCGCCGACCGTGGAAGAAGAAGAAAGACTGCTCTATGTGGGCATCACGCGAGCGGCCGAAGCGGTGTTTCTTTCCTCCGCCGCCAGCCGCACGTTATACGGGCACAAGCTCTCGCTGCCCCCGTCTCCGCTGCTGCCGCTTTCGCGCTTCCACGCCATCAAGCTGACCCGGCACACGAAAACCACGGCGAGCCAGCTGAGCCTGTTCTAGCTCGGCTCGTTCGACCCGCTCACGGAAACCGCCCGCGCGGGACAGACGCGTCCGCGCGGAAACGTCCGCGACGGCCTTCCGCCGCCCTACCGGAGCGCGGCGTCCAGAAGCATGCCTCCCGCAAGCAGCAGACTGAAGATCAGAATGTTGCGGGACGTAAGTCCCAGGCAGGCATTGAGCGCGCGGCCTTCATAGAGGGACACTATGCGGCTCCATACCCGATAGTGGGGAATCAGAAAAAGCAGCGGCAGCAGCCCCGCCCAGAAAAGTCCGTGAGGAATCAGACACAGCGCGAAGGCGCAGGCAAACCCTCCCTGCGCCAGATAATACCGCAGGCCGAATTCCGCGCCGAAACGGGCGATGAGCGTCTTCTTGCCGGACAGTCTGTCCTGATCGCGGTCGCGAAAATTATTGATGGTGAGCAGAAGATTGATGCACACTCCCACGGCCAGCCCGGCCAAGGTGGCTTGCGGCGACCACTCTCCCGCCTGAACGTAATAGGTGAATCCCACGGCCACGAGTCCGAAAAACGCCACCACCATCACGTCGCCCCAACCATGCGCCGCCAGCGGATAGGGACCGGCGGAATACATGTAGGCGCACGCCACGCAAATCAACGCCACGACGACCATGCTCCACCCGCCGTACCAGGCGAGGGGCAGTCCGGCGGCCAGCGCCAGCGCAAGGTCAATGACAATGCCCGTCTTCATCCGGCGGGGCGATATCCAGCCCTGCGCGCACGCCCTGCGCGGCCCCAGGCGGTCATCGCGATCGTTTCCCTGCTCGAAGTCGCTGACGTCATTGATAAAATTGGACGCTATCTGCATAAGTACGGCAAAAAGCACGCAAAGCAGCGCCGGAACGGGACGAAAACGCCCCGCCCACACGGCCAGAGCGCAACCCACCGCCACAGGGGCAAGCGCGGCCGCCAACGTTTTCGGCCGACAGGCCAGCGCCCACGCGTACAAAGAATCCTTGCGCACTTCCTTTTCCATAACTTCAACTCCGCGGCCATGCCGGTATGACCGCCTTGACCCTCCTCGGCGGCGAGGGCAGAATAGCGCATCTGACGGGCAAAGAAAAGAACGCTCCCCTTCCGGCGGACGCGCCTTCTTTCGCCCGAACGACTCTCACTCTTTCAAAGGCGGTTTTCATGGCGGCAGCATCCAGCGTTTCCCCAACGCGCGGCAAAGGGCGTCCTCGCAGCTTCGACAGAGACGCGGCTCTTTTCAAAGCTCTGGAAGTCTTCTGGCGACGCGGCTACGAACCGGCTTCCGTGGCCGAACTCTGTTCCGCCATGGGCATCAACGCGCCCAGCCTCTACGCGGCCTTCGGCAACAAGGCCGAGCTTTTTCTGGAGGCCGTGACCTTCTACGAAGAACGCTACTGGGCCGCCCCTTCCCGCCGCTTCATGCGGGAAAAGGACTTCTACGTCGCCGTGCGCGACTTCTTCGCCGAAGCGGCCCGCATCCTGCTCGCCCCGGACACTCCCTGCGGCTGCATGGTGGTGCTGGCGGCCGTCAATATTTCCGACAGCGAACAAAACGTCATTCAGACGCTGCGGAAACTGCGCGCCGACACCAGGGCCATGTTCGCCGAAAAAATACGTCAGGCCGTCAACGACGGGCAGCTCCCTCAGGACACCTGTCCCGACGCTCTGGCCGGGGCCTTCAACACCTTTCTCGAAGGTCTGTCCCTCCAGGCGCGCGACGGAACTACGCCGGAAGAACTGGAAGAAACCGCCTCCTACGCCGTGCGCATGCTGCCCAAATGGCGCAAAAGGCTGAAGGCTTCCTCCGAACAGGACTGACCCCGACCCGGTTCGGCCTTTTCCAAGACATATTGTATAGCGTTCGATAAAAATATGTTGACTATTTTTATATCAATCACTACATATCTCTCATGCGCTTACGAAAGGAGGTTCTCATGAGCAAAAATATCGTCATTCTCAACGGCAGTCCCCACAAGAACGGCAACACCGCCGCGCTGTGCGACGCCTTCGCCGAAGGCGCGAAGGCCGCGGGGCACAACGTCGCCCGTTTCGACCTTCAAGGCATGAACATTCACGGCTGTCTTGGCTGCGTGAAAGGCGGCAAGGATCCGAAAAGCCCCTGCGTACAGAAAGACGACATGGCCCTCATTTATCCCGCGTACCAGGCGGCGGACATCGTGGTTCTGGCCTCTCCCATGTACTATTGGGGCTTCAGCTCCCAACTGAAAGCCGCGTTCGACCGGCTCTTCGCCGTGGCGGAACTGGACGCCGAGTATCGGAACCCCATTAAAGACTGCGTTCTGCTCATGGCCGCCGAAGGAGACTCCGCCGACAACTGGAAACCCGTTCTCGACTACTATCACGCGCTTGTCTCTCAGCTCGGCTGGCATGACGTCGGTTCCGCGCTGGCCGGAGGCCTTTTCCTCTCCGGCGACATCCGCAAAGGGGACGGCCATCCCGCGCTGAAACAGGCGCGCGACCTCGGCGTGTCTCTGCGCTGAGTCGAAATCCCCAACGCGCCTTTCCGTGACGACGCTTTTTCCGCGCGGACGAAGAACCTTCCTTCGCCCGCGCTTTCTGTAAAAAAACGCTGTCGTTCTCTCGTTGGCCCCGCGTTCGACGACAAGGCCCCTTGTGAAGAATCAAGCGTTTGTTCCATCCCCCTTGACCGGACACAAGGACTTTTTTATTCTGGCGGGGAACCCTCTTGCCCCGTCTCGTTCCGCTATGTTGGATTTTCGCCGTCTCCTGTATTTCTGCACTATCGTGGAGCAAGGCCAGATCAGCCGAGCCGCCCGCAGTCTGCACATCAGCCAGCCCACCTTGAGCCAGTCGCTCAAGGAACTGGAAGACGAGCTCGGCTTGACGCTCATCCATCGGGAAGGCGGCAAATGGCAGGTCACCGAGCGCGGGCAGGCCTTCTATCTTGAAGCGCAACGCATTCTGACCCAGGTGGACGACCTGTCCCAGAACATCCGTAATCCCTTTGCCAAAAACGCGGACGTGTTCGGCGAGGTGCGCGTGGGGTGCAGCGGATTCTGCCTCTCCTTTCTGCGGGCCATCCTGCCGCGCGTAGAGCAGGAATATCCCGGCATACGCATACGTCTGCTGGTGACGGACAACATCGCCCTGGAAAACAAGGTGCAGAGCCACGGCATCGACCTGGCCATTCTTCATCTGCCGCTCATATACGGCAACTACATCTCCGTTCCGCTGCCGGAACAGTATTTTGTGGCCGTATGGTCCCCCCTGCTCGACGCCCCTCAGGAAGATCCCGTCTCCCTTCGCGCGCTGGCGTCCTTTCCCCTCATGCTTTCCCGGCGCTGGTCCAACAGCGGCACGTTCCGCCCGTTCATCATCGCCATGCAGGAAGAAAATCTCCGCCCGCGCATCATTCTGGACACCCCCGCTCCCTACTGGATGATAGACACGCTGGAAGAGCTTCCGGCCGTGGCCATACTCCATCACACCGAATTGCCCGTGCGGGCGCGCTCTCTTGCCGTGCGCCGCGTCAATCTTCCCAAGCTTATTTTCCGACCGGCCATCATCTGGCGCAAAGACAGCTATTTTACGCCGCAGTGCGGCAAAATCATCGATCTGCTCTGCGAAGCCTCAGGCGTCGCGAGGCCGCAATCCTGACAAGACATCCTTCCCCGAACAGGGTTTTGCTTATCTCTCGAGTATAGGAAAAACCTATACCTCGTAGGGAAAAAAAGTATTTGTGCAATACCCTTCCCATGGACTAATGTGTATATAACAAAAAAAATATTTCTTATTTTCTTTGTAATACGCATGTCCATGGAGGTTTCCTCATGAAAGTGCTCGCTCTTAATGGGAGTCAGAATCCAAAAGGCGTAACTTATCACGCCATTCAACTTGTTGCTGAAGAACTAAAAAAAGAAAATATCGGCCTCGATATCGTTCATGTAGGCGTAAAACCAATCGCAGGATGCGTTGATTGCCGAAAATGCAGAACAAACGGCCATCACTGTATCCATAACGACATCGTCAACAAGATCATTGATATGCTTCCCGACTACGACGGTCTGATTCTGGGCTGTCCCGTCCACTATATGGGGATCCCCGGTCCGTTCAAAGCCGCCCTCGACAGACTGCTCTACGCTACCGAACATCTGGAAGGATGGGGCCCCAAGCCCGCGACGGCCATCGCCGTCTGCCGGAGAGCGGGAGCCGTCAACACGGCGCAGCAGCTCGGCAACTACCTCAACTGCGCCAATCTTCTGACCGTCAACAGCCAGTACTGGAATATCGTTTTCGGCTGGAAGCCCGAAGAATTTCTGGAACAGGACGCGGAAGGCGTGCAGACCATGAAGGTTCTCGGAAAAAACATGGCGTGGATTCTGAAAGTTCTGGAAGCCACCAAGGAAACCATACCCGCTCCGACCTATGAAAAGCGCGTCCGGGCTAACTTCTGCCGGTAGGAAAACGCCATGCGTGCCATAGACTTTCGCCTCCGTCCTCCCTACAGGACCTATCTCAATTCCTTCATGTACGACATGCCCGCGCTGGAAAAATCCCACGCTCTGCGCGATCTTGGACCGATTTCGGAAGCGGCGAGAAACAAGGACGCCGCCCTGCTCGTCGAAGAAATGGACAAAGCGGGCGTCACCTGGGGCGTGGCTCCCGTGCGTCTGCCGCAAAACGGCGACAATGACGACGCGGTTTCCCTCATGGAAACGTTCCCCGGCCATTTTCTCGGGGTGCCGTGGGTCGATCCTCTCCATCCCGAAGAGGCGTGCGCAACCATCGAAACCTACTGCGTCAACGGCCCGTGCCGCGCCATCATCATGGAACCGGGGCTCTATACCACGCCGGTGAAGTGGCTTGTCAACAATCCCGACATATTCCCGGTCTATGAGTATTGCGCGGAAAAAAACGTGCCGGTGCTGCTTTCCTTCGGGGGGCGCGTGTCCGATCCCCGCTGGTACGCTCCGGAACTGATTTACGACGTCGCCACGCGTTTCCGCGATCTGAAACTGGTGCTCTGCCACGGCGGATGGCCCTATGTGACGGCCATCTGCAAAGTGGCCATGGATTGTCCGAACGTCACGCTCTCGCCCGACACCTGGGCCATGAGCTTCGCTCCCGGCGGCGCGGAATATATCATCGCCGCCAACTACACGCTGCAGGATCAGATCGTCTTCGGCTCCTCGTATCCGGCCATGCCTCTGGAAAAAGCCGTGGAAAACTACGTCAGCCGTCTTCGCCCCGAAGTGGCGGACAAAATCATGTATCGGAACGGCGCCCGTCTCTTCGGGCTTGAAGAATAAATTTCCATCCACATAAAGGAGAACGTTCTATGGGACGACTTGAAGGCCGGGTGGCCATCGTGACCGGATCGACGTCCGGCATAGGAGCGGCGCAGGCCGAAGCTCTGGCCAGAGAAGGCGCGCTGGTCGCCATTACCGGAAGAAATCAGCAGAGACTGGACGCCGAACTGGAAAAAATTCGCGCTGCGGGCGGAAAGGCCATCGGGATGACCTTCGACGTGCAGGACAGCGACGCCATCAGAGCCTTTTACGACATGGTCATGAAGGAATGGGGACGGGTGGACATCCTCGTCACCACCCACGGCATCTTCGATCAGCGTCGGGGCTCGCTGGAAATGACGGAAAAGGATTTCCAGAAATTCATGCAGATCAACGTCATTTCCGTGTTCGTGCTGTGCAATCTGGTCATGCCCCAGATGATCGAACGCGGCAAAGGCGTCATCATCGCCACCGCTTCCGTGAGCGGCATGCGGAACACCGCCATGGGCGGGCCTCGCGGCAGCGCGGGCGGCGGCTCCGTCTACACGTCCTCCAAGCACGCGCTTGTGGGATACATCCGCAGCCTGAGCGCGCTGTACGCCTGGCAGGGCGTGCGCGCCAACGTCATCTGCCCCGGATCCGTCGTCACCCCGTTCATTCAGGACAGTCTGGATAACGACCCCGAAGGATACGAAAAACGCGTTCGAGTCATTCCCGCCGGAAGACTCGGCGTTCCGGAAGACATCGCCAAGGTCACGGCCTTCCTGGCCAGCGATGACGCCGGCTTCATTCACGGTGCCGTCATTCCCGTCGACGGCGGGCGTTCCAACGTCTAACTTTTAATGTCCGGGCGCATTCCCGGTGGAGGTTGTCATGTTTGCCAGAAAATGCGGCATCGCCGCTCTCGTATGCCTCGGTCTTATGGCTCTTCCTCTCGCTTCCAGCCCCGCCCGCGCGGCCGACGACGGCAGCGGCATCCAGATTTCTCTGTCCGGCGGTCCCATGGGCGGCGGAGCGTCCATGGCTCTCGCCGCGTTCATGAAGGCGTTCCTCGCCGAATACCCCAAGGCCGTCATGGATCTGCTGCCCGGCAACGGCACGGCCAATCCCATTCGCGTCTCCAAGGGACAGGTGCAGGTCGCCCACGCCCAGAGCGCGCTGCTCACCGCCGCGAAAAACGGCACGGAACCCTACAAAACGCCCTGTTCCAACCTGCGTTCCCTCTTTAAAATCAACGACGACTGCCGCCTGCTGCTCTTTGTCCGCGACGACGCGCCCATAACCAGTCTGGAAGACATCGCTCAGAAAAAACAATCCGTGCGCTTCAGCCCGGCCACGCGAGGCTCCACCAACGACATGTTCTCCCGCTGGGTTCTGCAGGAGTACGGCATCGACTACAAGAAGATTGAAAGCTGGGGCGGCGCGGTCACCTACATTACCTTTGACGCCATGGTCGACGCCATGAAGGACAATCAGCTCGACATGGTCGGCTGGAACGGTCCTGGCTTCCCGTCCTTCCTGCGCCAGATCATGCTCACCAAGAACGTCCGCTTCCTCCCCGTAGGGGAAAAACAGATAGAACATCTGAAGGCCCGCGGCCTGCGCTCCTCGGTCATCAAGGCCGGCGAATTCGAAGGCGCGGTCAAGGAAGACGTCCCCTGCGTCACCGACGTCACCGAAATCATCTGCTCGGAAGACCTCCCCGACGACGTCGCCTATAAAATCGTGAAAATATGGACGGAATACAGCAAGGACATCGCGCTCGCCAATCCCGGGTACGGCACCTATGATCCCGCCATTTCCTGCCAGGGAACGGCTCTTCCCCTGCATCCCGGCGCGGAAAAGTACTATCGCGAAGCAGGCTATTTGAAGTAGCCCGCCGGGGGACGCCCTTGCGGGGGCGTCCCCTCCGCCATACGCGCCTTTTCTCCCACCGCTTACCGTTCGTCAAAGGCAAGCCGTCCCCGTCCGCGCTTGCCAGGAGTCCCTTATGACCAGTAACCTCCGCTCCATGCTTCAACCGGCCTTCATCGGGCTTTCCATATTTCTCTGCTGCTTCCAGGTCTATACGACTTCCGGCATAGCCATCGTCAACTCCACGCTGCAACGCGTCGCCCATCTGAGCATCGTGCTCTGCCTGGTGTTTCTTTTCGTGCCCATATCCTCGGCCTACAAGAAAAAACGCGAACCCGTTCCGCTGGTTCTGATCGACGTGTGCCTCGCCCTGCTTGCGCTGGCCATAGCGGCGTATTATTTCCTCAATGAAACCGCCATATTCGAACGATTCGCCTATGTCGATCCGGTAGAAGACATTCAAATGGCGTTCGGCACCGCGCTCATCGTTCTCGTGCTGGAAGCGACGCGCAGAACCTCCGGCTGGCCTCTGGTCATCGTGGCGCTCTGCTTCATCGCCTACGCGCTGTTCGGCGCCAATCTCCCCGGCCCGCTCGCCCATGTGGAAATCTCCCCGCAATCGCTCATTGAACAGCTCTTCCTGCTCACGGAAGGCATTTACGGCGTGGCCATGTCCGCCGCCGCCACCATGATCTTCGCCTTCGTTCTGTTCGGCGCGTTTCTGGAAGTCTCCGGCATGAGCAACCTGTTCATTGACCTTTCCTGCCTGCTCACCAAAAAAACCAAGGGCGGCCCGGCCAAGGTGGCCATTTTCGCCTCGGCCCTGTTCGGCACCATCTCCGGTTCGGCGCAGGCCAACGTCTACGGTACGGGCATCTTCACCATTCCCCTCATGAAGCGCGTGGGCTACAAGCCCTATTTCGCCGGAGCCGTGGAAGCCTGCGCCTCCACCGGCGGCCAGCTCATGCCCCCCATCATGGGCGCGGCGGCCTTCATCATGGCCGACGTCACCGGTCTCGGCTATCTCACCATCGCCAAATCCGCCCTTCTGCCGTCCATCCTGTTCTATCTTTCCCTGTACTGCATGATCCACTTCGAAGCGGTGAAATACAATATTGGCACCATGCCGGAGAGTGAAATACCTTCCGCGCAGTCCGTTATTTCCCGTCTTTACTACATGCTGCCGCTGGTGTTCCTGGTCATCGTCATGGTCATGGGCAGAAGCGTGAATTCCGCGGCCTTCGCCGGATGCCTCGTCATCTTCCTGCTCTCCCTCATCAAGAAGGAAACCCGGCTCACGCCTTCGCGGCTCAAGGACGTCGCCGTTTGCGCCGCCCGCAACACCCTCATGATCACCAGCTGCTGCGCCTGCGCAGGCATCGTGGTGGGCATCATCGGCCTTACCGGCGGCGGCTTCAAACTCATCAACATGATCATGAACTTCGTGGACGGCAACCTCTTCCTGCTGCTCGTCATGCTCATGATCACCTGCTTCATCGTGGGCATGGGCGTGCCCACGGCGCCGGCCTACATCATCGTTTCCGTGCTCGCCGCTCCGGCCATGATCAAGCTCGGCGTGCCCATGATCTCCGCGCACATGTTCTGCCTGTACTACGCCGTGCTCTCCACCATCACGCCCCCCGTGTGCATGGCGGCGTTCTCGGCCGCGGGCATCGCGGAAGCAAACGCCATGCGCACGGGTTTCACGTCCGTGAAGCTCGGAGCCATAGCCTTCATCATTCCCTTCTTCTTCGTCTATCAGCCCGGACTGCTTTTCACCGGCGACATTCTGGAAATCCTCAGCGTGTCCGTCACCTCCATCATCGGCGTGATCGGTCTGACGGCCGGACTCCAGCGTTTCCTTGTCACGCGGTGCAACATCGCAGAATCCTTCATTCTGTTCGCCTCCGGCCTATGCCTCATCTATCCCGGAAGCATTACTGACCTCATCGGCCTTGGCGGCATAGCCCTGATTTACGCCGTTCAGCGTTTCCACGGCGCGCGAAAGACCGTCAAGGAGTGAGTCCATGCAACGGATCATCGACTTTCGCAGCCGGCCGCCTTTCGGCAATCTCGTGCGCGACTGGATTTTCCGGCTGGACGACGTTCCCGGCAATCCCGGCCTCAGAACAAAATTCAAAAACATGGGAATGACGCTGCCGGACTCCCTGCTCCGGCGTTCCATGGACGACTTCTTTGCGGAAAACGAGCGATGCGGCATCACGCACAGCGTCGTTCCCATGCGGATTCTGCCGGAACAGAACAACGACGACCTTGCGGCTCTGCTCCGCGCGTGGCCTGACCGGTTCACAGGCTTCGCCGGACTCCGCCCCATGGAGGACGGACTCAAACGGTCGCTGGACGAACTTCAAACGTTCGTCATCGACGGCCCCTGCGCGGGCGTCTATATGGAACCCGGTCTTGACCCGCGCCCGTGGATGGCGGACGACGAACGCCTGTTTCCCCTCTACGAGCGGTGCGAGGAAAAAGACATTCCCCTGTACCTTCTTTTCGGCGGCGTGTTCCACAGAAACGGCGCGCCGAGCTACGACATCTATTCCCCCGCGCGCATTGAAAGGCTGGCGAGAACGTTCCCGAAACTCAGGATCCTTCTCTCCCATGCCTGCTGGCCATGGACCACCTACGCCTGCGCCGTGGCCATGAACTGGGAAAACGTGTGGCTTTCTCCGGACGGCTTCATGATCGACCATCCCGGTTCGCAGGACTACGTTCTTGCGGCCAACTATCGGCTTCAGGACAAAATCCTTTTCGGCAGCCTGTATCCGAGCGTGCCCACGGAGTACGCCGTGACGCGATACAAAACCATGCTGCGCCCGGAAGTTCAGGATAAAATTTTTGGCTATGTCACAACAAACAGTTGATAAATAGCCATTTTTATAGGGGAGTATCAGAACTCCCCTACAAACTGTTATTTGCAGTTATCTATACTCATTTGGAATTTCGATATGAAGTGTCTCAC
>CALUUX010000026.1 GCA_944324085.1 uncultured Mailhella sp. | reverse complement strand
AATGAGGTTCCAATAAGGCCCATGCAGCATCTGAAATGTCATGGCGGCGTTGAGGATTCGTCATAAGCACATCCTTGTAGAATTGATGCGCTTCTTATAACTCAAATCTCGTGTAAACACTACCTAGCGTAAAAGAAAGTTTTTAAACGTATGGGAGTTTGTCATGGACGGAAACCGTTTACTCCATGCCTGTGAACAGGCGTTGCCGGAAGTGCTGAAACTTTCGGAACGACTTGTGAACATGGACTCCGGCACGGATGATCTGCCGGGACTGAAGCGCAAGGCTGAACTGCTTGCGGAGCTGTTTGCACAGGAAGGGGCGGAGGTCAGCTGGCTGGAAGCCGCGCCGCCGAGGCAGGGAACTTGGAACCTTGCCGCGCGATTCCGTGGAGACGGGCAGGCGAAGATTCTCATTCTCACTCACTATGATACCGTATTTCCGGCCGGCGAAGCGGCCAGACGGCCGTTCCGATGCGATGGGGAAAAGGCGTATGGCCCGGGCGTGGCGGATATGCAGACCTCGTTGGCTATGCTGCTGCGCGGGTTGCCTCTTCTTCATGAGGAAGACGGAGGACGCCATTATCATACCTTGACGGTATTCTGCAACGCGGACGAGGAAAGCGGATCCTGGGGCAGCCGAGAGCAGATCATGGCGCTGGCTCGCGAACATGACATTACCCTGAACATGGAACTGAGCGGAGCGGAGGGAAATCTCATCACCGTAAGCGGGCGCGGCATGGCCAACGGCACGCTGCGCGTGCGCGGTCGGGCCGCCCATTCCGCGGCGGAACCGCCGGCGGGCGTGAACGCCGGGCTGGAACTCGCGCATCAGCTTCTTCAGTTGCGCGGCCTGTCCAAGCCGGAAATACGTACGGCCGTGAACGCCACGGTGGGAAGTTTCGGCTCTCGTCCCAATGTCATTCCCGATAAGGCCGAAGCCACGTTGAACATACGCGTCGCCAGGGCTGACGAGTTCCAGCGAGTCGAACATGAGATTCGTGAGATCATCCAGCGCAAACTTTTTCCGGAAAGCGAAGTGTCCTTCGACATGACCGTCGCCATCATGCCGTATGGAAACAATCCGATTACGCTGGGGCTGGCCGACAAAGTTCGAGCGTTGGCCCGCGAGGAGCTTGGCATGGAACTCGGTTACAGGCATGCCATTGGCGGCAACGATACCAGCTTCAGCGCGCAGGTCTGTCCGTCTTTGGACGGATTCGGGCCCGGCTGCGTGGCCATGCACTCCGAGGATGAATATTTGCCCATACGGACCGTGACGCCTCGCCTTTATATTCTTCTCCGCATGATTCAGGAAATATGTCGGGGCACTATGGTTCCCCTGAACAGAAACGACGCCAGGGAGTCGCAAGCATGAAAAAACAGGATGTCATCAGCGGCGCGCTGCTTGTTGCTTTGAGCGCGCTGCTCTATACGCAGACGTCGACGCCGTCCAGCGACATGATGTTCGAGGACGACATTGATCCTATGAAATATCCCAGGATGCTGGTGTATCTGTTGGGCGTGCTGGGCCTTATGCTGGCCGGCAAAGGCTTGATACTGAAGGAAGTGGTATCGGAAATACCGATATTCTCCAGGAGAACCGTGGGCATCATCGCGGTGCTTCTCATTTATGCAGGCATCTTCACGACCGTAGGATTTTTTGTGTCCAGCTTGCTCGCCAGTTTTGCCGTAGCCTTCATCATGGGCTGGCGCCGATTGTTTGTGCTTGCCGCTTCCTGCGTTATGGCCGTCGTGGTGATATGGCTGCTGTTCACCTATATCCTGCGCATCCCTCTGCCTGTAGGCACGTTGTTCTGATTTTTCTGGAGCCTGTTTCATGGATATGATATTTTCCGCTTTCGCAGAGGTGCTGAGCCCCATCCCTCTGCTCATGAATCTGATGGGCGTCATGGTGGGCATGATTATCGGCGCGTTGCCGGGACTCGGCTCCGTGGTGGCCATTTCCATTTGTCTGCCGTTCACGTTCGGCATGCAGCCGCTTCAGGCCATGGCTCTTCTGCTGGGCGTGTACTGCGGATCCAACTGCGGCGGCAGCGTGGCCGCCGTGCTTATCAACACGCCGGGCACGCCGCAGGCGGCCGCCACGTCCATTGATGGCTATCCCATGGCCCGCATGGGAAAAGGCGGCGAAGCCATCGGCTGGGCTCTGGCCTCTTCCATTTTCGGCGGATTGTTTTCCTGCGCCGTGCTTGTCGTGGCCGCTCCCACGGTGGCTTCTTTCGCGCTTCAGTTCGGCCCTCTGGAAACGTTCGGTCTCATTCTCATGGGTCTTACCTGCATTTCCAGCGTTTCCGGGAAAAACCAGCTTAAAGGGTTGACCGCCGGCGTCATCGGTCTTCTGCTGGCCTGCGTGGGTATGTCTCCGTTTACGGCGGACGCCCGTTTCACCTTCGGGTTTTACGCGCTGGACGGCGGCATGGACACGGTGGCCGTCATTGTGGGCGTGTTCGCCATTTCCGAGGTCATAGATCGTTCGGAACGCATGCTGCATGAGGCTCAGGGCAGCGCGTTGAAAGTAGACAAGCTGAAACTGCCTCACATTTCGGCGTATAAGTCACGGATGTGGAACCTTATTAAGTCGTCCATCATAGGAACCTTTGTGGGCATTCTTCCCGGCACCGGCGCCACGACGGCGGCGTTCATCGCCTACGGCGAAGCCAAGCGGTCCAGCCCTCGAAGCGACAAGTTCGGCACCGGCGAGCCCGACAGCATCATTGCGGCTGAATCCTCCAACAACGCCGTGACGGGCGGCGCGCTGGTTCCCTCGCTCGCTCTGGGCATTCCCGGCGATCCGGTCACGGCCATCATGCTGGCCACGTTCATACTTCACGGCATCACGCCCGGCGTTCGGCTTATGGTGGACAATCCCGGCATTGTATACGGCATTTTTGTGGCTCTGGCTGTGGCCAACGTGCTCATGTGGCCCTGCTGCTGTGCGACTACGCGTATTTTCAACGTGCTGTTGAAGACGCCGGAACCCATTCTTATGGGACTTATCACCGTGTTGTGCGTGCTTGGTTCCTACGGATCGCGCGGCAACATCAACGACGTGGCCGTTACCATAGGCGCGGGCATTGTGGCTTACCTGCTGCGCCGCTGCGGATTCCCCATGCCGCCCGTTGTCATTGGTCTTGTTCTGGGGCAGCAGTTTGAGATGAGCATAGGACAGATGACCCTGTATAAAGCCGATCTCGGCTGGTGGGAATACATTTCTCAGTCGCCCATCGCGCTTTGCCTGTTCGCCGTCACCGCGCTTATTCTCTGCATGCCGCTGCTGCGCCGTCTGGGAAAACGTTCAAAAACATCGGTCGGAGCCTGAGCGTTTCAGGAATCATCGACTGACAAAAATTATCAACCTCTTCAAAGGAGTGTCTATGAACAGTCTTTTCAAGAAAATGGGTCTGGCTCTCGCCTGCACTCTGCTGGCCGCCGGAACGGCCTTTGCGGCGTATCCCGAGCGTCCCATCACCATGATCGTGCCTTTTGGCGCGGGCGGTTCCAATGACCTGCCGGCTCGCGTGCTTGCGGGCATGATGGAGAAGAAGCTTGGTCAGCCCGTGGTCGTGCAGAACGTGGTCGGCGCCGGCGGCACGCAGGGCACCACGCAGATCGCGCAGGCTCGTCCCGACGGCTACACCATCGGTTTCGATCCTACGGGCGCGCTCTGCCTTCAGCCTCACATGAAGAAGCTGCCCTATGGCGTGGACAGCTTCCAGTTCATCGGCATGGCCACGCAGCAGCCCGTAGTGCTGATGACCAGCAAGAAGGCTCCGTGGAAGAACATTGATGAAATGGTGGAAATGGTGCGCAAGGCTCCTGGCAAGTACATCGTGGGCATTTCCGGCAAGGGCAATATGAGCCATGTGCCGGTGTTGGCCCTGGCCAAGCACTATGGCCTCAAGTTCCGCTATGTGCCGTATCGCTCAACTCCCGAAATCATGAAGGAAATGGCCGCCGACCGTCTGCAGTTCCATGCCGATATGCCCGTGGCTCTTTCTCAGTATGAAGTGTACGGTCTGGTGCAGTTCTCCGACAAGAAGGTGGACAACCTGCCCATGCCCAACTCCGCCGATATCGGCCTGAACAAGAACTTCATTATGTGGCAGGCCTGCATCGCCCCCAAGGGCATTCCCGCCGACGTGCTGAAGGTGCTTGTGGATACCATGCGTGAAGTGGTCAACAGCCCCGAATACGCCGACGCCGTTCGCAAGATGAGCATGAACCCCTGGTGGATGGAACCGGAACAGGCCCAGACCTTCTACGCCAGTGAATTCGCTTCCTACGGCGAAGCTCTGAAGGAAGCTCTGGGTAACTAGACGTCCGATTGAGTTTTAACAAAGAGCGCGTCCGCGGCGTTGACTGCGGACGCGCTCTTTTGCGTCTTTTTTCGGAAAGTCGTGGATCGTTTCGACAGGTGTTACGATCGGGAGGCTAGTGTGGCTTCCTGAGAGGCTTTTGAAGCCATGAGAGAAGAAAAATGAGGGAAGCGTAGGCTAATGGGGGAGCGTCGTTTGGAGCGGACTTTGCGTTTCAAAGAGAGGCGGGGGCGAGAATAGGCGCAAGCGTGGCGGTCCGATGGAGGGCGTTTTTTCAAGTTGCGAGGCAGAAGGCGATCGCGTCTCCTGCGGGTGTTTACGCTGTCGCGATGCAGAGCGGCCGGTTTTTCGTTCCGCGCGTATAATAAGGGCGGACGTCATTTTTGTCCCGGCAGGCGCTTCTCCACAAAAAAGGCCGGAGCGTTGGCTCCGGCCTTGGTATTCTTTGGCCTTACGGGACTATCCCGATCAGTTCTTCTTGCTGGCTACCAGGGCTTCAGAAATGCTGGCCGGCACTTTTTCGTAGTGGTCGAACTGCATGCTGAAGGTGGCGCGGCCCTGAGTGCGGGAACGTAGATCGGTGGCGTAGCCGAACATTTCGGACAGCGGCACGAAGCAGGTGATAACCTGAGCTCCGGCGCGGGCTTCCATGGCCTGCACCTTGCCGCGACGGCCGTTGAGGTCGCCCATGACGTCGCCAAGATAGTCTTCGGGAGTCACCACTTCCACGCTCATGATGGGTTCCAGCAGCACGGGGCTGGCCTTGCGCATGGCGTCCTTGATGGCCATGGAACCGGTGACGTAGAAGGCCTGTTCGGAGGAGTCCACTTCGTGGTAGGAACCGAACACGAGGTTGACCTTCACGTCGACGGCGGGATAGCCGGCAAGCACGCCGCTCTTCAGGGCGTCCTGAATACCCTTGTCGATGGCGGGGATGTATTCCTTGGGAATGACGCCGCCGGTGATGGAGTTGACGAACTCGTAGCCCTTGCCCGGATTGGGTTCGATCTCGATGACGGCATGGCCGTACTGACCGCGACCGCCGGACTGCTTGGCGTACTTGGTGTCGGACTTGGAGTGTTTGGTAATGGTTTCGCGATAGGCAACCTGGGGCTTGCCCACGTTGGCGTTCACGTTGAATTCGCGGGTGAGGCGGTCGACGATGATGTCGAGATGCAGCTCGCCCATGCCGGCGATGAGGGTCTGTCCGGTTTCCTCGTCGCCCGTCACGCGGAAGGAAGGATCTTCCTTGGAGAGCTTGTTGAGGGCGGCGGACAGGGCGTCGCGGTCGGCCTTGGTCTTGGGCTCGATGGCCACCTGGATAACGGGATCCGGGATGTCCAGGGATTCCAGAACCACGGGGGCGTCGTCGTGGCAGAGG
>CALUUX010000025.1 GCA_944324085.1 uncultured Mailhella sp. | reverse complement strand
AGGTGAAAAGCATACATGTTTCGCACGCCTCTGTTCAATGGGTGAACATGCCGGACGTGCGATTCCGGGTAACGTGCAGTTCCGGTTCCTACATACGGTCCCTGGCCCACAGCTTGGGGATTCGACTTGGGTGCGGAGCCACGCTCACGGAACTGACCCGGGAATACAGCCACCCGTTTGGCCTGGATGTCGCCCACACGCTGGACGAAATCCTTGCCGAGCCCGAAAGGCTGCCGGAATGGATTATGCCCATCAGTGCCGCCCTACCCGGCTGGAAAAACATTTCCGTCGGGAAAGTACAGGAAGCGCACCTAAAAAACGGCATGCCCGTTCCCCATCTGCCGGAATTCGGAACCTTCGAATCCGGTGAACGCGCCCTCATTCTGGCGCAGGATGGCTCGCCTCTGGCTCTGGCAGAAGCCCGCATGGACAGGGAACGTCCTGTCTGGGCAGTGCTTCGGGGGCTTTTTACCCACTAACCTCTGACAGACGTCAGAGAGGAGGATACCGCTGTGGCTATGGATTCCGCTCAGAAGCAGGCCGTTATCGCCCAGTTCGCCAAGCACGAAGGCGACACCGGCTCCGCTGAAGTTCAGATCGCCCTTCTCACCGCCCGCATCAACGGGCTCGCCGACCACTTCAAGGCCAACAAGAAGGACTTCCACTCCCGCACCGGCCTGCTCAAGCTGGTCGGTCAGCGTCGTAAGATGCTGAATTACCTGAAGAAAACCGACATTCAGAGCTACCGCGCTCTGATCGAAAAGCTCGGTCTGCGCAAGTAGTCGGGAACGATCCGGAAACAAGGGGGAGCGGGAGCGATTCCGCTCCCCCATCCTGCATGGAAAGGGCCTCATGACGACCCTCAACCTCAACGCGAGGAAGGAGCATCCGCGAACAGAGGCGAAATTTTCGTCTTTCTTCACGGAGTCTCCTTCCAGGAGTAACCAAATGGGTCTGCTCAACAGCACTCGTGTGTCCGCCACCGTGGGCGGCAAAGAAATCATTCTGGAAACGGGCCGCGTGGCCCGTCAGGCCAACGGCGCCATCTGGATTCAGTGCGGCGGCACCGTGGCTCTCGTCACCGTTTGCGAAGCCCAGCTCGACACCCCCAAGGACTTCTTCCCCCTCACCGTGGAATACGCCGAACGCATGTACGCCGCCGGCCGCATTCCCGGCAACTTCTTCCGCCGCGAAATCGGCCGTCCCAGCGACCATGAAACCCTCGTGGCCCGCCTCATCGACCGCCCCATCCGTCCGCTCTTCCCCAAGGGCTACGGCAATGAAGTTCAGGTGCTCGCCACCGTCATTTCCGCCGACGGCGAAAACGATCCCGACGTGCTCTGCATTACCGCGGCTTCCGCGGCCACCTGCATTTCCAACATTCCCTTCGCCGGTCCCGTGGCGGGCGCCCGTCTCGGCCGCGTGGACGGCCAGTTCGTGCTCAACCCCACCAACGACGAGCTGAAGCGTTCCGACATGGATATCGTGCTCGCCGCGTCCCGCGACGCCGTGGTCATGGTGGAAGGCGAAGCCAAGCTCGTCAAGGAACAGGACCTCATCGACGGCCTGAACTGGGCTCACAAGGCCATCCAGCCGCTCATCGACGCGCAGGAAGAACTGGTGAAGCTCGTCGGCAAGCCCAAGACGGACTTCACGCCCAAGCAGGACGATCCCGAACTCTTCGCCTACGTGGAAGAACTCGCCATCAAGTCCGGCATGGAAGACGCGCTGCGCACCCCCGACAAGCTGCTCAGAAAGGACGCCCGCAAGGCCGTCAAGGACAAGGTGAAGGCCCTCATGGCCACCGATGAACGCTACGCCGACGATCCCGTGGCCCAGGCCGCCATCGGCGAAGTGCTGGAACACCTCGAAAAGAAGCTCGTGCGTCAGCGCGTCATCAACGAAGGCACCCGCATCGACAACCGCGACACCAAGACCGTGCGCCCCATCGAAATCGAAACCTCGGTGCTTCCCCGCGCCCACGGCTCCGTCATCTTCGCCCGCGGCGAAACCAAGACCATTGCCGTCACCACGCTGGGCAGCTCTTCCGACGAGCAGAAAATCGACACCCTGAACGGCGACGAAAGCAAGCGTTTCATGCTGCACTACAACTTCCCGCCCTTCACCGTGGGCGAAGTGAAGTCCGTGCGCGTGTCCCGCCGCGAAATCGGCCACGGCCATCTCGCCGAACGCGCCCTCAAGGCCGTTCTGCCTTCTCCCGAAAGCTTCCCCTACACCATTCGCGTGGTGTCCGACACCGTGGAATCCAACGGTTCCTCCTCCATGGCCGCCGTGTGCGGCGGATGCCTCTCTCTCATGGACGCCGGCGTTCCGATCAGCGCGCCTGTGGCCGGCGTGGCCATGGGCCTCATCAAGGACGGCGACACCTACACCGTGCTCACCGACATCCTCGGCGATGAAGACGCCCTGGGCGATATGGACTTCAAGATCGCCGGCACCGCCGAAGGCATCAGCGCCATCCAGATGGACATCAAGATCAACGGCCTGCCCACGGAAGTCATGGCCCGCGCCATGGAACAGGCTCGCGTGGCCCGTCTGCACATTCTCGACGTCATGGCCAAGGCCATGCCCGCCGTGCGCGAACTTTCTCCCTACGCGCCTCAGCACGAGGAAGTGTTCGTGAATCCTGAAATCATCCGCATGATCATCGGCCCCGGCGGAAAGAACATCAAGGCCATCACCACCGCCACCGGCGCGGCCATCGATATCGAAGATTCCGGACGCATCACCATCTTCGCGCCCACGCAGAAGGCTATGCAGGCCGCCAAGGAAATGGTGCTCTACTACGATCAGCACGCGGAACTCGGCAAAAACTACAATGCCAAGGTCAAGCGCATTCTGGAAATCGGCGCCATCGTGGAAATTCTGCCCAATCTCGAAGCCCTGGTCCACATCTCCCAGCTCGACACCAACCGCGTGGAAAAAACGGAAGACGTGGCTCATCTCGGCGAAGACATGGTGGTCAAGGTCATCGAAATCAACGGCGACCGCATCCGCGCCAGCCGCAAGGCCGTGCTGCTGGAAGAACAGGGCATCGAATGGAAGCCCGAAGACACCGCTCGTCCCGCCCGCCGCGAACGCGGCGAAGGAGAACATCGCGAACGCCGTGGTGATCGCCGTGATCGCGGCGAACGTCGCGAACGCCGTGAACACAAGGAAGACTAACGCGTTGCGGGTCAACGCCGCCATCGCGTGATTCAGAAAAGGCCGCCGTCCGAAATCGGACGGCGGCCTTTTGCATCGTCGAAACGCGTTTCCAGCGCGTCGCGGAGGTCAACGCCTAAAGCGGCGAACATAAAGCCCCGCTCCAAAAGAAGCGGGGCTTTCTTACGCGCGCGACCAATTCGACGGTTATTCGTGAAGCAGCCTGGCTCTCCAGGCTTTCGTCGTGTTGACGAGCAACTGGGAAATAGTCATGGGACCTATCCCGCCGGGCACGGGCGTGATGGCCGAGGCAAGAGGCGCCACGCGCTCATAATCCACGTCGCCGCAGAGCTTGCCGTCCGCGCCGCGGTTGATGCCCACGTCGATGATGACGGCGCCGGGTTTAACCATGTCCGCCGTGACGAAACGGGGTTTACCCAGCGCGGCGACGATAAGATCGGCCTCGCGGCACACGGCCGCCAGATCGGGCGTGCGGGAATGACACATGGTCACGGTAGCGTTGTAGTCGCGGCTGCCGAGCATGAGCGCCACGGGACGCCCCACAAGATTGCTGCGGCCTATGACCACGGCCTTCTTGCCGCTCACGGAAATGCCGTAATGATCAAGAATGGCCAGCACGCCTGCGGGCGTGCAGGGACGAAGGCCAGGAGCGTTCATGGCCACGCGCCCCTGATTGACGGCGGTCAGGCCGTCCACGTCCTTTTCGGGGCTGATGGCGTCAATGCAGGGACGGGCGTCCAGGCCCTCCGGAAGCGGGAGCTGAAGCAGAATGCCGTCAACGGCGGGATCGGCGTTGAGTTCGGCGATAAGCGACTCCAGATCGTTCTGAGACATGGAGGCCGGTCTCCGATAGGAAAGCGCGGTTATGCCCACGTCGGCGCAGGCTTTTTCCTTATTGCGCACATACACCTGAGACGCGGGATCGTCCCCCACCAGAATGACCGCCAGACAAGGCGCGCGGCCGGCTCTTTCCTTGTCGCGTTCTATGTCTTCACGCAAAGCGGCGCGTATGGACGCCGCCGTGGCTTTACCGTCGAGTATCATGGCAGTTCCTTTTCCGGCCTTGCCGGACGATGGGGTTAACGATGTACGACGCTGCGCGGCCTCGTGCCGTCGGCCTGACTGAGCAGACCGTCCTTCTCCATCTGTTCCACAAAACGAGCCGCACGGTTGAAGCCGATGCGGAATCGCCGCTGAAGCAGAGAAATGGACACCTTGCCGTTGTCCAGAACGAACTGGACGGCTTCGGCGTAGATGGGATCGTCCACGATTTCGTTGCCGCGGGAAGCGGGCTGGCCGAAATCCTCGGAAGCATCATCGGCGTCGTCATTGCCGAATTCCGCGAAGTCGACCTTGTAGTTCGGGGGCTGCTGCCGCTTCCAGAATTCCACCACCGCGGACACTTCGTCATCGCTGACGAACGCGCCGTGCAGACGCTGAATCATGCCGCCGTTGGGCTTGAACAGCATATCGCCCATGCCGAGCAGCTTTTCCGCGCCCGCGCCGTCGATAATGGTGCGCGAATCCTGACCGCTGGTCACCTTGAACGCGATGCGGCAGGGGAAGTTGGCCTTGATGATGCCCGTCACCACGTCCACGCTGGGCCGCTGCGTGGCGATGATGAGATGAATGCCCGCCGCTCTGGCCAGCTGAGCCAGACGAACGATGCTCCCTTCCACTTCCTTGCGCTTCACCATCATGAGGTCGGCCAGTTCGTCCACGATGATGACGAGGAACGGCATATTGGAAAGGTCTTCCGGTTCGCCGGTTTCCGCGTCCACAGGCATGGGGCCACCGGCCTCCACTTCGGCCCGCAGACGGGCCTGTCGGTCATTGTAGCCCGTAATGTTGCGCACCTTGACCTTGGAAAACAACGACAGCCGCCTGTTCATCTCGTCGATGGCCCAAAGCAGCGCGTTCTTGGTCAGGTCCATATCCGTGACCACGGGATGCACAAGATGAGGCAGATCCGCGTACATGGAAAGTTCCACGCGCTTGGGATCCACCAGAATCATCTGCACTTCGTCAGGACGAGCCCGATACAGCAGACTGAGAATAATGGCGTTCAGGCAGACGCTCTTGCCCGCGCCGGTGGCGCCGGCCACCAGAAGATGCGGCATTTTGGCCAGATCGGCGGAAACGGGACGGCCCCCGGTATCCTTGCCCAGGGCCACGGTGAGCAGCGACTTCGCCTGCCGGAAATTCTCGTTCTCCACGATTTCCCGGAAATGCACGGTGACGCGCTTTTCATTGGGCACTTCCACGCCCACGGTGTCGGTGCCCGGCACGGGTGCCTGCATGCGCACGGACACTGCCTTGAGAGACATGGCCAGGTCGTTGGCCAGATTGGTGATGCGGGTAGCCTTGACGCCGGGCGCCGGACGCACTTCAAACATCGTCACCACAGGGCCGGGCGTAATGCGGGCCAGCGTGGCGTTAACATTGAAATTCTTGAGACAGGTGATAAGAGCGTTTCCCTGCCGGGCAAGCGTCATCTCGTCGGGTCTGCTGGCCAGATCCTCTTCCGGCAGGGGGGAAAGCAGATCCAGAGGGGGAAGCTCAAGTTCCTTGCGCTTGGGCAGCGCGGGAGCGGGAATGGAGACGGGCTCCATTTCCTTCTGCGCGGCCATGGCTCCGGCTACGGCGACGTCCACGGAAGCGTAGGCTTCGTCCTTGCGCTCCGCCGCGGGCGCGATGGCTTCGACCGCGGGAACGGACGACGCCGCTTCGTTTTTGTTCTCCTCCGTTGGATGGGAAAGCACCACGGCGGGAAAATCTTCCGCGACGCCGGAGGACGCGGTCGCGGAAATCGCGGCCATGGCGGAAGGAGGCAACGCTTCCTCAACGGGCTCCTCAACAGACACCGTTTCCGCGGAAGCGGCCGTCACGGGCTCCTCTTTGACTTCACGCGCCGGTTCAGGGACAGGCCTCTCTTCGACCGGCGCCGGAGCGGGCGTCTCCACGGGATCGTCTAGCTCCAGAATAAAGTCGTCGCCCGACGCGGCGTCGCCTTTCTCTTCCTCCGCCGCAGCGGCAGGAACCGCTTCCACCGGCGCGGGGACGGGAATCGGTTCCTCCAAAACGACAAGCTCCGGCGTCTTTTTCACGCCGGAATCCGGCCGTTCCACCAGACGCAGCAGATCGCTGAGATCTTCCTCCCGGATGCCGGAATCCTTCGGCGAGTTCTCCGTTTCCGGCTCGTCCGTTCGAATGTCGAGCACGGGAGCCTCCACGGAGGCCGCATCCTTTTTCCTGCCAAAAACGATATCCAGCACCGGACGAGGACGCGCTCTTCCCTCCTCGCTCTTGCGCCAGCCGGCCAGTCGTTCAGGCAGACGACGAAGCGATTCCGGCAGATGCGGCACGGGCAGATCGTACGTCGTGCCGAAAGACGGGATCTTTTTAACCGCCCAGGCGATGAACGAGGAGAGAAGCGTCAGCCACGAAACGCTGAACGACAGCTCCATGGCGATGAGAAAAACGAAAAACCACAGCAGGAACGAGCCTACCGGGCTGAAAAAAATAAACGAAAACGCCGACAGCCACTGTCCGGACAAACCGCCGCCGTGAATGCCGTGCACGCCGATGTCAAACGTGGACGCCGTGACGAGCATGCAGGCGAAAAGCAGAACGTATCCCACCCAGCGGTACCACTTGAGCACCAGCCAGCGGGAAACCAGCCCCGCGCCCACGGCAAGAAAAAAAATCACCCATAAAAAGGATCCCAGACCGAAACAGTCCACAAGGAACCCGGACAGGTAGGCTCCAAACAGCCCCGCGGCGTTATGCACGGAAGAAACGTCCATGCTGACGGCCTGGTTGAATGTGGGATCGCCGGCATGATAGCTCCAAAGACTGAGCAACATAAGCAGACCGCAGAAAAGAAAAAGCAGTCCGAGCAGTTCGCGCACCAGTCTGTGTCCGTACATGAATGATCCCCTTCCCTTGTGGTTATGCCGTTCCGGCAACGTTGTCGATTGCCGTCTTTCCCCGGAAAAAGAAAACGCTGCCGGAAGGGCGCGAAACGTCCTGCCGACAGCGCGAAAGGAAAGAACGCGAATTAATCGCGGCCGAGATATTCGCGGGTGCGGGTATCGACCTTGACGCGATCCCCTTCGTTCACGAAGATCGGCACCTGAATGACCACGCCGGTTTCAAGCGTGGCGGGCTTGGTCACGTTGGAAACGGTGTCGCCCTTCACGCCGGGTTCCGTCTTGACGACTGTCATCACCAGGCTGACGGGCACTTCGATGTCGATGGGCTGACCGTTGTAGAGCAGCACGCGGCACTGCTGAGATTCCAGCAGCCAGTCGGCCTTGCCGTCGGTATCGGATTCAGGCAGGGAAATCTGCTCGTAGGTGGTCATATCCATGAAGATGAGGTCGGTGCCTTCACGGTACAGATACTGCATGTCGCGCTGTTCCATGTCGGGCTTGCCCACCTTTTCACCGGAACGGAAGGTATTGTCCACCACGCGGCCGTTCAGAATGTTGCGCAGCTTGGTGCGCACCATGGCGCCGCCCTTGCCGGGCTTGAAGTGCTGGAATTCAACGATTTCGTAAGGAGTGCCGTCGATCTCGATCTTCAGGCCGCGGCGAAAGTCAGTAGTGGAATACATGATGCCTCCAGGCAAAAAATATGGTATTTTTTTATAACTTTTTCGAAACAGACCGACGAAGTCCGTTCCGACCTCCTGAGCGGAGGAAATAGATCCCGCATGGCGGGACCGCCTGCGGAATGTTTGCCTTTTCTGACGGAGCAGGCTACTCTCGGCTCTTCCGCAAAGCAAGATATATTGTCCGATAGAGGCTCACTTTGTCAACTCGGGAGGCGCGCCATGACCGACCCATCCACCGAAAAAACTACAGCATCCGAACCCACGCTGGAACTTCTGGCCACGCTCTACACCCTGGAACAGCTGGAAGAAGCCTCACACGACATGCCGCAGATAGCGCTGGCCGGCCGTTCCAATGTCGGCAAATCGTCGCTCATCAACGCCCTCGCCCGCAGAAAAAAACTGGCGAAAGTCAGCTCCGAACCGGGAAAGACCCGTTCGGTGAATCTGTTCCGGGTCAAACCAGACGGCTTCTGTCTTACCGATCTGCCCGGTTACGGCTACGCAAGGCGCGGTCACGAAGAACGACGCAACTGGGCCGCGCTCATTCAGAAATATCTTGAGGAAACGCGAACCCTGCGCGCGCTGGTTCTGCTCATCGACTGCCGCATTCCCACGCAGGAATCCGACCGCGTCATGGCTCAGTTCGCCACATCGCACAGGCTTCCCGTCATTCCCGTGCTCACCAAGGCGGACAAGTGCTCCCTGAAGGAACGATCCGCCCAGCAGAAAATCTGGGAAGGCATACTCGGTCAGAAACCCGTCACCGTGTCCGCGGTCACCAGGCTCGGCCTCGACGAGCTGTGGAAGCGTCTGCGCGAAGCCGGAACTCCCGACGAACAACCTTCTTCCCCCGCCGAAAACGACGCGCCCTCCACGGACTGATCCCCGCCATGCTCGACATCTCCATTCTCAACGACGCTCAGAAAGAAGCCGTCACCGCGCCGGAAGGCCCCATGCTGGTCATCGCGGGCGCCGGTTCCGGCAAAACCCGCACCATCGTGTATCGCCTGGCGTGGCTCGCCGAACGCGGCGTCGACCCTCACGCCATGCTGCTGCTCACCTTCACCCGCAAGGCTTCGCAGGAAATGCTGCATCGAGCCGCCAATCTGCTGGATCATCAGCTTCTCGGCGTGCAGGGCGGCACGTTCCACAGTTTCGCCTTTTCCATTCTGCGCCGCTGGAGTCCGGACTGGACGGGAGGTTCCCTCTCCGTCATGGACACGGCCGACAGCGCGGCCGCCATTCAGACCTGCAAGGAAACTCTGAAAATCGGCAAGGGCGACCGCAGCTTCCCCCGCACGCAGGCCGTGCTCGGCCTTCTCAGCAAGGCGCGGAACAAGGAAATGGAGCTGGAAGAAGTGCTCCGTCGGGAAGCGCAACACCTTCTGCCCCACGCTTCCGATCTCGTGGAGCTCGGCGAAGCCTACCGCCAATACAAGCGCGAACACGCGCTCATGGACTATGACGATCTGCTCTTTGAACTCGAGCAGCTCTTCCTCGACAAACCCGACGTGCTTCAGGCGCAGAGACTGCGTTTCGGGCAGATCATGGTGGACGAATATCAGGACACCAACAAAGTGCAGGCCCGCCTTGTGCGGATGCTCGCCGGAGAGGAAGGCAACATCATGGCCGTGGGCGACGACGCCCAGTCCATCTACGCCTTCCGCGGCGCGACCGTGCACAATATCCTCGATTTTCCCAAGCTATTCCGCAACACGCGCGTCATCCGGCTGGAAGAAAACTACCGCTCCGTGCAGCCCGTGCTCGACATCGCCAACAATCTGCTTGAACACTCCGCCGAAGGATACCGCAAACATCTTTTTTCCCGCCGTCCCGTTCCCGCCGAGCCGACCGTCACCCTGTACCGCCCCATCAGCGACAAAAGCCAGGCCGCGCTCGTGGCCCGGCGCGTGGAAGAACTGCTGGCCACAACGCCCGCCCGGGAAATCGCCGTGCTCTTCCGTTCCGGCTATCAATCCTACAACGTGGAACTGGAACTGAACAAGCGAGGCATTGGCTTCCGCAAATACGGCGGACTGCGCTACGCCGAGGCCGCGCACGTGAAGGACGTCATGGCTTTCGCGCGGCTGGTGAACAACCCTCTGGATCTTCCTTCCTTCGACCGCATCGCCGCGCTTTCCCGCGGCATAGGCCCCAAGACCTCGCGCAAACTTTTCGCTCTGGCCGGAAGCGACGACGAAGCGGCCTTCAAAAAAGCCTGTTCCCGCTGGCCCGATTTCCTCGAAAACATGGAACTCATCGCGGATCTGCGGATGAAACGTTCCCGCCCCGAAGAAACGATAAGCCGCATTCTCGAACACTATCACCCAAAGATGGAAGAACTCTTCCCCGACGACTGGCCCCGCCGCCTCCAGGGACTGGAAGAAATGTCCACCATCGCGTCTTCCTACGAAGACCTTCAGCTCTTTGTGGCCGATCTTTCGCTGGACAGTCCCGAAGAAACTCCGGACGATGAAGACGGAGATCAGAAAATCACGCTTTCCACCGTGCATTCCGCCAAGGGACTGGAGTGGTCAGCCGTGCTCATCATCGATCTTGTGGAAGACCGCTTTCCTTCCCGTCACGCCCTCGTCCGTCCCGAAGACTTTGAAGAGGAACGCCGGCTCATGTATGTGGCGTGCACGCGCGCCAAGGACACGCTCGACCTCTTTTCGCCGCTCAGCCTCTACAGCCGAAGCTCCGGCGGTCAGGAACCCGCGTCGCCCAGTCCCTTCGTCCGAGAACTGCCTTCCGACATTCTGGACGAAATCTACGAAAATTACGGCGGCGTTCTGACCAGACGCCGCATCAAGGAAAACGCCCGTCCAGACCCGTCGTTCGGCGTTTCCTTCGCGCCGAACCGCCGCCGGTCCTGGCACTGGGACGAGGACGGAAACGAAACGGAACGTCCCTCCCGCCGCGACAGACGGGAAGACGACGACTGGCCGCCCCGCGAGCGGGAACACGAAGCCTCGCCCCGCTTCCGAGAAGACGCCGACGACGCCTACATGGCCGCCGTGCGCGAGGCCATGCGTAACGGTCGATCGCTGGACGAAAGCCCCGACGCAAAGCCCGCGAAAAAAAAGCTGGGCTTCTGCCGCCATCGCCTTTTCGGACGCGGAAAAATCGTGGAGGAAATTCCTCCGGACAAATATCGGGTCAACTTTCCGGGGCTCGGCCTGAAAATCATTCTCGCCGACTACCTTACCATGGAGCAGTCATGAGCATAGCCAGCGAAGACGACATTCTCAGCCTTGTGAGCCGGTTCTTTCCCGCCGACCACCCCTTGCTCCTGCTCGGACGCGGCGACGACTGCGCCGTGCTGCGCCGTAGCGGTCCGCTGGCCGTCACCACTGACGTCTTTGCCGAAGACGCGCATTTCAGACGACGCTACTTCACGCCTTTCGACATCGGCTTCAAGGCCGTGGCCGTCAACGTGAGCGACGTAGGCGCAAGCGGCGCCAAGCCATCCGGACTTTCCATCGGCCTTACCCTCACGGGAAATGAGGACGAAGCCTGGCTTTCCGGCTTTTGCGAAGGCATGAAAGCCCTCTGCGACGAATTTTCCCTGGCCCTTTCCGGCGGCGATCTGGCGCGCTCCGCGCTGCTCAACATCTGCGTCACGGCATGGGGAGAACTGCCGGAATCTCTGCCTCGCGGCCTTCGTCGAGGCGCAGCCAGAGAAGGCGACGTCATTTTTCTCGTGGGCGAAGCGGGTCTGGCCCGTCTCGGACTCACGCTTCTGGAGCAGGCGTCCGACGCCGAGGAAATCGCCGCCGTAAAGTCAGCCTGGCCTCACGCCTGCGCAAGCCATCTTCGGCCCAGGCCGCTGGCCAGGGAAGGCATGGCCGTCGCCCGCTTCGCCCTGGAACGCGGCGTCGAGGACCGCATCGGCCTCATGGACGTTTCCGACGGCCTGGCCAGAGATCTGCCGCGCCTTCTGGCGAGCAGACGTTCCGGCCTCGGGGCCGAGATCACGCTCCACAACGACGATATTCCTCCCGAAGTGCGACGCCACGCCGAAAAAAACGGACTTTCCGCCGCCGCCTTTGCCTTTGAAGGCGGAGAAGATTATGCTCTTGCCGGCACATGCCCCGAAAAACTGTGGCCCGCGCTTGCCCGCGAACTCTCCGCGCCTTGTCTCGCCATCGGACAGGCCCGCCGGGGAACGATCACGCTCAACGGCAGTCGCCCCGCTTCTTCAGGGTTCGACCATTTTTCCCACCAAAAAGAGGCTCCCGCTTCATAAAGGCTTCACACTGTCCGCCTACCATGGCCGGGTCAGACAAATAATCAAGGCTCGCCGGACGCCCCGGCCCGAAACAAGTGAGGATACCATGGAAAAGACCATGAGCGCCACCAAACACATCGCTCTTATCGCCCACGACAACATGAAGGAAAGCCTCATCGAATGGTGCGCCGACCACAGTCAGATTCTGGCCCGCCATTTTCTCTGCGGCACCGGCACCACGGCGCACCTCATCAACCAGAGAACGGGCCTTCCCGTCACGCCCTACCTCAGCGGCCCGCTGGGCGGCGATCAGCAGATAGGCGCGAAAGTGGCCGAAGGGCACATCGACATCATACTCTTCTTCTCCGATCCCCTTACCGCGCAGCCTCACGATCCCGACGTCAAGGCTCTGCTCCGCATCGCGCAGGTCTATGACATTCCCATCGCCAACAACCGCGCCACGGCTGATTTCATCATCACCTCGCCGCTGTTCAGCGAAACCTACACCTACACGCCGCACATTCACTTTCCTGTCCAGAAAAACAAATAACGCCTCGTCGACGCGGAAACGATCTTATCGAAACGCGACGACGCCCGTCAGAAAGCCCCGATTCCGAAACTCGGAACCGGGGCTTTTTCTATCCGCGACCGGTCGTCTTTCCGCCGTTTTTGCCGACTCTGCGACGAAAAAACGAAGCCTGGACCGAACGCCTATTCCGTCGCGGCCACGCAGGTTCCGGCGTTGGCGAAACCGTCGATGGCTCCTTCGATGACCACGGTCTTCTGAACGCCCAGGGGCGCGGCTCCGGGCACGCGGAACGTGGCGATATCCAGAGGTTCGATGGGAGTTTCCACAGGACGCGGCAGCTGCGGCACCCATTCGTACGGCGCGCGGTACGCGCGATACACGAAATTCATCTTGCCGTTTTCCGCCGTGCGGTAAGGGCAGATGTACTCCCACACAATTTCATGATCCCGCGTCACCTCAAACACGCGTCCGTCGGACCCTTCGGTAATAAGCGTGTTGCCGTTGGGAAGACGCTGAGCGGAACTGATGAAGGGACTGTAAAAACGGCAGGCGTCCAGCGGCACCACGAAACCGCCTTCCTTGGGCGTGTACTGCCAGACGATCTCCAGCGTGATCGGATTGAATTCCAGCACGCGGGAGTAATCGCGCAGGGCCGACTTGGTGCCGTCCTTCGCGCCGGGGTTGGGCGCGCCGTATCCGGCCCATCCGCCGTTGTCGAACACAAGAATGTTGCCCTCTCCAGGCAGTCCGCGGGGAATCATGTGCGCATGATGCTGACCGATGATCCAGCCGAGCTTGCGCAGCTCCGGCGTGGCGTTGTAATCGGGGCCGACCTTCCAGACAATCTTGCCGGTTGCCTTGCTGACGATAAAGATGATGTTGGTTTCGCGGCCGTCCATAATAATGTTGTCGGGATGGAAACGCTCGTCGCCTTCGTCATACCATTTATTGGGCCCCAGCGCGGACATGGAATTGACGTGCATCCAGTCGCCTATAGCCGGCGAGTCCTCCACAAGACTGCCGCCTCTGAAATTGGGATTGCGGCACATGGCGTTGCGCGCTTCTTCCGAAAAGCCCATTTCCTCCGCGTGTTCGGAGCAGTGCCATTCCCAGACGATCTCTCCCTCCCAGTTGACCTCGTACACCACGTCGTCGAGAAGCAGCTTGTCGGAAATGAAAGGGGCATGTTCATCCTTATGCGCGAGCACGAGCGTGTTGCCGCCGTCGATGCGCGGCTCCATGCCGGGCACATAGTAGCCCACAGGATTTCCTTCTCGCTGAAAGTCATGATGCTGACGAGCCATCCACTGAGGTTCTTCTCCGGGATCGGTAATAAACTCGGCCTGATTCCACCGCCATTCTACGTTTCCGTCAAAATCCACCTGAATAAGGTCGCGCTGATCCTGGAGCCCGTACTTGGGATTGCGCATGCCGGAGCTCGCCACAAGCCGCCCCTGGGGGAAGAGCTTGACCGGAAATCCGTGCAGATTCTTCCACTTTCGGATCTCGTTGCCGTTCATGTCGATAAGCAGCGAACCGTCGTTTTCGAGCGGCAACACCGTATAGCCGCTCCAGGCCTTTTCAGGATTATAGATGGTGACCCCGGTAGGATGAATAGTTGGATAGCCCATGGTTATCTCCTTTGCCCCGCAGGGCTTGCTTCTTCGACGCATGGCGGCGATTTCCGACGCAAATCAGGTGACGCGACGCGCCCAAGCCGCTCATGTTCTTTTCTTCCCATGACAAAAAATTATAGCAAGGCGTCGAAAAAATATTGTCTTCCATGCGACAATATTTTCTTCTTTCATGAAAATTTTTTGGAATGTTTTCTAACTATATTGTTTTTATATAATTTTTATATTTTTACCAACCAAATCGAACGCCGTGTCATAAAAAACTGTCTTTAAAAGGACAGTATGGAAACAAAAAACGCGCTTAGAATGTCTCAGCTTGAGAAATTGAAAACTTGTTTCCCGATCCATCACCACCCCTTCCATACAAGGAGCAACCACGTCCGCCTCAGTCGTCTCTCTCAAGAAAAGCAAGCTGCTGGGCTGGCTCATCTGCTTCGCCGTCGCCGGAGCGGCCACCTTTCTTCTCTACGATCCGGCCAAACCGCAGGTGAATCTGTACTGGTTCGGCACCATTCTCGCCATCGCCATGTTCGCCGCCAGTCTGCTGCCGAACTTCGCCACCGTCGTGCTTTTGCTCATGTATTATGTGATCACCGGCGTGGCCAAACCGGAAATGGCCTTCGTGGGCTGGACGGCTCCCATTCCGTGGCTCAGCCTGTGCGGCATGCTGCTCGGCGTTCTCATGGACAAATGCAACCTTGCCAGCCGCATAGCCCTTTTGTTGCTCACGCGCATAGGCAGAACGCCGCTGCGTCTGTACGCGGCCTTTCTGCTGGCCGGTCTCGCTCTGGCCGCCATCATTCCCGACGTCATCACCGTCATGATCATTTTCATGACCATCGCGCAGGGCATGTGCGTCAGTCTCAAGCTGGACAAAAATTCCCGTTCCTCCGCCTCCATCATTCTGGCGGCCTTCTTCGGCGCGGCCATTCCTTCAGCCATGTACCTGCCCAATAATACCGGCATCATCGGACTGCTTATGGTGAAGGACATGGGCGTGCCCTTCACATGGCTGAGCTTCGCCTTCGAAAACATGGGATTCCAGGCTTTGCACGCGCTCATCGCTTACGGAATTCTGTACGCTTTCGGCAGTCGCGAACTGGCCGAGCACATCGACAGCTGCCGCGCCGTGGCCGCCGACGAACTGAAAAAACTCGGCTCCATGAGTCGCAACGAAAAGAAGACTCTGCTGCTTACGGTGGCCGCGCTCATCGGATTCATCGCCGAACCGCTGCATCACATCCCCGGCTACTATGTGTTCTGCGCCATTGTTCTTCTCGGCTTCACGCCGATCTTCAATCTTCTCAACGGCGACGACATCGAAAAGGTGCAGTTCTCCATCCTGTTTTTTATCGCCGGTTGCATGGCCATCGGCATCATCGCGGGAACGCTGGGCATCCCCGCCTGGCTGTCGGAACGGCTTATGCCCATTCTGCGACAGATCCAGAGTCTGCCGCTGGCGTCTCTGTTCGCCTACTGGGTGGGCGTGCTCTCCAATCTGGTGCTTACGCCCGTCGCCGCCGCAACGTCCCTCAGCATTCCCATGGCGGAAATCGCCACCAGTCTCGGCATGCCCATCAAGCCCGTGCTCTACAGTTTTCTGTACGGCCTCGATCAGTTCTTCCTGCCCTATGAACTGGCCCCCGCGCTTATCATGTTCGCCACAGGTTATGTCCGCATTCGCTACGTGCTGGCGCTCATGACCCTGCGCATGGCGCTCGTGTCTCTCGCCGTGCTGGCCACCGCCGCGTTCATCTGGCCGCTCATGGGGCTGTAGTCTTCTTCACGGTTCTCTGCGCAAAGAGCCGCTTCCGACAACGCGGAAGCGGCTCTTGTTTTACGCGGCGTGAACGCATATTCTGCCAATAAAACAACCACGGACGATCCCGTCCTCATGTCACGACACGCCATGAACAACGCCGATAACACGCTTCACAACAACGCCGACGCGGGCAATGTGTGGAAAGAAAACAACGTCATCGTCATGCTGGAACAAAACAGCGTGTGGCGGGAAGTCCTTTCTCTCGGCGCGCGGCAGTGCCTGGACAAAGGTCAGCGTCTGATAGACTCTTCCGACAACGACAATTTTTCCTTCCTCCACAAAGGGCTGATACGCCTCTCCTCTCTGGGGGAAAACGGCAACGAGCGCATTTTTCTGCACATCGGCGCCGGATGCATCTTCAACGAACTCGGATGCATGCACATAGCGCCGCTCAGCACGGCTTCATTTCTGGCCATGGAACCATGCGAAATTTATCAATTTCCAAGACGCCTTCTGCAGGACAGGGACTTCACGCTGCGCCATCCCGAACTGATGATGAACCTTGTTCAGTCCCTCATGCTGAAAGCAGGAGCCTTCTTCGGTCAGATTGAGGAAAGCGTGGGGCTTTCTCCGGAAAACCTGGTCTGCCGCTACCTGGCCAGATTGCAGAGCGAAGGTTCGGGCCATCTGCGTCCCCGATTTTCCCAGTCCGATCTCGCGCTGGCCCTGGGCCTGCACAGAAGCACGGTGTGCCGCATTCTGCACGACCTGCGGGAAAAAGGCGTGCTCGGCGAGTTCACCAGAACCAGACTGGAAATTCTGGACAAGGACGCGCTGCTCCAACTCTGCCGCATGGGAAAATGACGACAACGCCTCGCCGACGCGGCGTATCCGGACAAGACGGCTTGATTCTCCGCGCCGGGCATTTCTTCCGACTCATTATCCATCCGACCTCGACCCGCTTTCTCTAGGAACGACGACGTTCCAGAGCCTCCAGCAGCTTCGCCAGAGCCTTGCCCCTATGGCTGCGGGCCATTTTTTCCTCGCGCGTCAATTCCGCGCCCGTGCGGCCGGTTGACGGATCAATAAAAAGGGGGTCGTAACCGAAGCCGTTGCTTCCCGACGGACGTTCCGCGATGCGGCCTTCCCACGCGCCGCTGACCACGATATCCTCCGGTCTGTCCTTCCACGACGACGGATACGCCATGACCATGCAGCAGCGGAAACGCGCCGCGCGCCGCGCGGAAGGCACGCCTTCAAGTTCGGTCAGAAGCTTGCGATTATTGCGGCCGTCCGCGCTTTCCCCTTCGCGTTCAGGCCAGTCCCGACCGTACCTGGCCGAGTACACGCCGGGCGCGCCGCCGAGCGCGTCCACTTCTATGCCGGAATCGTCGGCCACGGCCGGAACGCCAAGAGCGTCGGCCACGGCGTGGGCCTTGATGAGCGCGTTCTCCTCAAACGTGGATCCCGTTTCCGCCACTTCAGGAAAATCGTCGGGCAGACTTTTTACCTCAAATCCGAATCGGGCCAAAGGCTCTCGAAGCTCCTTCACCTTGCCCTGATTATGCGTGGCGAGAATAAGCGTCTGGGGAAGCGTCATGGGGGGTCTCCTTGCCGAAAGGCTGTTTTCATGGCAAAAAGGGATATCTCAGGCCCGTCCTGTTGACAAGTCCAGGCCTGCTCGAAGGTGCTATGCTCCGTATCTACTCCCAAAGTCTTGGCTGTCCCAAAACCCGCGTGGACACTGAACGTCTGCTGGGTTCGCTGGGGCCCGTTCTTACCGTGGACACGCCTGAAGAGGCGGATCTCGTCTTCATCAACACCTGCGCCTTCATCGCTCCGGCCGTGCAGGAATCCGTGCAGACCGTCGTCCAGATGATCGAAGATCTGAGCGAGCTGCCCAGAGGCAAGAAACCTTTTCTCGCCGTAGCGGGATGTCTGCCGGGACGCTACGGCGTCGCCGATCTCAAGGCGGAACTGCCGGAAGTGGATCTCTGGCTCCATACCGACGACATCGACACGTGGGCGGAACGGCTCCTGCGCGCGCTGAAACTGCCCGGCGCCGAATCCGGACGCCTTCTCAGCACGGGGCCCTCGTACGCCTGGCTGAAAATCGGCGAGGGCTGCCGACACAACTGCTCGTTCTGCGCCATTCCCTCCATCCGCGGCAAGTACGTTTCCGACGATCCCGACAAGCTGACGGCGGAAGCCTCGGCCCTGGTGGCCGACGGCGTGAAGGAACTCATCCTCGTGGCGCAGGACGTCACCGCCTACGGCACGGACTTCGGCAAGGATCCCCGTTTTCTTCTGGAGCGGCTGCTCGCGCTCGACGGACTGGAACGCCTGCGGCTGCTCTATCTGTATCCCGGCGGTCTGACCCGCGATCTGCTGCGCTTTCTCAAGGAAGCGGGCAAACCCTTTGTCCCATATTTTGACATGCCTCTCCAGCACGCCCATCCGGACATTCTCAGCCGCATGGGCCGTCCCTTCTCCGGCAACCCGCAGGAAGCGGTGGACCGCATACGCGACGTTTTCCCCGAAGCCGCCCTCCGCACGACCATGATGGTGGGTTTTCCCGGAGAAAACGACGAACATTTTCGCGCGCTCATGCGTTTCGTGGAAAAAAACCGCTTCCACCACATGGGCGTGTTCGCCTTCCAACCTGAAGACGGCACCGAGGCCGCCGGCATGCCCGATCAGGTGGACGACGCCGTCAAAGAGGCGCGGAAGGACGAACTCATGGAACTGCAAAGCGGCATCAGCGAGGAGATTCTCGCCGGATACGCCGGCCAGCGCATGGACGTGCTGGTTGACGCAAGTTCCGATGAATGGCCCGGCCTTCACACCGGCCGCACATGGTTTCAGGCTCCCGACGTGGACGGCCTGACCTACATCAGCGGCCCCGGCGTGGAAAACGGCGCCATGGTGGAAGCCGATATCGTAGAGACCAGGGAGTACGACCTCGTGGCCCTGGCCTAAACAGAGGACCTCTCATGCGCAACATTCTGCTCTTTCTTTTCAGCTCGCTTCTTCTTGTCTCCTGCGTCGCCTCCTCGGGCACACCGAGCGACATCAGCGGCGCGTGGGTGGACGAGCAGGAACGGCTCTATTTTCTGGATGAGGACGGAACCCTCGGCATGCCCGGCCAAACCGCGCTTTCCGGCGTGCGATGGACCTTGGAAAACGACGTTCTTACCCTCTCCACCATGGACAGCCCCGGCGGCGACGTGCGGAAACGAAAGCTCATCCTGAAACAGGCCCGGTCGGGAAGCATGGAATTTATCGACGCCGACGGCTCCACCGTGACGTGGAAAAAAAGCAGAGCCACGGTAGGACGCCTGGAAGGCTCGCTGTTCTATCGCGAACGCATGGCCCTTCCTCCCAAAGTAGTCATCAGCGTGCAGCTCTATCCCCTGCATTCCCCCATTCCCGTGGCCACGTCCATCACGCCCGTGGCCGGAGGCAGCCGACTTCCCTTCCGCGTGTACTACCTGGAACAGACCGTCACGGGACAGGTCAGACTCGCCGCGTCCGTGCTTCACAGCGGCGAAACGCTCTTCGTCACGCAGAACGACGAGATCATCGACGTTCCGAGTTCGCCCAACGTTCTGCTCTACCGTTCCATGCCCGGCGAACGACAGCTTCCTCCGCTCAACACTCCCGCAAGCTATGAAGGAGCCCTGAAAATCTCCGGCAAAAACGTCACCGTGCGCCTCTATCTCGAAGATGACGGACTCGCGCTGCTCACGCAGGACGGCGACCGCAATCAGTACATGGGCACGTGGATGGAAAAAGACAGAAACCGCACCATCGAAATCACCCGCGGGGCCCTCAAGCCCGTCACGGCCACGCGCGAGGCCGGAGGCGGATTGCTCCTGAACGGCCTGTCCGCCCAGCCCGTGGATCTGAAACCCGCCGAAATTCCCTGGCCCTCCAAAGGATTCCTCCTGGAAGGCGAACTTCGAAGCCTGAACGGAAAGCCCGTTTTTTCCGAATGCAATTCCCAGCGGGATATTCCCATTCAACCTTCCGGCAAAGGCTATGATCAACTCAGTCAGGTGCTTCAGTCCAACGGCGAGTCCTCCGTGGTGCTGGAAGGCCGTCTCCAGGGCGGACGCCTCGAAGCGTCCAACGTCTTTCTCGTCCGAAAGGGCGGCGTCTGCTCCACGGAAAACTACGCCTCCGCTCCCCTGCTTCAAACATACTGGCGTCTGCGGGAACTTAACGGCGCGCCCGTTGAACTCTTTCCCGATCAGCCGGAACCCCACCTCATACTGCGGGACAACGGTCAGGCTTCCGGGTCCGACGGCTGCAACAACTTCTTCATGAACTGGAAACGAAAAGACGCAAACCTTACCTTCTCCGACGGCGGCTCCACGCTGCGCCTCTGCCCGCAGGGAGAAGAACAGGCCCGCGCCGTGCATGACATGTTCTCCAAGGTAGATGAATGGAACATCAACGGCTCCATGCTGGAACTGCGGTCGAAGAACAGCATTCTCGCCGTGTTTGAAGCCGTGAACATGTAACCTACATAGCTCGAACGACGTTTTTCTCTTCCAAGCTCATCTTCTCCGTCTGCGTCACCCGCGGGCGGAGATTTTTTTTGTTTCCGTTGATGAAGGCGTCGATATAATATTGCGAATACCGCGTCAGCTCATGGTTCAATGTTTTTACGCCCAAACGTTCCACCAGCGTCTTATTTCCCGAAAACAGAGACACTCCTAACCCCAGCCTTCCTTCCGGCAGACGCGCGCCTACGGCTTCAAGCATGGTCGGAGCCCAATCAAACTGAGAAATGGCGCGACCATCCGTCTTCAACGGACGCACGGGATTGATGACGATATTAAGATTGTGTCGTCTGTCCGAATGCTTTTTCAGAAACGGCGTCAATGCCGTGAGCATAACCAAATGATCGCTCAGCACGATGACCGTTGTTTTATCCGCAAAATCCTGCTGAGAAATCCAATGAAGAAAGTCTGCGGCCAGACTGTCCGCATTGGTGACAACATCGGCGTACGCCTGTTCATCGTCGTCAAAGCCCTCAACGCGCGGCCCTCGCCAGCCAGGTTCCACAAAACCTTTGGGAAAATGCGTATTCACTGTGAGCATAAACAAGGCAAATGGCTTTTTTATCTGGGAAAGCTCTTTCAGACTTTTCTTTGCCAGATCATAAGTCACACTGTCCCGCACCCCCCAATCCGAAGGCCCTGAATATTTTGTCAACCAATCTGGATGCGTTTTGAGCACCGTTTCCAAGCCAATATACTGATCTTGGGTAAAACCATGACTGAGAAACAAATACTTTTTTCCCGTATAATTCAAAGACGTTCCTTGAACAAATCTCAACGCATATCCGTTCCGAGCCAAAATATCCGGCACCATGACGACGCCCGGCATGAACTGCCCTTTGCTCGCCCCCGCGCCGGTTCTTAATGGCAACCCGCTCCACGAGGAAACAATGCCGGCAATGGTCCATCCCGTGCCATACGCCTGATAGGCGTCCTTCACCGAGGCATGCCGCTCACGCCATGCGGAAAGCTCGGGAAGAAGATTGACGGAAAAAAACTTTCTGTCTCCGAAACTGGCTTCCAACGATTCCAGATACAGAACAACGAGATTTCTTCGTTCTCCAAAAGCAATAGAGGCAACTTCTGGTTGTTCCACATGTTTTCTATAGAAATCATCATGACGCTGATCGGGAAAAAGATAGCCGACAAGATAGACGTATCCTGAAAAACACGAGTATACGCAGAACACCGCCATCGGCCACAGCGCAAGGCCAAGGATTCTTAGTCTGGAGCCGAGAGAAGGAAAAGACGAAAAGAACACAAGGGAAATAAAAAACAGCAGAGCGGGCAGCAACGCGGCGCGTCGGATAAAACCGCTGACAAGTCTCCCGTCAACGCCCTGAAGCGGCGCGGACAAGTGAAAAAGCGCCTGTTCCACCAGCGTCACCCCAAAATAGCGACGTATGGTCAATCCAAAGCACAACAGAAACAACGCGCCGCCCCAAGAGAACACTCCAACGGGATGCTTTTTTATGTAGCCTTTTATATTTTCTATTTTTTTATGGCATAGTCCTGTCATGGGCTCCCCCAATACGAAAGATCCTCCGTCCTTTGCCGTGACGCAAAGACGGAGGATAAACATAAAGGATCAGCGTCGTCTCTTACAGAGAACAGAGATACGGATCCTCTTTCATGAGGTAATTGCGGACATAATCGTCCACGCCCTCTTCCAGCGAATGGAACTTGACAGGACAATGTTCACGCTCAAGCCACGACATATCGGCTTCAGTGAAGTACTGATACTTTCCCTTGAGGTGCTCGGGCATATCGAAATATTCAATATCCACGGGACGATCCATGGCTGAGAACACAGCCTTCGCAAGATCGTTCCAGCTGCGGGCATGGCCCGTGCCCACGTTGAAGATGCCGTTGCAGGAAGGAGTCTCCATGAACCAGCGCATGAGCGCGGCGCAGTCCTTGGAATAGACGAAATCGCGCACGGACTCGCCGTCGCCGTACTGCGGATTGTCCGAACGGAACAGACGGATCTTGCCGGTTTCCTTCACCTGCGGCACCGCGCGGCACACCATGCTCATCATGCTGCCCTTGTGGTATTCGTCGGGGCCGTACACGTTGAAGAACTTGAGGTTCACCACTTCGCCGAGCAGCTTGTGCTCCATGCACCACAAATCGAAGAGCTTCTTCGAATAGCCGTACATGTTCAGCGGACGCAGCTTCGGCATGATGTCGAGCGAATCGGAAAAGCCGAGTTCGCCGTCGCCGTAGGTGGCGGCGCTGCTCGCAGTGATGAAGCGCGCTCCCGCCTCAAGGGCGGCGAGGCACAGTTCCACCGTGTAGTGGAAGTTGTTCTCCATGAGAAAATCAGCGTTGCGCTCGGTGGTGGAGGAGCACGCGCCCATGTGGATCACGCAGTCCACGCCTTCCAGTTTTTTCCCGGAACGGAGTTCTTCGAGAAACTTGTCCCGATGCATGTAGTTGCTGTAACGCAGATGGGAAAGATTCTTCCATTTTTCCGTGGAAGCGAGATTGTCCACCACAAGAATGTCGTCCACGCCGTGGCGGTTCAGCTCCCATATCATATTCGCGCCGATAAGGCCGGCGCCGCCGGTGACTATGATCATTCGTGCCCCTTCAATGTCGCCTTGGTTGTCTGCACCAAGGTAATGCTGCCGTCGGCGTTACGCCTGGCGTCTATGCCGAACATGATGACGGTATGCAGAAGCGGACGGCCGAACAGAAAGTCCAGCATTTCCTTCCGCACCTTGCCTTTTTCCATCATAAGATCGCGGAAGGCCCTGTCATATTCCACCACTTCCACAAGGGCGCGGCGGGCGGCCTCCTGCTTTTCGAGATGCGAAGCCAGTTCAATGAGAGCCGCGTAGTTGCAACGGGCTTCATGAGCCTCTACGGAGTCCATGAGCCACTGCGGCGCGTGAAGAAGTTCCAGAATGGCCTTGCGGTCCAGCCTGTCCTCTCCCTGCATGGAAAGAAGCGCGCTCGGATCGTCGCAGAACAGGGCCCGACATTCCGCGGGATTTCTGTCGTGAATAAAGCAGCGGTTGTCCTCCATAAGAAAACGGCAGGTCCAGTCATCGGGCCGGGCCCCGTAGGGAGCGGCGATTTTCACGATTTCTTCGGGCAACGGCACGACGTGATCGTTGGAAGTGTCCCGCACAAGTTCTCCCGCGCGGAAGGTGCACAGATCCTGCAACTGAAGCACCCCTTCCATCAGAAGAGGCGCGTCTTCCTTATGAAGCGCGGGACCGCCCTTGCGGCAGCAGGTTCCGCACTGGCGGCACTGATGATTTTCGCTCATGATATTCTCTCCGGAACGTTTCCGCGTCGTCCGTCGGATACGGAGAAAGGCGACGCGCGTCGCCTTTCTCCGAAAAACTCCGACTTCGGAGCGCGTCGGCTCTACCTGTCGAGCCCCTTGTACAGCCGAAGTCTGTTGATGCGCACCCTGCGATACTGCATGTGCGTTTCCAGCATGTTCTTCCGCTGATGAAGCTCGTGTATTTCCTGCGGGAACACTATGCCTTTTTCCACGTCTTCCGCGGCCATAAGTTCCCGAATCTTTTTTTCACACTCTTTCTGCACCGCGCCGATGACGTCCATCTGGGCTTCAAGCTCAGAAATCGTCTCCGGCAACGGGTTCCGGAGGAAGTTCTCCATAGACTCCGTGGGCGATGACTCGCCGGCGCGCGGGTTTGGCATCTTCGGCCTCCTGCTCGACTCTGCGTTTCAGTTCAGGATGGGGCAACGTGTTGTACATATTCCAGAACGCCGGGAAAAGTCCGGTCATCACCCCAGGATTGGAAAGATGAAGATTCGGCTTCAGGAAGGCTCCGAGGGCGTACGCCATGGCCCACTGCGCGGAAGGAGCCACCCAGGAGCCGGGCACGATCTCTTCCACAGGGGTCAGCTCACCGTCCTTTTCTTCCACGCCGCAACGGGAAAGAAACGCCGTCACGACATGGCGGTCTTCTTCCGCAATCTCTGGCAGACGCACCTTCGCACCCTCATGAGCCGCGGCGGCCATGATCACCGAACAAAGCGGCAGAAGTTCGGGACAACGGGTCAAAACGTCGCTCATGACTTCGGGCGCGGGCGCGGCGGTCTCGCGTTCCTTACCGGAACATTCCACCTGGCGCGCGCCGTATTTCACGTTGAGGCCGGCGGCGCGCAGAATCTTTTCCACCAGACCGTAGACGACGCCGCTTCCCCACACGCCTTCCAGAACGGCGCGACCGCCGTTAAAGCCGGGGAACATCAGAATGGTGGCGGCCACGGCGGCGTCCATGGGAACCACCGGCTGTTCGGGAACGGACACTTCGCCGCGTTCCACAAGAATGTCGCGGCCCTCTCGAGAAATCTTCATGCCGCAACCGGAAAGAACGTCCAGCGCCAGAGGCAGCAGACGAGGCTCATGTTCCGGAAGCGTCAGACGGCAGCTCGTTTCCCAGAAGGGAGAGGCCAGCACAAGCGCGGCCACGAAATCTTCAGGCAGATCGTCGGCAAGGCGGATTTCACGCGGCATGAGTCCGGAGCACTCCATGCGCACGGGAAGCCCGTCCTGAGAAGGAATGACGTTGGTCAGACGCACGCCGAGCTGCGGCAGAAAATGACGCAGCGGCGCGATATCGAGGAAGCGGAGAGAGCTGTCGCCGGTCAGCTTGAGCCTTGCGGGCATGCCCACGCACAGCGCGATGACCAGCCAAAGATTGAAGGCGTCGTCGCCGATGTGGATAACCTTGTCCATGTTGCGGACAAGGCCTTTGCCGCCGCGACTCTGCACGTCGCCGTTGTCTTCCCACCAGAGCTGGCCTCCGATCTGATTCAGAGCCTTCACGCCGCTCACCACGGCGTCGGTAAGAGGCACGCGGGACACTTTGGTCACCTGTCCCGCGGCGGCGGCCACGGCCAGCCAGCAGCGGGCGGCCACGGTGTCGGACGGCGCGGGAATCTGGATGTCCACAGCCTCGCCGTTGGGGGCCAGATTGTAGTACCCCTGCTCCTCTTCCATACGGGTCAGAGGCTCGATGGTCTGAAGAAGCATGAAAAGATCGCGAGAAAGGCGATTGTCGCGGGCAAGGCGGGCGGCCTTGTTTTCCCAAGCGGTGCGCAGGGTCTTTTCCGTTTCCGGAGCGAGGCGTCCGCCGCGGCGCAGGCGGGCGAGCATCTGAGCGCGGCGCATCACGAGATGGAGAATCTCATTGTCCAGATCCATCAGCGCGCCGAGGTCGCGGTTACGATTGGAAGGCGCGCGATCCGCGCGCGGACGGAAGCCGTCCTTCTTGAAGTCCCTGCGCCCTTCGCGACGCTCTTCGTCGCCGCGTTCAAAACGACGCGGGCGGAAATTTTCCGAACGTTCCTGACGGCGGCCATCACCGCGTTCGCCATCGTTCTTAAAGGAACGCCTGGCGAAATCCTTTCTGTCCTCGCCCCTATTATCCATGTCAAACCTGCTTTGCTCTGTGCGTGGCGCGTCGGCGGGCGCGCACGTCGTTTCAAAAGGGGCAAGAAAGCGAAGCCGACGCCCCGGATGTTCACCCCGTCATGACCGGCTTTTCCTAACGGGAAAAGCTCATGGCGAACAGGCATGATATCTCTATTGCATCCTCCCGGCAAGTCTTTTGCCCCCGCTTCCGCCAGAGGGACTTCACGTCAGGCGGACAAAACACTATACTCCTCCCTTGGCCGTGGACGGGGAACGCGTCGCGCGACCGCCCGAATATCAGCATGAGGAAACAGCATGGAAAAATGGACGCCTTTTGACAGAATCTTTCAATCCTGCGGCAGACTGTGGCATATCCGACGCGCCGACATGGACAAACTCTGGGCCGACATGGATCAGAAGAACGGCGAAGAAGCGCGCCTGCCCTACTGGAATGAAATCTGGCCCTCCTCGCTGGCCCTGGCCGGATGGCTCGCGGAAATGCAGGACGACATACGCGGAAAAGCCTGCCTCGACATGGGCTGCGGTCTGGGCTTCACGGCCCTGCTCGGCCGCTGGCTCGGCGCCGACGTCACCGCCATGGACTACGAGGCGCAGGCCCTCGAATACGCCGAAATAAACGCCAAACTCAACAGCGTCGAAGGCGTCGATTTTCAGGTCATGGACTGGAGAGAACCCACGTTCCCTCCCGAAAGTTTCGACCGCGTCTGGGCCGGCGACGTCATGTATGAACAAGGATTCGCCGAACCCATAGCCTCGTTTCTCGCGGCCATGCTGAAACAGGGCGGACGGGCATGGATCGCCGAACCCGGCAGAGACATCTTTCATTATCTGCTCGACGTCCTGCCCGAACACGGACTCCGCTACAAAAAAATATGCAGTCTTCCCATTTCTCCGCTCACCGAACAGGAAGTGCCCGTTCCTGTGACGATATGGGAAATCGGCAAGTAGTTTTATAAATCTAATATCATTTTATCAGTCAAACTTTTAAACGCCGGGGACATCCGCAGAACTCTGTAGCGGACGTTCCCGGCGTTTACGCATCGACGCTTCTTCCCGGCGAGAGGCAAACGTTCAATATCGCGCGGACGACACCTCGCCGTTCGCGCGATAACTTTCTGACGCTGTCTAAAAAACCTGTTTCACCGTCAACGCACGAACATGGCGTCGCCATAGGAAAAGAAACGATACTTTTCCCGAACCGCCTCCTCATACGCGGACAGGATGCGCTCACGTCCGCACAGCGCGGCCACAAGCATGATGAGCGACGACTGAGGAAGATGAAAATTGGTGATGAGATGATCCACCACCCGGAACGTGAAGCCCGGATAAATGAAAATATTGGTCCAGCCGTGCCATCCGCCGTCGGGAATCTCGCCGCCATTGACGGAGGCGCATCCTTCCAGCGTGCGGCAAGACGTGGTGCCCACCGCGACCACGGGACGCCCAGACGCCTTGGCCTCGCGGATGACGGCGGCGGTTTCCGGCGAAATTTCCACATATTCGCTGTGCATGGGATGTTCCCGTATATCCCGCTCGCGCACGGGACTGAACGTGCCGTATCCCACATGAAGCGTGACTTCCGCCCAGCCTATGCCGGACTGACGCAGTTTCTCTCTGAGTTCGTCGGTAAAATGCAGACCCGCCGTGGGCGCGGCCACGCTGCCGGACTTTTCTCTGTCGGCGTACACGGTCTGATAGCGGGACATATCCTCGCTGCTCTGCTCGCGCTTGATGTACGGCGGCAGGGGAAGTTTTCCTATGCGCCGCATGCACTCCACCAGATCGCCCTTCCAGTGCAGCATAACGTCATGCTGCCCGAAGTCCTTTCTCTTCAGTACCTCTGCGGCAATACTGTCGCCGAAGGTAAGACAGTCGCCGATATGAATGCTGCGGGAGGGACGAAGCAGCACCTCCGCCTGCGCCCGGCTCCAGCCGTCGGCTTCGGCAACCGCACAGGCCTTGAGCAGCGGAGGGGGGGTAAGCAGAAGAAGCTCTACCTTTCCTCCCGTCGGCCGGCGCCCGAAAAGACGCGCCGGCACCACGCAGGAATTGTTGGCCACCAGCAACGCGCCTTCAGGCAGAAAATCCGGCAGATGGGAAAAAACGGTATGGATGTTTTTTCCGCTCGCCCTGTCCAGCACCATGAGGCGCGACGCGCCCCGCTCCGCGGGAGGATACTGGGCTATGCGTTCCTCGGGCAAATCATAATCGTAGCTCGACAGCTGAAAGTCGGATTCGTTCATATCGGTCATGCCTCATAGGGCTTGGAACGCCGCGCCTGTGGAAAGGCCAGGCAAAAGAAAGCGTTCCGGAGGTCGAGTCGCAGCCTGCTGACGCCGTCTATGGGACAGGACAAACGGCGGCGTTCGCTCACAAAATGTTCAGGACGGAAAGGCTGGCGAATCCCGCCTTTCGGAAGGACGCGCCAGCCGGATCGCTCACAATAACGCCGCGCTACTTTTCCGCCACCGCGGCTTCGCTGTCAAGCAGAGAACGCGCGTCGGCAACGGTCTGCTTGAAGCGCGCGCGTTCCGCCTTGGACACCGGCGCGGAACGCGCGCCGGAAAGGCTGTCAGGATGAACGAACTTGCCGTTCTTCATCACGCGAAAATCCAGATGCGGCCCCGTGGCCGTTCCCGTCGCGCCGACAAAGGCCACCACTTCGCCCTGGTCGACCTTCTGTCCCACCTTCAATGAAGTGGCAAATCGGGAAAGATGCGCGTACTGCGTCTCCACGCCGCCTCCATGGCGGATGACGAGCGTGTTGCCGTAACCGTTCTTCCAGCCTTTGAACTTCACGGTGCCCGCGCCGAGAGCCTTCACCGGCGTGCCGCGAGGCGCGGCGTAATCCACGCCCTGATGCGGACGCACCTTGCCGAAAATGGGATGCCTGCGATGCATGGTGTATCCGGAACTGACGCGGGTAAAATTAAGAGGAGCCTTGAGAAATTCCGTTTCCAGAGAGCTGCCGTCCGCGGCGAAGTAGTGGACGCGGCCGTTTTTGTCCTGGAAGCGGAAGGCTTCAAACGTTTCGCCGTCGTTGACGAACCGGGCCGCCACAATGTCGCCGTAGCGGCGGAATTCGTCTCCGAGATATTTCTTTTCCACCACTATCTCGAACGTGTCGCCTTCCTGCACTTCGTTGACGAAGTTGATCTGATGGCTGAACACGTCGGCCAGCCGAACGGCCAGATTGGCGGATTCTCCCGCGTCGGCCATGGCTTCGAACAACGAAGAAGAAATGACGCCGCTTACCTTGACCAGCTTGGTGTCAAATTCGAACACGTCCACGCGGGCCGTGAAGCCGTCCGCAGAACGTTCAATCACCAGACGACTCTCTTCGTCAATGTCGTAGAAGAAACGATTCGCCCGTTCCGTTTCCTTGTCGCGCTCCACGCTGAACAGCCGCCCAGGCATGATTTTGGTCATGGAATACACGGAAGACGCGGCCCGAACGGCCTGATCCGTCTCGTTGTTGTCAAGCCAGCGACGGAACAGCGCGCCCGCGCTGTCGCCGCTGCGTATCGCGCTGCGGAACATCTGCGTGCCGCAACCGGAATCTTCCACCATGTAGCGGGGATCCTGATCCCACGGCACGGCCTCCGTGTAGTTCGGAACGCACATGTCCCCCCGGGAGGAAAGAAACGCGTCCAGAGAATCGTCGTACCGGGCCGCGACGTCGGCGTTTTCGCCGCCCAGTCCGCCATCTTCCCAGAAATCCCTCATCCAGGAAAGTCCGCTGCCCAAGGACGCGAGACGTTCTTCTTCCAACGAAGGAACCTCGACTCCGAGAGAAAAATCATGAGGCTTCACCGTCGGAGACGGCATTTCCATACCGTTCACGCTTTCCTCGGCCAGCGTATCCACAGACGTCTCATCGCGAAGGCTCATCCACACGCCGACGGCTAAAGCGGAACCGAGCAGAACGCAGCAGAGAGCGCGCACGGGGAGAACGCGGAATCTTTGATATTTTTTTATCATAATGTCTGATGTTTCATGCTTTTTATAAGAAGAAAAGAAAAGGAGACGCCGCCCCAACGCGTATATAACCAAGAAACCGCTTGTTTATGCAAGCGTTTTCTGGTAAAAAAATTTATGCCCGGCAGTCTGCGCGAGCCCTGCCGACTCTACGTCGAACACTACGCTTCTCCATGGTATTCCCAATGGTTACGCGTATTGTTCTTTTCTTTTCAGCAAAGAACATATCGTCCGATACCGCATGAAACTTCTTTCCCTCTTTCCCCAGGCGGCCGCTGCGGCCGAAAGCCTGAAAAGAGACGACGCTCCCCTGTTCGGCGAAGCCACCGTTGCCGACGTTCGGCTCGCCGCCGCGCGTTTCCGCCCGCCGAACAACGACGCGTCGAACGATTCCTTTCCGCCGACTTCCGGCATCTCGACGCGCGCTCCATCTCCCGCCCCGGCGCGGCAGGACTCGGTTCCCCTCCTTTTCTGCAAACGAGGCTCTTTGCGGAGTCGACAAGCCGGCCTGTCCGCCCGCTTCCGTCCTTTCAAGGCAAAACGCTTGCGTTACGAACATGACGAACGTTCGTCCGACGGACGTTTTCCGACGCGAACCGTGCGCTCCCCCATGCCGACAACGCTCATTTTCTCCACAAACGACGCGCCTCCCCACGCTTCTCTATATCCGCAACATATGGAAAAAAATGATCTTTTTTCCAGCTTTCCGTCCTTTTCGACGACCTTGCGTTTCGTACGCGTTTCCGCGTCATCCCCTTTCGCCGTTTCTCCGCGCCCCATACCGAGAACATGCCGCGCTCTTACCTTTTATCTTATGAAAAAGATTGAATTTTTTCGAGTTACGAACAACAATGCGCACAAGCATGTTACAAAGTTGACGAAAGCTCACCGTCAACGCCGTTTAAAAGGCGAACAACGCGCTCGAATGTGCCTCATTTTACCGGCAGTTCCTGTTTTTGTTCCTATTTTATTCAATAAAATTGATATGATATATAAGATAGGAACAAACTGACGAAAGTTAACCTTCTACTACAAGGAAAAGCTATGTATTTAACCGTAAAAAAGGAACAAATCATCGAAGGCCTGCAAAAGGCGGCTTCCATCATTCCCAGCAAAGCGGGAGCCGCGTATCTGCGTTCGATATGGCTTCAGGCCGTCAAAACGCCCGACGGAGACAGGCTCACCGTCATGTCCACGGACGTGAACATCGAGTTTACCGGCACCTATCCCGCAGAGATCAAGGAAGAAGGAACGGCCGGCGTGAACGGTCGCGCCTTTGTGGAACTTCTGCGCCGTCTCCCCGGCGGGGACATTTCCCTGCGTCTGGATGAAGAATCGCACATTCTCTCCGTGGAACAGGGACGTCGTTCGTACAAGCTGCCCACCGTGGATCCGGTCTGGTTCCAGCCCCTCCCTCCTTTTCCTGAAGACGGTTCCGTGCTCTGGTCCGGCGATTTCTTCCAGGATATCATTGACAGAGTGTCGTTCTGCATCAGCGACGACGACAGCGCGGAAGGACTGGCCTGCCTGTATCTCAAAGCTGGCGACGCCGGAAAGGTGGACGTCTGCGGTCTGAACGGCCACCAGTTCGCCATGGTTCGTTTCATCAACGATGAACTGGCGCGCCTTCTGCCGGAAAACGGCCTCCTCATCCAAAAGAAATACGTCAACGAACTGCGCAAGTGGCTCGGCAGCGATGAAGTCATGCTGAACATCAGCGAACGTCGCTTCCATATCCGCACCGGTTCCGGCAGCGAAACGCTGAGCATTCCCCGCAGCGCGAACTTTACCTATCCCGATCATCTGAGCTTCCTGGCCAGACTCGACGGCGACAACACTTCACAGCTCGACGTGGATCGCCGCGAAACGCTCAATGCGCTGGATCGTCTGCTCATCTTCAACAACGACAGCGACCGCTGCACCTATTTCCGATTCTCTCCCCAGGAAGTGGAGCTTTCCGCGCAGGGACAGGAAACCGGTTCGGCTACCGAACATCTGGAAGGCGCGTTCAAGGGCGATCTGGAACTCATCGCCTTTCCCACCCGCAGCCTCATGGACATTCTCGGTCATTTCCAGTCGGCCACTCTGCACTACGTCTTTACCGGCGCGGAAGGCCCCTGCGGCATTACCGGTTCCGACGACGCGGAATACACGGTCATTCTCATGCCCATGAAAATTGCGGAATCTTCCTATTACACCGAGGAAGAATAGCGTCCACGCGAAATAAAATCGATCGTTGGTCGACCTGTTCAGCCCTTGCAAAAGGGATAAACGGGTCGACCGTACGATTTAGAGCCTTTTGCAGCCTGTTTGCGCCGATTTGAGGATTGATCCCATCCCCTGCACAGGGGTTTGAAGTTTTCATCGTTTTCGTATATGCTGAAAAACTCTTGACGCCCCGGAGTCTTCGGGGCCAACACCTATCATTCAGGAAATCCCATGACCCAGGAAAATCTCCGGTCCGGCAAGACCTCGTACGACGCGTCCGCCATTACGGTTCTGGAAGGTCTGGCGGCGGTTCGCAAGCGCCCGGCCATGTATATAGGCAGCACGGACAGCCGTGGTCTTCATCATCTTGTGTATGAAGTGGTGGACAACTCCATCGACGAGGCCATGGCCGGCTATTGCGACAGGATAGAAGTCATCCTGCACATGGACAACAGCGTCACCGTGCGCGACAACGGCCGCGGCATTCCCGTGGATATCCATCCCAAACTGCGCATTCCCGCCGTTCAGGTGGTTATGACCAAGCTGCACGCGGGCGGCAAGTTCGACAATAACGCCTACAAGGTCTCCGGCGGTCTGCACGGCGTGGGCGTTTCCTGCGTGAACGCCCTCTCTTCCAAGCTCGAAGTCATCGTCAGACGCGACGGCAAACGCTGGCGTCAGCGTTACGAACGCGGCGTGCCCGTCACCAAGGTGGAGTTGATCGGCGAGGCGGAAGGACACGGCACCACCGTCCATTTCCTGCCCGACGAGGAAATTTTTGAAACCACCGTCTATTCTTTTGACATTCTGAAAAAGCGTTTTGAAGAGCTCGCCTACCTCAACAAGGGGCTGACCATCGTCTGCAACGACGAGCGCACCAACGAAACCCACACCTATCACGCCGAAGGCGGCCTTGAGCAGTTCGTGAGAGATCTGAACAGCAATGAGACCGGCCTTCATCCCATCATCAGCGGCGAGGGCGTGCAGGACAACGTCACCGTGGATTTCGCGCTTCAATACAATTCCGGATTCAACGAAAAGACGCTGACCTTCGCGAACAACATCCGCACGCATGAAGGCGGCACGCATCTGGCGGGGTTCAAGACCGCTCTTACCCGCGCCATCAATAATTATGTGAAGAGTCAGCCCGATCTTCAGAAGAAGCTCAAGGGCGACAGTCTTTCCGGCGATGACGTGCGCGAAGGCTTGACGGCCATCGTCAGCGTCAAGTTGCCGCAGCCCCAGTTTGAAGGGCAGACCAAGACCAAGCTGGGCAACAGCGAGGTCGTGGGCATTGTCAACGGCGTGGTGTACAACGCGCTGGACGTGTATTTTCAGGAACATCCGAAGGATATTCGCGTCATCATAGAAAAGGCCACGGAAGCTTCCCGCGCTCGTGAGGCCGCGCGCCGCGCCCGCGAACTCGTACGCCGCAAGGGCGCGCTTTCCGATAATTCCCTGCCCGGCAAACTCGCCGACTGCCAGAGCAAGGATCCTTCGGAATGCGAAGTCTTCATCGTGGAAGGCGATTCCGCAGGCGGCTCCGCCAAACAGGGACGCAATCCCATGACGCAGGCCATTTTGCCGCTCCGCGGCAAGATCCTGAACGTGGAACGCGCCCGCTTCGACCGCATGCTGGCCAGCGAAGAAATCAAGAATATGATCACGGCCATGGGCGTGGGCATCGGCGATAATATGGATTATTCCAAGCTCCGCTACCACAAGATCATCATCATGACCGACGCCGACGTGGACGGCGCGCATATCTGCACGCTCATGCTCACCTTCTTCTTCCGCTATTATCCCAAGCTGATTGAGGAAGGTCATATCTATATCGCCCAGCCTCCGCTTTACGGCATCAAGAAGGGAAGCAATACCGTCAAGTTCCTGAAGGACGACAACGAACTGGACGAATTTCTTTTGCAGCGTCTGTCCGACGGCGTGTCGGTCACCGTGGCCGACGGCAAAGTCTACCGGGGCGGAGAGCTTATCTCCCTGCTCAAGAATATCGATGAGCTGGAGAAGTCCGTGACGGAAGCGGAAAATTCCGCCATCTCCCGCGAACTGTTCCTCTCCTTCCTCCGTTTCGACGAGACGCTGACGCCGGAAACGCTCGAAGGCGGTCTGCCCGACGCGTTCCGCGCGTGGATGAAGGAACAGGGATACGCCGCGGCTCTGGACCTGGAGAAGCAGGACGATGAGGAACGCGTGTTCCTCGTCTTTGAAAATAAAAGCGGCCATCGCACGCGCCTTGCCGTGGAGTTCTTCCATTCGCGCATGTACCGCCACGCCCGTCAGGTGTGGAAATCGCTCGAAAGCGCGTGCGGAGCCTTCCCTGTGACGCTGTCGAGCGCCGAGTCCAGCCGCGAGGTCAGGGATTACTTCGAACTGCGCGAGTCCGCTTACGCCGAAGCCCGCAAGGGCTTCAACATCCAGCGCTACAAGGGCCTCGGTGAAATGAATCCCGAACAGCTGGAAATGACCACCATGAACCCCGAAAAGAGAGCGCTCCTTCAGGTCAGCATTGAGGACGCCCAGGCCGCTTCCGACACCATTGAGGAACTCATGGGCGATCGCGCCGACCTGCGCCGCGATTTCATCATCCGCAACGCGCTTTCCATGGAAGATCTCGATATCTGATCAGGAAAGACGAGCTCCGCTTTTTCCGTTCGAAAGGCGCGGGTTCGTTTTTCCTGCCGGGGAACGTTCCGCAACACACCGCTTAAAGGATTCCTACCGTGGCAGAATTTAAAGTCGACATAGAAAAAGAGCTGCGTCAGTCCTATCTGGCCTATTCGCTCAGCGTCATCATCGGTCGAGCCATTCCCGACGCGCGCGACGGTCTCAAGCCCGTGCATCGCCGCATTCTTTTCGCGCAGTCGCAAATGGCCAACACCTACAACAGACCCACCAAAAAAAGCGCGCGCGTGGTCGGCGACGTCATAGGCAAGTATCATCCGCACGGCGACTCCGCCGTGTACGACGCGCTTGTTCGCATGGCGCAGGATTTCAACATGCGCGATCCGCTGGTAGACGGTCAGGGCAACTTCGGTTCCATTGACGGCGATTCCGCCGCCGCCATGCGATATACCGAAGTGCGCATGTCCCGTCTGGCTTCCGAATTTCTGGACGACATAGAAAAGAAGACCGTGGATTTCCGCCCGAACTACGACGGTTCGGAACAGGAACCCGAAGTGCTTCCCACCAAGGTGCCCAACCTGCTGCTCAACGGTTCTTCCGGCATCGCCGTGGGCATGGCCACCAACATTCCCCCTCACAATCTCGGTGAGCTGTGCGACGCCTTGCTGCGTCTTATCGACGAGCCCGACTGCACGGTGGACGATCTCATTGATCTGGTGCACGGCCCGGATTTCCCCACCGCCGGCTTCGTTTACGCCGGCCAGGGGCTTCTCGACGCCTACCGCACCGGTCGAGGCGTGGTGAAGGTGCGCGGCCGCGTGGAAGTGGAGGAACGCAAGAAGGGACAGCAGTCCGTCGTGATCCGGGAAATCCCCTACGCGATCAATAAATCCGTGCTGGTCACCAAAATTGCGGCTCTCGTCAACGACCGCAAACTCGACGGCGTGACCGACCTGCGCGATCTTTCCGACAAAAAGGGCATACGCATCATTCTCGATCTGCGTCGAGGCACTATTCCCGAACTGGTCATCAACGCGCTTTATAAGTACACGCCTCTGGAAACGTCGTTCGGCATCAATATGCTGGCGGTGGTGGACAATAAGCCTCAGCAGCTCAATCTGCGCACGGCGCTTACGTGCTTCCTCGATCACCGGCGCGAGGTGGTCATACGGCGCACGCGATTTGATCTGGAAAAGGCGCAGGCCCGCGCCCATATCGTGGAAGGTCTGCTCAAGGCTCTGGACATCATCGACGAGATCGTCGCGCTCATTCGCGGATCGGAAACGCCGCAGGAAGCCAAGGCCGGCCTCGTTGATCGCTTCGGCTTTACGGAAATTCAGGCGCAGAGCATTCTGGACATGCGTCTGCAGCGTCTTACCGGGCTGGAACGCGACAAGCTGCTGGAAGAATTCCGCGAACTTCAGAAGCTCATCGCCTATCTCACGTCCATTCTCGAAGACGCCGAGGTGCTGCGCGGCGTGCTGCGCGAAGAAACGCAGTATATCAAAAACACCTACGCCACCCCCCGTCGCACGGAAGTGGTCATGGATGAACTGAGCGGCATTGATATTGAAGACCTGATTCCTGACGAGGATGTGGTCATTACTCTTTCGCGCCGCGGGTATATCAAGCGCACCACGCTGGCCAACTATCAGCAGCAGAAGAGGGGCGGCAAGGGCATCGCCGGCCTGCATACGTCCGAAGACGATTTCGTGCAGGAATTTCTTACCACCACCAATCATCAGTATCTGCTGCTCTTCACGAACAAGGGCCGCATGCATCAGCTCAAGGTGCATCAGGTGCCGGAAGGAAGCCGTACCGCCAAGGGCATGCATATCGCCAACCTTCTGCCTTTGGAAAAAGACGAATGGGTGGCCAACGCGCTCACCGTTCGGGAATTCGCCGAGAACAGTTATTTCCTGTTCACGACCAAGCAGGGCATGGTCAAGCGTTCCAGCGCGTCACTGTACGCTCGTTGCCGCAAGAGCGGTCTCATCGCTCTTGGTCTTAAGGAAGGGGACGAGCTCATTGCCGTGCGTGAAGTGACGGATTCCGACCATGTCGTTCTTGCCACGGCTCACGGCATGGCCATACGCTTCGCCATGCCGGACGTGCGTCCCATGGGCCGCAGCGCGTCTGGCGTGAAGGGCATAGGTCTGCGCCGCGGCGACGAGGTGGTGGCCTGCGTTACGGTGAAAGACGGAGACAACTCCACCATGATCATGACGGTTTCCGCCTTGGGCTACGGCAAGCGCACGAAGATAGACCTCTATCGCATGCAGAGCCGCGGCGGCATCGGCCTCATCAATTTCAAGGTGTCTCCCAAGACAGGCAATGTTATCGGCGCCATGCCTGTTGCCGATACCGATTCCTTGATTTTGCTGACGTCCACCAACAAGATTATCCGTCTCGGCGTTGACGAAGTGCGCTCCGTTGGACGCGCCACCATGGGCGTGCGCCTCGTAAAACTTGATGAAGGAGCAAGCGTCGCCGGCTTCGATACGGTCTCCGACAACGGAGACCATGAGGAAGAATAGAAAACACTGGAGAGGGACCGTTTGGAAAAGTTTTTTCTCCGTCCCCTTTTCTTGTGACGTTTCGTTTCGAGCGAAATAAAAAATCCCCGTTTCTCTTCGAGAGAGACGGGGATTTTTGTATGGTATGTTGCGACGCTGAGAGAGAAAACGGGCCATTGGTGGAAGGCCCTCTTCAAGTTTTTTCTCTCCCTCCGTAATAGAAGAAAAGTTCTTCTATTTTTTTCTCGAAACTACAATGGCGGCGCGCAGGGAATCGTAAACCGGAGGGCAGCGGAGGGCGTTGGCCGTCCACGACGCGACGAAAGCCACAATAATGGCTCCGGGCAGGCACGGGAGCGCGCCGGACATTTCCATGACCAGCGCGGTTCCCGTCAGAGGCACGCGCACCATGGAAACAAAGAAGCCCACCATGCCGTAAATAAGAAAAGCGTTCCATGCGTCGGGGGAAATGAGACCCGCGGCGGAAACGGCCTGCCCGCACAGCGCGCCGAGGAGGGCTCCGATGCAGAGCATGGGCATGAGTATGCCTCCAGGCACGTTGCCCGTGTAGCTGAACAGAGAAAAGGCGATTTTCAGGGAGGCGAGCGTCAGAAGAAGAGAAAGTGCGGAGCCGGGGTCTGAGGGCAGTCGTATCAGTCCGCCCGCCAGATCTTCTCCGCCTCCGAGCACGGCCGGGCAGGCAAACCACAGAACGAAGGCGGCAAGCATGGGAGGCAGGATGCGCCATTTCTGGGAAAGAGGCGTGTGCAGAGCTTCGGCGTTTTTGGTGCCGAGAAGAGCTTTATTGTAAAGCACTCCCGCCGCGCCCATGACGACGCCCATGACGGGAAGCAGCCAGAACGATGAGAGCGGAAGAGAACGTATGGCCTGAAAAGGAAAAATAAGCCCAAAACCGAACAGGAAGCGCGTGGCGAGCGCGGCGGTCGCCGCGGCGCAGCCAACGGCGATGAAGCCCCCCCAGGTGAACCGGCTTTTCATTTCCTCAAACACGAACAGCACGCCGGCGACGGGAGAGCCGAACGCGGCCGTCATGCCCGCGGCGGCTCCGGCGGCGACGTGAATGTGACCGGAAAACGAGAAGCGTTCCCAGAGTCCCGTCAGCAGGGCGGCGGTGGCCGCGCCCATCTGTATGCACGGTCCCTCGCGGCCGAGGGAAAGTCCGCCCACCGTGGATACCAGACAGCCTACGAATTTGGCGGGGAGCACTTTAAGCCAGTCGCCCCGGGAAAGATGAAGTTTGCCGCGGACAATGAGTTCCGTCTGAGGAATGCCGCTGCCGGAAATGAGCGGCGTTTTTTTGACCAGCCATCCCAGAAAGCGGGCCGCCGCGATGAGAGCGAGCAGCCAGAGGGGAGCGATCCACCAGTGTTCCTTCCATGTGGAAAGCCAGGAGGAAAGCGCGGGAGCCGCATGATCGCGGGCGAGTCGGAAACAGCAGATGACGCAGGCGGCTCCGAGCCCGATGATCGCGCCTTCCAGCGCGAGGAGAATTCTGTTGGCCCGTATCGTCCAGCGTTTATGATGGTGTGCGTCCATGAAGGGTTCCTGTAGGCATGCGTGGGGCGTTGGGCGAAGATGAACAATGGAGGGCTCGCGGCGTCCGGAAACTGGTTTTCCGGTCAATGGCAAGCGAGTGCCATGGGTCTTGCGCGGCGACGACGGTTGGTGCCGCGTCGTTGAGAAAGCTCTAGTCTATGGGAAGCCGCAGCGCAAGCTCGGAAATGAGAAAACGGAAGCTTTTTCTGTTGCCGTGTCGAGGAGTTTTAGCCTATAGCTAGAAGAAATCATCTTCAGGAGAACCATTATGAATCAGCGCGAACAACTGGCCAGCAGATTGGGCTTTTTGCTCCTTTCCGCCGGGTGCGCCATCGGGCTCGGCAACGTATGGCGCTTTCCGTATATTACGGGCAAGTACGGCGGCGCTGTCTTTCTTGTGGTTTATCTGCTTTTCCTGATCTTCGTGGGGCTTCCCGTGCTGGTCATGGAATTTTCCGTGGGGCGCGCCACGCAGCGCAACATGGCCCACGCGCTGGCCAGGCTTGAGCCCCGGGGCAGCTGGTGGCACAGGTTCGGCATCATGAGCCCCATAGGCAACTATCTTCTGATGATGTTCTACATTCCCATTGCCGGCTGGATGCTCTGCTACTGCTGGTTCATGCTGTCCGGCCGTCTGGATGTTCCCACGGAGCAGGTTCCGGCGGTGTTCGGCGGCATGCTTGCCGATCCTTGGCTGCTGCTGTTCTGGACCGTAGTGGTGTCCGCGTCGTGCTTCGCGATCTGCGGACAGGGCCTGCAGCGGGGCGTGGAGCGCGTGGTCAAGGTCATGATGCTGGGGCTGCTTGTCATCATGCTGGGGCTCGCCCTGCACTCCTGTTTTCTGGAAGGCGGCTCCAAGGGGCTGGAATTCTATCTCAAGCCCGATCTCGGACGCGCCGTGGACGCGGGCTTTCTCGCTCTGGTGAACGACGCCATGAATCAGGCCTTCTTCACCCTGAGCGTGGGCATGGGCAGCATGTGCATTTTCGGCAGCTACCTGAAGAAGGATCGCTCGCTTACGCAGGAATCCGTGCTCATCGTGGCGCTGGACACCTTTGTGGCCCTGACCGCCGGGCTCATCATCTTCCCCGCCTGCTTCGCCTTCGGCGTGACGCCGGACGCCGGGCCCGGTCTCATTTTCATCACCCTGCCCAACATCTTCAACAACATGACCGGCGGCCGCTTCTGGGGCTTTTTGTTCTTCGTGTTCATGAGTGCGGCCGCGCTCACCACGGTCATTGCGGTGCTCGAAAACATCATTGCGTTTTTCATGGACGGCTACGGCTGGTCGCGCAAAAAGTCCACCATCATCAATTTCGTGGTGCTCACCCTGCTCACTCTGCCCTGCATTCTCGGCTTCAATGTCTGGTCCGACTTCCAGCCCTTCGGCCCCGGCAGCGCGGTGCTTGATCTTGAAGACTTCATCATCAGCAACAACATTCTTCCGCTGGGTTCGTTCCTGTTCATGCTGTTCTGCTGTCACCGCTACGGCTGGGGCTGGGACAACTTTATTGCCGAGGCCGACACGGGTCGGGGCATGAAGTTCCCCAAGTTTCTGCGCTTCTATCTGACCTGGGTTCTGCCGGTGGTGTTTCTTTTCATCTTCGCGCAGGGATACATTCAGAAGTTCTTTTAATTTCGGAAGAATTTTAACGAATTTGTAAGACTGTTTCAAAAAACGGAAAGACGACGCATCCCGACGATTTTCCGTCGTTTTTTCGGCGGGAGTCGGAGCCTTTGTGAAGAGGAGGCGGCCGCGGAAGCCGGTTTTTTCCGGTTGCCGGGCCGTCCTGTTTCACATATATGAAGAAAAAAGATTTCCGCCAAGGAGAAATATACTATGGCTCAACGAGAACAGCTCGCCAGTCGGCTGGGTTTTCTTTTCCTTTCCGCCGGTTGTGCCATCGGACTCGGCAATGTATGGCGTTTTCCTTTTATTACGGGCAAATACGGCGGCGCTGTTTTTCTTGTCGCCTATCTTGTGTTTCTTCTCGGCATGGGGCTGCCCATTCTCATCATGGAATTCACCGTCGGGCGCGCTTCCAGGCGAAACATGTCCCGCGCCTTTCGTGAACTCAAGCCCGGTTCCAAATGGAGCTATTTCGGCTGTTTCAGCATCATAGGCTCCTACGCGCTCATGATGTTCTACATTCCCGTGGCCGGATGGATGATGTATTACTGCTGGGCCACCGTGACGGGCACGCTTTCCGTTCCCGTGGATCAGGTGCCGGGAGTCTTTTCCAATCTGCTTGCCAGTCCGGGCATCATGCTTTTCTGGACGCTTGTCGCCTCCCTCGGATGCTTCGGCGTGTGCGCGCTCGGGCTTCAGAAGGGCGTGGAGCGCGTGGTCAAAATCATGATGGGCGGACTGCTCGTCATCGTCGTCGGCCTTGCCGTGCATTCCCTCACTCTGCCCGGCAGCATGAAGGGCGTTGCCTTCTATCTCGTGCCCGACCTTCAGCGCGCCATGGACGCCGGCATCATGTCGCTTCTCAACGACGCCATGAATCAGGCCTTCTTCACCCTGAGCATCGGCATCGGCGCCATGTGCATTTTCGGCAGCTATCTCAACCGGGACAACGCCCTGACCAAGGAATCGGTGTTCATCGTTTCTCTGGACACCTTCGTGGCGTTCATGTCGGGCCTCATCATTTTCCCGGCGTGCTTCGCCTTCGGCGTGCAGCCCGACGCCGGCCCCGGCCTCATCTTCATCACGCTGCCCAACATCTTCAACAACATGGCCGGCGGCCGCTTCTGGGGCGCGCTGTTCTTCGTGTTTATGAGCGCGGCCGCGCTCACCACGGTCATCGCCGTGCTGGAGAACATTATTTCTCATTTCATGGATACCTATGAATGGTCGAGAAAGAAGGCGGTCAAGGTGAACTGCGTTGTGCTGACCTTGTGCACGCTGCCCTGCATTCTCGGCTTTAATCTCTGGTCGGAGTTTCAGCCTCTGGGGGCTGGTTCCACCATCATGGATCTTGAGGACTTCATCATCAGCAACAATTTGTTGCCTCTGGGATCGCTGATCTTCTGCTTGTTCTGCTGCCAGCGTTATGGCTGGGGCTGGGATAAGTTCATTGCCGAAGCCGATGCCGGCGCCGGCATGAAGTTTCCGAAGTTTCTGCGTTTCTACCTGACATGGATACTGCCCGTCGTGCTTCTGGTCATATTCGTGGAAGGATATATCCAGAAGTTCTTCTAGTCTTTTTTACCGATAGAGCCGGCGCGCGTTCTTCTTTGCGGAGAGGAGGCGCGCCGGATTGCGTTTTTCGGAGTGGATCATGCAACGCGAGAGAATGGCCAGCCGCATCGGTTTTCTTTTTGTTTCCGCAGGCTGCGCCATAGGTCTGGGTAATGTGTGGAGGTTTCCCTACATCACGGGCAAGTACGGCGGAGCCGTGTTTGTCGTGGCGTATCTTTTCTTTTTGCTGCTTCTGGCGCTTCCTTTGCTGATTATGGAATTTTCCGTGGGGCGCGCTTCGCAGCAGAATCTCGGCAACGCCCTGCGCGTGCTGGAACCTGAGGGCTCGTCCTGGCATAAGATGGGATGGCTGAGCATTGTGGGCAGTTATCTGCTTATGATGTTTTATATTCCTGTGGCCGGATGGATGCTTTTTTATGTGTGGAGAACGGCCTCGGGGCAGATGGCGATTTCTTCGGATCAGATGCCCGCCGCGTTCGGCGCCATGCTTGCCGATCCTGCGGGCATGACCTTCTGGGCTTTTCTCACTTCCATACTTTGCTTTATCGTGTGCGGTTTTGGGTTGCGCCGGGGCATAGAACGCGTAGTGAAACTCATGATGACCGGGCTTCTCGTCATCATGATCGGGCTGGCCGTGCGGGCCGTCACGTTGCCCGGCGCGCTGGAAGGGCTGACGTTCTATCTTGCTCCTGACTGGGAGCGCGCCGTGAACGCGGGGATCTGGAGCCTGCTCAACGACGCCATGAATCAGGCGTTTTTCACTCTCGGCCTCGGCATTGGATCCATGTGCATTTTCGGCAGTTATCTCGGCCGGGAATACACCATCACGCAGGAGTCGCTCTGGATTGTCTTTCTGGACACCTTTGTGGCCATGATGTCGGGATTCATCATTTTCCCGGCCTGTTTCGCCTTCGGCGTGGAACCGGATTCCGGCCCTGGCCTGATTTTCATCACGCTGCCCAACGTGTTCAATTCCATGTCCGGCGGACGATTCTGGGGGACGCTCTTTTTTGTGTTCATGAGTGCGGCCGCGCTTACCACGGTCATCACCGTTATCGAGAACATCATTTCCTACAGCATGGACGTGTGGAAATGGTCGCGCCGCAAGTCCACGGTGGTGAACGGCGTGGCGCTCACTCTGCTCACCCTGCCCTGCGTGCTCGGCTTCAACGTGCTCTCCGGCATTCAGCCCTTGGGCAAGGGCAGCACGCTCATGGATCTGGAGGACTTCATTCTCAGCAACAATCTGCTTTCCATCGGCGCGATCACGTTTATGCTTTTCTGCTGCCACAGATTCGGCTGGGGCTGGGAGAATTTCGTCGCGGAAGCCGACGCGGGACGAGGCGTGAAGTTTCCTTGTTTTCTCCGCTTCTATTTGAGCTGGATTCTTCCGCTCGTGGTGGCGCTGGTGTTTGTGCAGGGATACGTTCAAAAGTTCTTTTAAAGACGGATCGTTAATCCTGTGCAGAAAGAAGGCCGCGTTTGTGAGAACGCGGCCTTCTTTTGATGAGGAGCCTTGGCGTGGACGTTTCTGTCGTTAGCCTTGTTCGCCTATGCGGCGCAACACTTCCTTAAGCAGGTTCCACGAACGTTCCGCCGATGCGAGGTAAAGCGTTTCCTTGGTGGAGTGAGCTCCGACGACATCGGGGCCGAAGGAGAGAAAATCCATGGCATGGCCGAGATTTTTGAATTTTTCGGCAAAGAGTCCACATTCCAGTCCGGCGTGAATGCCTTCCACTCTGGCATTTTTGCCGAAGAGATCCCGATACGCCTTTTCAAAAAGCGGCTGGAGTTTGGAATCGGGATTGTATTCCCAGGCGGGGTAGTCGCCGGAATGTTCCACCGTCGCGCCGACCATATTTCCGAGCACGTCGAGCTGTCGGCAGAGCGCGTCTTTTCTGCTGGCGGACGAGCTTCTGGTCTGGCAGTGAAAGACCACGTTGTCTTCTTCCATGCGGATCATGGCGAAGTTGTTGGAGCTTTCCACAAGACGCTGGGAGGTGATGGTCATGTCCATGGACGCTATGCCGTCGGGGATCAGCAGCGCGGCCGAAATTACTCTGTTGGCGGATTCCGCGGTGAGAACGCGTTCCGCGCGTTCCGCTTCGGAAAGCATGACGGTAAGTCCGGCTCCGTCCGCGCCCCGCAGTTCGTGGCGGAAGGCGTCGGCCCAGGCGTCGAGCTCTTTCCGCAGAGCTTTGTCGTCGGCGTGAAGAACGAGTACGGCGGAACTTTCCTTCGGAATGGCGTTGGCGGCGGTTCCCCCGTTCAGGGAGACCATGTGGCAGGGGACTTTTCTCATGAGATCGTCCAGAATCCGGGCGAGCAGCTTGTTGGCGTTGCCTCGTTCCTTGATGATTTCCAGACCGGAATGTCCGCCCGCCAGTCCGCCTACGGTGACGCGACGGAAAACGCCTTTTTCCTCGTTGGGCATGGCTTCCGTTTTTTCGAACGTCACGGGAATGGACATGCGGCTTCTTCTGCCGCCGGCGCAGCTTACGCAGAAGACGCCTTCTTCTTCGGAATCCATGTTGATGAACAAAGAGGCCGTAAGCTGTGAGGCGTCGAAGGCGGAGGCTCCGCCCATGCCTACTTCTTCTTCGACGGTAAACACCGCTTCCAGCGGAGGATGGGGAATGTCGCGGGAATCCAGCAGCGCGAGCGCGTAGGACAGCGCAATGCCGTTGTCCGCGCCCAGAGACGTTCCTTCCGCGCGCAACTTGTCCCCGTCGAACACGAGTTTGAGCGGCGTTGTGGAGAAGTCGAAATCGAGACCGTTTTCTTTCACGCACACCATATCCATGTGTCCCTGAAGAATGACGGTCGGAGCCTTTTCCATGCCCGGAGTGCCGGGCTTTTTTATAAGAATGTTGCCTGCGGCGTCCTGTGAAACGAAGAGGTCGCGTTCTTTGGCAAAGCTGACGAGAAAGTCGCTGAGACGCCGTTCGTTGCGCGACTCGTGGGGTATGCTGCAGATTTTTGCAAACCATCCGAGATAGGGCTTTTCAAGGCAATATTCGCTGTTCATGGCGGAGCTCCTGTACGTTTTCCAGATTGTTCGTCGCGACTCCCGCGTTTTGAAGGAGGGAAGCGCGTGCCTTCGGTGTACTCAAGAAGTGCGTCCCGCGCAACAGCGCGTGGGAAGCGTTTCGGCGTGCGGCGTCATGGTCATGCGAAAAGATGGCAACGCTCTGTATTTGGATGAGACATCTCTGCGATTTTTTTGTTTTTTATCGTTTATTGACATAATGTTCTATTAATCACATAGTACGGCCGTATGCCTTTTCTCGGATGGAAAAGGGGCTACCGCGTATTATTTTCTACCTCGGAGAAGATTATGGATTACAGCAGAAGAGCCATACTGGGCGCCATGGGCGGTCTGGCCGTCGGAGGTTCCCTCGCCGCCATGTCTGGAACTGTTATAGCTGCGCCTGCCGCTCCTGCCATGTCTGGCGGCAAGAATGGACACTTTGCTCAAATGGGCGGAGAATTCGGCTGGACCCCGAAAAAAATCGACGATATCGCCGCCGCGAGCGCCGTGGCCTATCAGGGGTACTGGTACAAGGGCTATGGTTGCGGTTACGGGGTGTTTTACAGCATCATCGGCACCATGGCGGAAAAATACGGCGCGCCCTACAATACCTTCCCGTTCACGATGATGGAAGGTTTCAAAGGTGGCATGTCCGACTGGGGCACCATTTGCGGCGCGCTTGCCGGCGCTGCCATGGCCTTTGCGGTATTCTATCCCCGCAAGGAAGTCACGCCCATGGTGAATGAGCTGTTCCGCTGGTATGAACAGACGGCCTTCCCCATCTATAAGCCAGGCGACGCCGCTCAGGGCGTGAAGGGCGATCTGCCGACCAGCGTGTCCCATTCCGTGCTTTGCCACATTTCCGTTTCCCGCTGGTCGTTTGCGACCAAGCTGGCCGCCAACAGCAAGGAACGCAGCGAACGCTGCGGACGTATCACCGCAGACGTGAGCCGCAAAGCCATTGAGATTCTGAATGCCAAGATCGAGGCCGGAAAGGACTGGAAGGGAGCTCTTTCCAAGCAGGAATCCGTCACTGGATGCACGACCTGTCACGGCAAGGAAAAGATGGCTGATATTCAGAAGGGTAACATGGATTGCACGCCTTGCCACAGCGGCTCCGAGGCTGTCGCTGACAAGTTCCATAATCATCCGTAATACGTCATCGGCGTACGGAACACAGGTTGACAGAAAAGGGAGGGGACGCCCCTCCCTTTTTCATGGAGATTTGGGGCGTCCATTTTTTTGGCAAATTTCAGATGGAATAAAATATATTTAAAATAAAATTACTATAATCAATAAGTTATATTAAAAACTGCAAAAAGAACGAAAAAAATGGAAAAAAAGTGTTTGACAAGACGGGGGTAAATGGGCATAACTCGAAAACGCGCTGAGGCACAGAGGCTCAAACGAGCGCACCGCCGAAAGCGATTTCCTGAAAAAAACTTGAAAAAAGTTGTTGACAGGTGAAACGAAAAGTTGCATAAAGC
>CALUUX010000024.1 GCA_944324085.1 uncultured Mailhella sp. | reverse complement strand
CGGCGACCGCGTCGATGTGTACGTTGCCCGCAAGAACGAAATGGATGGCACCATCACGCTTTCGTTCGACAAGGCCAAGCGTATGCAGCTGTTCGACCAGCTTGAAGAAGTGCTGGAAAAGAACGGCACCATCACCGGCACGATCACCCGTCGCATCAAGGGCGGCTACACCGTCGATCTCGGCGGCGTGGAAGCCTTCCTGCCCGGTTCTCATGTGGACCTCCGTCCTGTTCCCGATATGGACGCTCTGGTCGGCCAGCAGTTTGAATTCCGCGTGCTCAAGATCAACCGCCGCCGCAGCAACGTCATCGTTTCTCGCCGCGTGCTGCTGGAAGAAGAGCGCGACACCAAGCGCGCCGCGCTGCTCCAGACCCTGGCCGAAGGTCAGATCGTTAAGGGCAAGGCCAAGAACATCACCGAATACGGCGTGTTCGTCGACCTTGGCGGCCTCGACGGTCTGCTGCATATCACCGACATGTCCTGGAAGCGCATTCGCCATCCTCGCGAAATGGTTTCTCTCGGCCAGGAACTGGAACTCAAGGTTCTTTCCTTCGACAAGGAAAACCAGAAGGTGTCCCTCGGCCTGAAGCAGCTCGTGCCCGATCCCTGGCAGGATATCACCGCCCGCTTCCCCGAAGGTTCTCATCATGTCGGCAAGGTGACCAACCTTGTTGATTACGGCGTGTTCGTGGAACTCGAACCCGGCGTGGAAGGCCTTGTGCACATTTCCGAAATGTCCTGGACCCGCAAGCTCCGTCATCCTTCTCAGATGGTGCATCAGGGCGACGAGGTTGAAGTGGTCATCCTCGGCGTGGACAGCGAGAAGAAGCGCATCTCCCTCGGCATGAAGCAGGTCAAGCCCAATCCCTGGGAACTCGTGGGTGAACGCTTCCCCGAAGGCACCGTTATTGAAGGCGTCATCAAGAACATCACCGAATTCGGCATGTTCATCGGCATCGAAGATGGCATTGACGGCCTCATTCATGTGTCCGACATTTCCTGGACCAAGAAGCTCCGTCATCCCGGCGAACTGTACAAGGTCGGCGACGTCGTTCAGGCCAAGGTGCTCACCGTGGACAAGGAGAACGAAAAGTTCACCCTCGGCATGAAGCAGCTCACCGAAGATCCCTGGAGCACCGTGCCCGCCCGCTATCCCGTGGGCAACATCATCACCGGCACCGTGACCAACGTGACCGACTTCGGCCTGTTCGTGGAAGTGGAAGAAGGCATTGAAGGCCTTATCCATGTGACCGAACTTGGCAAGAAGGTGAAGTCTCCTTCCGAACTGTACAAGGAAGGCGACGTCGTTCAGGCCAAGATCATCCATGTGTCCGCTGATGAACGCCGTCTCGGCCTCTCCATCAAGCAGATCAAGGACGACGAAGAACGCCGTAAGCCTAAGGATTACCATTCCGGCGACAACAGCATCAGCCAGACTCTCGGTGACCTGCTCAAGCAGAAGTTCAACGACTAGTCGCTGAGTTTCAACGGATGTTCGCGGGGCGGAAAGCACATAGCTTTCCGCCCCTTTTTTATAGGCGGTTGGTCGGGGCTTCGGAGACGCGACGGAGCGGAACCGGGCGAAACGAAACATGAGGGAATCGCATGAAACAGCAGGAAATAGAGCGCAAGTTTCTGGTGAAGAGCGACGGATGGCGTGGACTTGGGCCGGGAAAGCTGTACCGGCAGGGATATATCGCCCGCACGCAGGATCGCACGGTTCGCGTGAGAGTCGCCGGAGACAGGGGCACGCTGACCATTAAGTATCGCGGAGAAGGCATCGTCCGCAACGAATTTGAGTATGAGATTCCCCTGGACGAAGCGCAGGCCCTGCTGGACGGTCTGGATCCTGGCGAGATTATCGAAAAGACGCGGTATACGTTTTCCTGCGACGGCAATGTGTGGGAAGTGGACGAATTCATGGGCACCAATCGCGGCCTTATCGTGGCGGAAATAGAGCTGAAATCGGAAGAGCAGCCCTTTACCCGCCCGGAATGGCTGGGAGAAGAGGTCAGCAAGATATCCCGTTATCTCAACGTGGAACTTTCCAAACTGCCGTATACCGCATGGAGCAGAGAACAGAAGGAAGAACGCAAAAATAGCGGAGTCTAAAAAAAAAGCGTGGCATGGTGTGATCATGAGCACAGTTTTTAGGGGAAAAGCCGCCTAGCGTTGGGATGCTTGAAGCCCTGTATTTCGTTGCACAGATAACATCGTGGAGGAAGACAATGAGCGAAATGTTCTGTTTTCAGTGTGAGCAGACGGCGGGCGGCGCCGGCTGCACCAGAAGCGGCGTATGCGGTAAGAAGCCCGGCACGGCCTTGCTTCAGGACAAGCTGGTCGGCGAGCTTGTCGCGCTGGCGGCCGGAGGCAATTACACGCGTACGCCGGAACTGGACGCGCTGGTGGAAAACGCTCTGTTCACCACGCTGACCAATGTGAATTTTGACGACCTTACTCTGGCTGCCATGGTGGAGAAGGTGAGCAAGGCGCGCAAGGAGAGCGGCGTCGCGGACGCCTGGGATATGGAAAAAATCTGGACCGCCGACGAGGATATTCGCAGTCTGAAGTCGCTGCTGCTTTTCGGCATGAAGGGCATCGCGGCCTATGCGAGCCATGCCCGCGTTCTGGGAAGAAGTCTGGAAGAAGTGAACGATTTTCTGTATCGGGGGCTTGCGCTTCTGGCTTCCGACGCGGGGAAGGAAACCCTGCTCGACGTCGTCATGGAAGCCGGCAAGGTCAATCTCGCCTGCATGGAGCTTCTGCACCACGCCAACAGAACGTACGGCACGCCTGTGCCCGTGACGGTTTCCCGCACGGTGGAAAAGGGGCCTTTCATCATCGTGTCCGGGCATGATCTGCACGATCTGGCGATTCTCCTGCGTCAGACCGAAGGAAAGGGCGTCAACGTTTATACGCACGGCGAGATGCTTCCCGCACACGCGTATCCTGAACTGAAGAAGTACGCGCACTTCAAGGGACATTTCGGCACCGCCTGGCAGAATCAGCAGAAGGAATTCGCCGGCGTGCCCGCGCCCGTGCTTTTCACCACCAACTGCATTATGCCCGTGAAGGATAGCTACGCCGACCGCGTGTTCACCACCGGCGTGGTGCAGTATCCCGGCATGACGCATATCGGCGACGACAAGGACTTTTCTCCGGTCATCGCCAAGGCTCTGGAGCTGGGCGGATACGCGGAAGACACGCGTTTTTCCGGCATCAATGGCGGCGAAACCGTGACTACCGGTTTTGGAAGCGAGGCCGTGCTTTCCCACGCCGGAACCATTGTGGAGGCCGTGAAAGCCGGCGCCATCCGCCATTTCTTCCTGGTGGGCGGCTGCGACGGCGCCAAACCCGGACGCAATTACTACACGGAGTTTGTGAAGAATACGCCTGCCGATACCGTGGTGCTCACCCTGGCCTGCGGCAAGTTCCGCTTTAACGATCTTGACATCGGATCCATCGGCGGCATTCCCCGTCTGCTGGATATGGGGCAGTGCAACGACGCCTACGGCGCGATTCAGGTGGCGCTGGCGCTGGCCGACGCCTTCCATTGCGGCGTGAACGATCTGCCTTTGACGATGGTGCTTTCGTGGTATGAACAGAAGGCCGTGGCCATTCTGCTGACCTTGCTGTACCTGGGCGTGAAGAACATGTATCTCGGGCCGTCTCTGCCCGCGTTCGTTTCGCCCGCCGTGCTTGATTTTCTGGTAAAGGAATTCGGCGTGCGTCCCATTTCCTCGCCGGAAGCGGACATGGCCGCCGCGCTGGCGCGTTAAAAAGTCTTGTCTTTCGGAGAAGCCCCCGCGCGTGTTTGTCATGCGCGGGGGCTTCTCGTTCCGTTGGAACTCTGATAGCGTGAACCTTATGGAAGGAAGGAAATACCATAAACGTTTTGCGGGCTTCGATCTCGGACGCAGAAGCGGCAGAACGTCGTCGCTCGGCGACGGTCTGGAAGGATGGCTTTCCGCCCACGGCATGAAGCCCCAGCACTACATGCTGACGCAGCTCTGGAAAAACTGGGACGTCGTCATGGGGCCGGATATCGCTTCCTTGGCTCACCCTCTGGGGCATCGCAACGACATCCTGCTCATCGGCGGGGAAGATTCCTGCGCCATGCAGGAGCTTTCGTACGCCGCTCCGGAAATTCTGGAGCGCGTCAACGCCTTTATGGACGAGGACTATTTCCACAAGGTGGAACTGCACATGCTGGGGGGAAAGGATTCCTTGCGCCGCGTGGACATCACGCAGACGCCGTCATTGCCTCCGCCGCCCCGACCTCCAAAACTGGGAGCGTTGACGTTGCCGCCGGATTCTCCGGTCGCGGCCTGTTACGCCGCGTATGTGCGCTGTTTTGACGGGACCGACAAGAACAATTAAATATTTTGCGGAACGAACCGTTGTTTCAGCATAAAACGCCCGCGCAGAAGTCCTGCGCGGGCGTTTTCCGCTCTTGAGTCCGGATCGCGCTAGCTCAGATGGAAGTCCGAGCCGAGATAGACTTCTCTGGCGCGTTCGTTGTTGACAATTTCGTCGGGCGTGCCGGAAAGAATGATGTTGCCCTGGAACATGAGATAGGCTCTGTCGCAGATGGAAAGGGTTTCCCTTACGTTGTGGTCGGAAATGAGCACGCCGATGCCGCGCTCCTTCAAGCCGCGGATGAGCACCTGAATGTCTCCGACGGCCAGGGGATCGATGCCCGCGAAAGGTTCATCGAGCAGCACGAAGAGCGGGTCGCGGATAAGACAGCGGGCTATTTCGAGGCGGCGGCGTTCTCCGCCGGAAAGATAGGACGCGTAGGATTTTTCCAGCCGGGTGAGGCCGAATTCTTCCATGAGCTGATCCGCGCGTTTTTTTTGTTCGGCGCGGGAAAGGCCGGTGTGCTCAAGGATGATCTGAAGATTCTGCCGCACCGTGAGGCGGCGGAACACGGAACTTTCCTGGGGCAGATAGGAAAGGCCGACCCTGGCGCGGCGGTACAGCGGCCATGTGCTGATTTCCTGACCGTCGAGCATCACCTGCCCCGTTGTGGGCTTGATGATGCCGGTGATCATGTAGAAGGACGTCGTCTTGCCCGCGCCGTTGGGACCGAGAAGCCCGACGATCTCTCCCTGCCGCATGGCGACGGACACTTCGTGGACGACTTCCTTCTGGCCGTAACGTTTGCACAGGTGCTGGGCGGAAAGCGTGGAATTCATGCTACTTGCCTTTCTTGTCGTTGGAGGAGAACACGGCATGCACGCGTTGCTTGGGACCGCCTTCCACGACGCTGCGGTTTTCGTTGACGAAATAGCGGATGACGTTGCCCCGGATGGAGTTGTCGCCGTCGTGCAGAATGGGGTTGCCTTCGAGCACCAGCAGATTCTTGGCGGAATAGTAGGTTGCCTTCTGCGCGGAACCCGTTTGCGTGCCGTTCTGGAAGCGGACGTTTTTTTCCGCGACGATGCGGTCGAGATCGCTGCCCTCCATGGCCGGGGCGGGGCTTTTGCCTTCCTTGGGTTCGCCTTTGGATGTGAGGTACAGGGTCAGGGTTTCTGACCACATTTTAAATTCTCCTCGCACGGCTTCCACGCGGCCCTGAAAGACGACGGTATTTTTGTCGGCGTTATACACCATGTTGTCGGCGGTGACGTCCACGGGCAGATGGCTGTCGGCCCCGGGCAGCGGCGCGGCCAGGGCGGCCGTGGCGCAGGAAGCGAAAATGAGAAGGCTGAGAAGAAATGTTTTCATGCGTTACTCCTGCGCGTTTTTTGGCGCGGCGTCGGATGAAGAGTCTTCGGCGGTGGCGTCGGACGGCGTCCAGCGCATGCGCACGCCGTTATCGCCCGTCAGAACGTTGGTGTTGAGATTCCACACAAGATGGGTGGCCGTGCCGGCCAGCGTCGGGCCGTCGAGGGCCGCGCCGTCGGGGAAGGTGAGCGTGCGGTCGTCGTTGAGAAACACGGCCTCGTTGCCCGTGAGCACGTTGTCTTCGTAGACGGCCTTTACTTCGCCGGACATGGAAATTTTCTGATTGCCGTTTTCCACGCGGCCTACGTTGGAGGTGGCGTGAATGACGCGTTCGGCTTCGCCGGTCGCGGGTTCCAGCATGTAGCGGATATCCGGGTCGCGCACGGTAATGGAGCCGGATTCCTGATTGAGCGTGGCCCAGTCGGCGTTGAGGTCGAAACTCTTCTGCCCTTCGTGCCCCTGCGAGAGCTGAATGCCGCGCACGGCGAGGTCAACGGCGTTTTTCACTTCTTCCGGAGGGTTGGAAAGCAGGTTGTTCAGGTCGGCGGAGCGCACCACGTTTTCCATGGCTTCGAGAGCCTGACGGGTTTTCCAGCTCTGCCAGCCGTACCAGCCTCCCCACGCGGCCGCGCCCAGAACGATGAGCGCGAGCGTTCTTTTTATGGAGGCGTTCATACGCGGGCCGGTCCCGTAGCCGCGGTCCAGAGATCCGCGGGATTTTTCCCGTCTCTGCGGGCGGCCAGCAGAAATTCCACGGCCTCGCGCACGGCTCCTTCGCCGCCTCTGGCGGAAGTGACGTACAACGCCTCTTTTTTCACCTGCGCGACGGCGTTGGCCACGGCCATGGGCATGCCCACGGAACGCATGGGGTCAAGATCAATCCAGTCGTCGCCGAGGTAGGCCATTTCTTCTTTTTTCAGACCGTATTTCTGACGGAGAGCTTCGAGCTTCGGCAGCTTGGATTCAAATCCCGCGTAGTAATCCCGAACGCCGAGCTGCGACATTCTGGCCAGCACGCAGGGATCGTTCCTGCCGGTGATGATGCCCACGCCTATGCCGGCACGCAGGGCGGTTTTGATGCCTATGCCGTCCTGGGCGTGGAAGCATTTGATGGGGTGGCCGTTTTCCTGAAAGTACAGTTTGCCGTCGGTGCACACGCCGTCGACGTCGAGAACAAGAAAGCGGACTGCGGCGGCCGCGCGAAGAACCTCTTCGCTGACCGAAAAAACGGAAGAAAAGGGAGAGTTGTCTGCGAGCATGGGTACTCCGAGAAACGGCGGAATGGAGGCGTTGGCCGGTGTTTCTTTATAGCCGCGTTTCCGTCCCGAGTCAAAAGGGCGAGAGGGGAAGTCTTGGCTTTGGCGAGGGGCTATGGTAGCATTTCGTCCAAAAATCCGGAGCATTGCCCATGGCCGCCATGAAAGTTGCCGCGCTTATTCCTTTTCGAAACGAATCCAGACTGTTGCCGTGTTGCCTGGCCTCGCTCCGAGGCGTGGCCGACATGGTTATCGGCATGGACGACCATTCTTCCGACCGTTCCGGGGATCTGGTGCGTGAGCGGGGAGGCGTCGTGTTGGAAATGGAAGGCGATTTGTCGGGTTTTTCCCAGGGAAAGGAAAAAATTATCCGGCAGACGCTTCTTGAGGAAGCCCGCCGTCGGGGCGCGACGCATTTTTTCTGCATTGACGCCGACGAAGCCGTTACCGCGCCTTTTCGGAAGTACGGCCGCGCGCTCATGGAAGAGCTGGAACCGGGGCACAAGCTGGCCTTGCGCTGGCTGACGCTCTGGGGAAGTCCCCGGTATTATCGTGACGGCGACTACAGCAAGTTTCATCATATTTACCGCGGCGTCATCGTGAGAGACGCGCCCGATCTGCCCTCCTATGACGGATTTCTGCACATGCCCCGCACTCCCGGGTCGGACGACAGAAACAACGTGACGAAATGTCCGTTGAGTCAGGGCGCGCTGCTGCATTTCACCGCGGCGGATCTTCTTCCGTATCAGATGAAGATCGCCTGGTATCATTGCGTGGAGCTGATCCGGCGTCCGGATGAGGCGGAACGCATCAATCGTTTTTATTTTAGGGACTGGGACGAGAAGCATATCCGGCTGCGCCGCGTTCCCGACGAATGGGTGGAAGGTCTTCCGCTGGACGACGTGCCGCCTTCTCCGCCGAGCTGGCAATGGGCGGAAATCCGTCGCCTGTTCGACGAAAAGGGCGCGGAGTTTTTTGAACCGCTGGAACTATGGCATATTCCCCAGCTTCGGGAAGAGTTTTTCCGCAGAACCGGGCGTTTTCCCCGCGACATGGACGCCATGACGCGCCTGCGCCGGAGCTGGCGCAGGGAACGCAAGCGTTTTGACCGCTGGTTCGTCGATCTGTGCAGAAAAATGAGAGGAGAAACGCTGGAATAGCGTTTTCCCCTCTCGTTTTTCGTCTTGTCGTTCGTTGCGCGGAGCGGGTCGCGAGTTCTGAAGACGCGCTCCGCGTAACTTTGTTTTCCGGCGGGATGCCGCGCGTTTGTCCGGCGTTTTCTGAAAAGGGCCGAAAGGCCGCCGGGAACGCGCTCCGCGAAGGTCTACAGATCCAGAATGACCTTGCAGGCCACGGCGATCTGGTAAAGAATCTGAGACACTTCCTTGACGGCCTGCATGTTTTTGGAGTCCACGCGGGGCAGAACGAGAATCTGATCGCCGGGTTGAACGTTTTTGGCTTTGGGCGTGACTTCTCCGTCGGGATGCACCACGAGAATGTTGGAGGTGTCGGCGCGATTGCTGAAACCGCCCGCGCTCTTGATGTAGTCGTCCATGTCGCGGTCTTCGTTCCAGACCACGGCCTGCGGCATGATGACTTCGCCGCTTATCATGACGACGTCCGTTTTTTCGGGAATGACGATGATGTCGCCGTCTTCCAGCGCGATGTCGGCTATTTTGCCGCCGCTGCCCACGACCACGATGCCTTCGGGTTCCACCTTGCGGGCTCGGTTGATGAAGCTCGACAGCATTTCGGCTTCCTTGGCGCGGATCTGCGCTTCGTCGTTGCTGGAGGACGTGGCCGTGTAGGCGTTGTGTTCCAGGCGGTTCAGAGCGTCTTCAATGGCTTTTTTCTGCTGCTTCGCCGTACTCAGGCGCTTGATGTACAGACCGGAAAGATTGGCCCTGTCCGGATCCACGGAAATATAGCTCAGCACTTCCTGAAGGCGCGCGTTGCGGCGCACGGGAAAACGCGAGGAACCAAGAATGGCGCCCTGGGCTTCCACCATGATGGTGCTGCCCGTAGTGTCGGCCTGGAAGCGCACCTGATCGTCGTTTTCGAGCTTCAGCCTGTTGAATTCCTTGAGGGACAGATACTGGTTGTAAGGCACGCCGTTTCGAAAGCCGGAAATGCTGACGTGCGAGGCGCGGGAATTGGGATCGGCCATGCGGGTCAGGGCTTCGCCGGTCATGTTGCCTTTTTCGAATTCAAAACGCGCGGCGTTGCGCACTTCGCCGCTGGCGGACACGGTAGGGCCCTTTTCGCCGACGACGATGGTGTCTCCGTCGTTGAAGCGCAAGGACGGAATCTTTCCGTACAGGATGAAGGGATAAAGATCCGCCGTGGCCAGAGGCTGCTGATTTCTCAGAACCCGGATGTCGCGGTAGCTGCCGCGGCGGGAATCAATGCCTCCGGCCTTGTCGAGAAAGGAAAGGATATTGTCGGAGGCCATGCCCTGATAGCTGCCGGGATGGTTCACGAATCCCGTCACGAACACGGAGACGTTTTGCGTGTCCAGAGGGCGGGCGTATACCTGCACGTCGGTGATGCCCGATACGTTCAGCTTGCTTACAATGGACTGCTGAATTTGCGCGGCGTCGCCGCGGGGCAGCCCCACGAGGGGAATGCTGCCGATGTCGGGAAGATCCAGCGTGCCTGAGGGGGACACCGTGAACACGTCGTCGAGCGTGCGGCCGCCCCACAGCCGAACCAGAATGCGGTCGCCGTTCTGGATGGTGGCGGAGGATCCGCCGGACGAGAAGTTTCCCTGAAAGAGATTGCTGCCGAAAGGCTGAGGTTCCTGCGTGGAAGGCGTGGCGGACGCTGCCGCCGTGGCCGTGACCGTGGCGGTGGCTGTGGCGGTGCTTGTGGATTCAGCCGCCGTCGCAGGGGAGACCAGCGTCAATAGCATGACGAGAGAAAGAAGAAAGAGACGCAACGTACGCTCCTGCCCGAAGGCTGGAAAAGAATCGATAAACAGTGCTCTGGTAATATTCATTCACGGATCGCGCCGGGAACGGCGTTCATTCAAGACCGCGCCCCCAGACGCGGGGCATGAGCTCCCATCCTTCGCCCTGGCGGCAGAGAATGACGATTTCCGCTTCATGGGGAGGCTGGCTGACTACGGCGCGCCGGCAGTCGCGGCCGGAAGCCGAGGTGAACGAGCCCTCCACCATGACGTCCACCAGACCGCCGAAGGCCGGGTCGTCTATGGAAGCCTGCGCTCCGGCGTTGTTCATGGAAATGAACTGAGGCACGGGGGAAAGGGGCGTTTCTGGTATGGGCGTTTCGGGAGCGGGGGACGTTCCGAAAGGATTGGCGAAGCAGCCGCTCAGAAGCAGACAGAGAGCGGCGGGAATAAGGAATCTGCGCATGGGGACATCCTTATGAAAAATTCCGCGGATCAATCCGCGAGAAGACTATAAGTCTTGGGAGCTTGTCCTGTCTAGAGGCGGCGGACGGCTGGTCGGGCCGTCTTGGGGAAAAGAACGGTCAGGATTTATGCGAAGTCACGATGGTTTCCATGGTTCTGGCCGTCATGGCCGCGCCGCCTTGCCGGGGCGCGAGCCAAGCCCGGAATTTTTCCCGGACGTTCGCGCGTTCGGGCGCGTCGGCGGCCTGCTCGAGCATGATGTCAATGACTTCTTTCGGATGATGCGCCACGCGCAGCAGACCGACCTGCTCCAGCGAGGGCATGGACGGATCGCCGATGCCCATGGCCCATAGAAAGTTATGCGCCGACGGGCCAATGCAGGGAACGAGTCCGGCCGACAGAGCTTCCAGAAAGTTCTGGCCGCCCTGTCCGAAGCTGCCGCCCACAAAGACGGCCCGAGCCGCGGCGTAAAGCTGCGGCAGATCGCCGAATCTGTCCCAGACGAGCACATGTCTGCGCGGCAGACTGTGCCCCGGCGCGAGTTCCGAGACGAGCACGGGCATGAGCGCCAGATCTTCCAGCACGCTTTTCCAGGCCGGGACGCGATAGAGATGCCGGGGCGCGACGATAACGGCCGCGTTGGGAAACGTCTTGTACAGACGGGAAAGCTGCCCGGGAATGCGGGTTTCTTCGCACTGACGGACAGACGCGAACAGAAAGACCGGGCCGCCGGTGACGAAGCATGGCGCGCGCGCGGCGAGGGGCGCGTCAAGGGTTTCGGCGGCGAGATCGAATTTAATGTTGGGCATGCTGTCCACAGGACAGGGAAAAATGGCGGCAAAGGCCTGTTTGTCGTAGCGGGATATGGCGCGCACGGACGCCGGCGACAGCTCGCTCATGAGGGAAGAGAAGATGCGTCCGAAGTGCGCCGTGGAGCTGTTGATGCGTCCGTTGAAGATGTGTACGGGAACGTTTTTTTCCCGGCACGCGGCGAGCAGCCCGGGCCACAATTCTGTTTCCAGCAGGGCCACCATGCGGGGGGAGGCGAGGGACAGGGCGCGCCGAACCACGTCGGGATGGTCGAAGGGCGCGAAACGCACCAGCACGACGAGATGGGGATGCGAGGCTTTCAACGAAGCAAGCGAGCGTTCCATGACGTCGCGGCCTTGCCTCGTCCAGGTGGTCAGCAGCACGCGCAGGGGGGTCGACGGATTGAAACTTCGGCAGATGGCCACGGCGAGTTTCGCTTCGCCTCCGGAAGCCGCCTGGATCCAGACGTCCACGCAATGGCCGTCATCGTCCGCGGATGAGAGTTCCGGCGCAAGCCAGTCGTCGGGCGCCAAGCGTTCTTTCCAGCCGTCGGCCAGCCGCGGGCTTCGTTTGAGCAGCGGACGCGCCAGCGTCCAAAGCGCGCGGTATGCGCGGAAGAACGGACGGGAAAAAAGCGATTCGGCCATAGAAACCCCTTTGTTTTATTATGCTCCATACGACCGTGGCATGCAAGCTCCCTCCCTGTCCCCGCGCGACGGGAAAAAAGAGGTTCGGAACATACCGTGCTCACGGCGTGTTCCGAACCTCAGAATGGAAACTTTCACGGATCGTAACCCTGGAGGAACGTCATTCTACGGTTGGGGGATCCGTGGCGAAACCGGGGAGAACCCGGCGTCGCGTTAGAATTTTTCTTCGTCGCCGCGCTTGCGCAGGGCGGTGTGGCCGCCGGCGGAGTTCACGGTTTCGATGCCCATTTCACGCAGCTTGAGCTGAGCTTCGTAGGCGCGGGTGCCGGTGTTGCACACGAGGGCCACGGGACGGTCGGTGGGAATCTCCTTCTTGGCGCGGGCGTTGAATTCTTCCAGCGGCAAGGAGAGGTACTGGCCGGGATGACGTTCTTCGATGGGCTTGCCGGCCTTGGCGGGACGGATATCCACGAAGAGATAGTTGTTCTTGTCGCGATTTTCCCACAGATCGACGAATTCGTCAGGGGTGATCATGTGATGATAGCCGCTGACCACGTTGTCGGCCACGTTGCCCGCAGCGTTGATCACGTCCATGGCGGAAGCGAAGGGCGGCGCGTAGCAGACTTCGAGGTTGGACAGGTCGTTCAGCGTGGGACGGGAAACCTGAAGCATGGCGGCCACGGCGTCGGTGCGGGCCTTGACGGCGGAACCGTCGGTGCTCATGCCCTGAATGCCCAGCACGCGGCGGGTCTGCTTGTCCACCACCACGTTGATGCTGGTGTTGGTGTGGCCGGGATAGAAGTGGGCTTTGTCCGAGCCTTCCATGCTGACTTCGATGGCGTCGAAACCGGCCAGACGGGCCTGATGCAGCGTGAGACCGGCGCCGGAGGCGTACATCTTGTTCAGCTTCACGCACCAGGAGCCGACCACGCCTTCAAAGGTGGCCTGGCCGCCGGCGAGGTTGGTTCCGATGACGCGGCCCTGTCTGTTGGCCATGGAGCCAAGAGGCAGATAGCTGAGATCGCCGGAGATGAGGTTGCGCACCACGACGACGTCGCCGCCGGCGTAGATGTCGGGATCGGAGGTCTGCATGTGGGTGTTCACCAGAATGCCGCCGCGGGGATGGCAGGCGATGCCGGCGTCGGAAGCGATCTTGGAGTTGGGAGTGACGCCGATGGAGAAAATGACTTCGTCGGCTTCGATGGTGCGTTTGTTGGTCACCACTTCGCACACGGCGCCGTCCTTGCCCTTGAGTTCCTTGACGCCTTCGCCGGTGAGCACGGTGATGCCCAGTTCTTCAAGGTCGTGCTTGGCCATCTGGCTGAAATTGTAGCAGAGCTGGGCGGGCAGAACGTGGTCGATCATTTCGATGACGGTGACCTTGATGCCCCACATGTCGGCCAGAGCCACGGCCATTTCCAGGCCGATGAAGCCGGCGCCGATGATGACGGCGTGGTTGATCTTGCGGGCGGCGCACTGTTCCTGAATGGCTTTGGCGGCTTCAAGGCAGGTGACGGAGGTGACATTTTTCAGATCCGCGCCGGGAATGGGAGGAATGCGGGGGCTGCTGCCCGTGGCGATGACCAGCTTGTCATAGGGCATGTCGCTTTTTTCGCCGGTCTGCGTGTTTTCAACGGTGACGGTCTTTTCCTTGCGGTTGATGGACAGCGCGCGCGTGTGGCAGATGGCGTTGACGCCCTTGAGTTCCTTAAAGAAGGCTTCGTCGCGCACGACGCCGGCGTTGGTGGTGCGCAGACCGTTCATCTGGGGAACGTCGCCGCCTACGAAATAGGGAATGCCGCAGCCGCCGTAGGAAATGTAGGTGCCCTGATCAATCATGGTGATGTTGCTGTCGGGCATGAGCCGCTTGGCGCGCGCGGCGGCCTTGGGGCCGAGAGCGACTCCGCCGATGATGAGAATATTGAGAGCCATGTGGAAAAACCTCCAGAGAATAAGGTTCGTGTCGCCGAAAAAAAACTATCGCAAGGTAGTTTACCAGCAAGTTGTCGGGAAATGCAAGATAATTACGCACTCCCGTGAAGTCTTCACAAGTTCCTTTTTATCTTTTTTTTTATGGTTTGGGTGGGGAAATAAAGGGAATTCGGCATGTTGAAAGAACGTGTATGAGATGGCGAGGGTGTTGAAAAAGGTTGTTCCAATAGTTCCGAAGAAAAAGGGCATGTTTTTCGCGGGGGTTGAAGAATGCAGGGAGAAGAGAAAAAACGTTCGTTTTGTTTTTGGAAAGGGAAATGAACCGCTATTTTGTTCTTTTTTTAACAATAAGGCAAACATAAGTATTGGCGCGACGCCGAGGGGCGTAAAAGTCGCGGACAAAGGGAAGCCGTGGAAAAAGAAAGCTGGATCGAGAAAAAGGAATGGTGAAAAGTTCTATGGCGTCGCTGGGAGATCTCTCAGATTTGGGGTGAATGGCATCTGAGAAAGGGAAGTGATTTATGCATAACTGCATATTAAAAAGAAGGAATAAAATGTTAAAAAAATATTAAAATCAAATAAAAACAATTAATTATTATAATAATCCAGGATTGTCTTATGTGTTAATGCATATTATGCAAATTTGCATATATAGATTATTCAAAATAAAAAAATCACAAAATGAAGTAACATATTGTATTTAATAATTATATTATCAAATACTAGGAGTATTTTCCCAAAAAGGACGTCAACGGCGCAGATGTCTTTAGAATATTTTATAACTATTTGAAAATAAAAGATAAATTTTATATATTTCGTAATTTTCATATTTGGCACGATTTTTGCTTGTTAAGAAGGCGTGTTGAAGTTTTGCCTTCGCTCGAATGTATTTTGCGATAAAAAGCTCAAAAGAGTGCGATCCAAGAAACATGCCGGATGACCGGCTAATCGTATAAAATTGGAAGGAGAAGCTATGAAACTTTTTCGTACGTTGCTTTGCGGTGTTGCCGTTCTCGGTATGATGGGCGTCTGCGCTCCAGCTGAAGCCGCTCGTCCCCTTACCCTGCGCCTTGGCCATCCCATGGCTCCGGGCAACAACGTCACCGTGGGATACGAAAAGTTTGCAGCCTTGGTCAAAGAAAAATCGGGCGGCAAAATCAGAATTCAGATATTCCCCAACTGCCAGCTCGGTTCCGACCGCGTGACCACGGAAGCCGCTCAGGCGGGCACGCTGGACATGTCTTCGAGCTCCACCCCCAACCTGGCCAGCTTTTCCAAGGACTACATGGCCATCGATCTGCCCTATGTGACTTCCCCCAAGTATCAGCAGAACCTGTACAAGGCTCTCGATGAAGGCGAACTTGGCAAGGCTCTGGACAAGGTGGCGGAAAAGTGCGGCCTGAAGACCATCATGTTCAGCGAATATGGCTATCGTAACTTCGTGAGTTCCACCAAGCCCCTGGACTCCGTTAAGAGTCTTATGAACCTCAAGGTGCGCACCACCGATTCTCCCGTGGAAGTGGCCGTGGCCACCGAACTCGGCATGAACCCCGCGCCTGTGGCCTGGGGCGAGACCTACACCGCCCTGCAGCAGGGCACCGTGGACGCCGAAGGCAATACCTTCTCTCTGCTCAACGACTCCAAGCATACCGAAGTGTTGAAGTATGCCATGAACTCCGAGCACAACTACTCCATGCACATTCTGCTCATGAACAAGGCCAAGTGGGACAGCCTGACTCCCGATCAGCAGAAGATCCTCATGGAAGCCGCCCGTGAAGCCACCGACTGGGAACGCGCCGAAACCGTGAAGCTGGAAGAAAAAGCCTGGCAGGCCTTCCGCGACAAGGGCATCAAGATTCACATGCTCTCCGACGCGGAACGCGCGGAATTCTATAAGCTCACCCAGCCCGTGCGCGATCAGTTCTCCAAGGAAATCGATCCCAATCTGTTGAAGCTCATCGCCGACACCCAGAAGTAATGCCGCCTGCGGGCGGAGCGATCCGCCCGCTTCATTTTTATCTCTGAGGCTTGAAATCCATGAGCACCGACACCCAAAAATCCACCGGCATTCTGCACTGGCTTGACGAGAACTTTGAAAATATTTTTCTGGTTTCAGGCCTTCTTGCCATCATTTTCTTCATTACCTGGCAGGTTATTTACCGCTATTTCATCACGCCTCTCGTCGAACGCGCCGGCGCGGCCGTGTGGACGGAAGAAATTTCCCGCTACATCTTCATCTGGATCTCCTACATTGCCGTGAGCGTGGCCATACGCAAGCGCAGCTCCATACGCATTGACTTCGTGTATCAGATGCTGCCCCCGCGTCTCCAGCGCATCAGCTGGATATTCGTGGAACTCATCTTCCTCATGCTCACCCTTACCATCACCTATTACGGATGGGGGCAGATCGAGCGTCTGCAGCGTTTTCCGCAGCATACCGCGGCCATGCGCATTCCCTTCCTCATTCCTTATCTCATTCTGCCTCTCGGTTTCGGACTTATGAGCCTGCGGCTCGTTCAGTCCATAGTCAAGCAAATCAAGGTGACGGGAATACTGGATTCCCTCATCGGCGCGGTGGTCGCCGTGGCGGTCATGTCTCCCTGCGTGCTCGCCGAGTACATTGATCCGGTCCCCGCGCTCTTCGGATATTTTCTCCTCTTCTGCGTGACCGGCGTGCCCATCGCCATCGGCCTTGGCATGTCCGCGCTGACCACCATTCTCTGCGCCGACACGCTGCCCATCGAGTATCTGGCACAGGTGTCCTTCACTTCGTTGGACAGCTTCCCCACCATGGCCATTCCGTTCTTTATTGCCGCCGGCGTGTTCATGGGCGCGGGCGGACTTTCCCAGCGGCTGCTCGGACTCGCCGACGAACTGGTGGGCGGCATGTACGGCGGCATGGCTCTGACCACCGTGGCGACCTGCATGTTCTTCGGCGCCATCAGCGGGTCCGGTCCGGCCACCGTGGCGGCCATCGGCGCGCTCACCATTCCCGCCATGGAGGAGCGGGGTTACAGCAAAACCTTTGCCGCGGCCATCGTGGCGGCGGCCGGCGCCATCGGCGTCATGATTCCACCCAGTAACCCGTTTGTGGTGTACGGCATTGCGGCGCAGGTTTCCATCGGCGACCTGTTCATCGGCGGCATCGTTCCCGGCGTGCTCACCGGCGCCGTGCTCATGGGGTATTCCTACTACGCGGCCCGCAAGAACAACTGGCGCGGTTCCTCCCGCACCCGTACCGTGGGCACCGTGACCCGCGCCGTGTGGGACGCCAAGTGGGCCCTGCTCGTGCCGGTTATCGTGCTCGGCGGCATTTACGGCGGTCTGATGACTCCCACCGAAGCCGCGGCGGTAGCATCCTTCTACGGCCTCATCGTGGGCGTGTTCATCTACCGGGAACTGGATTTCCGCAAGGTGTGCGCCTGCTGCGTGGAAGCCTGCGAAACTTCGGCCGTCATTATCGTGCTTATGGCCATGGCCACGCTTTTCGGCAACATCATGACCATTGAAGACGTGCCCGGCACCATCGCCCGCGCCATTCTCGGCTTTACCAGCAGCAAGATAGCCATTCTGCTCATCATCAACGTGCTTCTGCTCATCGTGGGCGTGTTCATGGAAGCTCTGGCCGCCATCGTCATCCTGGTGCCCATCCTCCTGCCCATCGTGACCGGCGTGGGCGTGTCCCCCCTGCACTTCGGCATCATCATGGTGGTGAACCTGGCCATCGGCTTCCTCACCCCGCCCGTGGGCGTCAACCTCTTCGTGGCCAGCGGCATCTCCGGAACCCGCATCGAGCAGATCGCCAAGGCAAGCCTGCCCATGATCGCTCTTATGATTATCGTGCTGCTCCTCATCACCTACATCCCGGCGATTCCCCTCTGCCTGGTCGGCGGAGCCGGCTAAACCGGCCATACACACGGCCATAAAGGACCTTCCCGGAGAAATTCCGGGAAGGAGTCTCCCTCCTCACCCATTTCAGGAGCCATCCGCTCCCGGAGCCTGCGCCCGAAAGGCACGGTCCGAAACGAACCTTCAAGGAGTTCACATGAGTGCCATTGAAATGCTCAACCCCGAAGCCTGTGAATGCCATTCCCCGCAGGAACAGCGCATCTTTGACGAACAGAAGGGTAAAAAGGACAAGTACTATGACACGCATGCCCGCGTGTTCGACCTCATTGCCAAATTTGAAGGACAGACCCCCGTCATCGACGTGGAACGCGCCCTGTACTTCACCCAGTCCATGAAGGAAACCGAAGGGCAGCCCCTCGTGCTCCGCTGGGCCAAGGCGCTCATGCACATCGCCAAGAACATGACCGTGGAAGTCGAAGACGGTCAGCTGCTGCTCGGCCGCGCCGGCTCCAAGATTGGCCGTTACGGCATCCTGTATCCTGAACTCGACGGCGACTTCCTCGACATCGCCGTGCGCGACCTGCCCACCCGCGAGCAGTCCCCCGCCACCATCAGCCCCGAAGACGCCAAGATCGTCATGGAGCAGATCGCTCCCTACTGGAAGGGCAAGACCTATCACGAAGCCCTGAACAAGGCTCTCCCCGAATGGGTGCACAAGCTCACCTATGTGGACGACGAAGGCCTCATCTCCCGCTTTGTGGTGAACGAAACCTCTTCCTTCCGTTCCTCCATCCAGTGGGTGCACGATTACGAAAAGGTGCTTAAGCGCGGCTTCAACGGCATCAAGGCCGAAGCCGAAGCCAAGCTGGCCGCCCTTGATCCCGCGAGCCCCGTGGACCAGGCCGACAAGCGTCCCTTCCTGGAAGCCGTGGTCATCGTGTGCGACGCCATCGTCCTCTGGGCCCGCCGCTACGCCGCCAAGGCCCGCGAAGTTGCCGCCGTTACCACGGATCCCGTGCGCAAGGCGGAACTTCTGAGAATGTCCGAAATCGCTGAAAAGGTGCCTGCGGAACCCGCGAGCAACTTCTATGAAGCCGTGCAGTCCCAGTGGTTCGTGCAGATGTTCTCCCGCATCGAACAGAAGACCGGCACCACCATTTCCAACGGCCGCATGGACCAGTACTTCTATCCCTACTACAAGCAGGACATGGAAGCCGGCGTGCTCACCGAAGAAAAGGCCATGGAACTTTTGGAATGCATGTGGGTCGGCATGGCCGAATTCATCGACATGTACATTTCTCCTCAGGGCGGCGCCTTCAACGAAGGCTACGCGCACTGGGAAGCCGTGACCATCGGAGGACAGACCAAGGACGGCGTGGACGCCACCAACGAACTGACCCACCTGTTCCTGCGCTCCAAGCGTGAATTCCCCCTGCACTACCCGGACCTCGCCGCCCGCGTGCATTCGCTCTCTCCCGACGAATACCTGTGGGACGTGGCCGAAACCATCAAGTACGGCTCCGGCTTCCCCAAGCTCTGCAACGACGAAGAAGTCGTGCCGCTGTACGCCTCCAAGGGCGGTACCTTTGAAGAAGCTCTGGACTACGCCGTGTCCGGCTGCACCGAAACCCGTATGCCCAACCGCGACACCTACACCTCCGGCGGCGCGTACACCAACTTCGCCGCGGCTCTGGAAATGGCTCTGCGTCAGGGCAAAATGAAGAAGTACGGCGACGAGCAGCTCGGCGTGAAGACTCCCGATCCCCGCACCTTCAAGACCTGGGACGACATGTGGGAAGCCTACAAGGCACAGCAGGACCTGTTCCTGCGCGCCACGTTCACCCAGCAGTACATCGTCACCAAGGTTCGCGCCGAACACTTCGCCCAGCCCATGGGCTCCGCTCTGCACGATCTGTGCATGAAGTACTGCCTCGACCTGCACACCCGCATCATCCCCGAAGGCGCCAACTTCGGCTACTTTGAATTCATGGGCTTCGGCACGGTCATCGACTCCCTGGCCGCCATCAAGAAGCTGGTGTTTGAAGAAAAGCGCATCACCATGGATCAGCTCCTGGAAGCCATGGATCACAACTGGGTGGGCTACGAAGACATCCAGCAGCTCGTGAAGAGCTGCCCCTGCTACGGCAACGACGATCCCTACGCCGACGAAATCGGCAAGGCCATCGACCGCATCTGCGTGGAATTCGCCCAGAAGTACTCCCCCGAAATGGGCATCAACAACGACGTGCGCTACGTGCCCTTCACCTCCCACGTGCCTTTCGGCAAGGTGGTGAGCGCCACGCCTAACGGCCGTACCGAATGGTTCCCGCTGTCCGACGGTTCTTCCGCCTCCCACGGCGCGGACGTGAATGGTCCTACCGCCATTCTGCTCTCTAACTACAAGACCAAGAACTACGGCCTGCGCAATCGTGCTGCTCGCCTCCTGAACATCAAGTTCACTCCCAAGAGCGTGGAAGGCGAAGCCGGCACCGAAAAGCTGGTGCAGTTCATCCGCACCTGGTGCGACCTCAAGCTGTGGCATCTGCAGTTCAACGTGCTCAATCAGGAAACCCTGCTTGCCGCTCAGAAGGATCCGCAGAAGTACCGCAACCTCATCGTTCGTGTGGCCGGTTACAGCGCCTACTTCGTGGACCTGTCGCCCGACCTTCAGAATGACCTGATCGCCCGTACCGATCACGACGATCTGTAGTAGACAAGGGGCCTGATGCCCCGCCGGCTTCTCCTCCTTGCCGGGGAGGAGCCGGTTTTCTTTTGACGGAACGCGTCCGATGCCGGACGCGGCGTTTCCGAAGGGCAGAGTGCCCCCTTTTCGCAGCCGCACGCGAGGTTATCATGAGTACGTTTGAGGACAGAAAGGTCACCGGCCTGGTGTTCAACATTCAAAAATATTCCGTTCACGACGGTCCGGGCATCCGCACCATAGTGTTCACCAAGGGCTGCCCTCTGGCCTGCCGCTGGTGCAGCAACCCCGAATCCCAGAAACCGCAGCCGCAGATGGCCTTCAACCCCACCCGCTGCATTTCTCCGGCCAAGTGCAATTTCTGCATTCCCGCCTGTCCCTACGGCTCCATCCGCGCGGTCAACGGCGCTCTCGACATCGACTGCACCCACTGCAACGACTGCGAAACCATCGCCTGCGCCTCGGCGTGTCCCGCGCAGAGCCTCATCGTGTACGGCAAGAACCGCACCGTTGAGGACGTGCTTCACGTGGTGGCTCAGGATTCCATTTTCTACTCCCGTTCCGGCGGCGGCATGACCATTTCCGGCGGCGAGCCGCTGTTCCAGAAAAAGTTCGCCCTGGCGCTTCTTCGCGAGGCCCGCAGACGCCGCATCAAGACGGCCATCGAAACCTGCGGCTGCGTGCCGTGGGAAGCCATGGAAGAGGCGGCTCCGCTCCTCAACAACATCCTTTTCGACGTCAAGCACACCGACTCCGAAAAGCACAAGTGGGCCACGGGCAGAGGCAACGAGCTTATTCTCTCCAACCTGAAGAAGCTTTTGGAAACCTTCCCCGACAAGCCCGTGCTGGTGCGCACGCCCGTCATTCCCGACTTCAACGACGATGACGAAACCGCCCGCTCCATAGGCCGCCTGCTCAAGGGCTACGCCAACGTTTCCTATGAAGCGCTGCCCTACCATCGCCTGGGAACGCAGAAATACATGTTCCTGGGAAGAGAGTATCCCATGGGCGAAGTTTCCCTGCCCGCCGGCGTGGCCGCGCGCGTTCAGGCCATCGTGGACGAGGAACGAGGCGCAAAGTAGCTCCTTTTTATGCATGATCCTTCAACCAGGGAGGACTGGTGATGAAGATTATCGACTTTCGTTTTCGGCCTCACACCGAGGCCATTCTGAACGGCATCAAGAACAGCACCATGTTCAATGCCAGCTGCGAAGCCAGCGGCTTCGACAAGTGGAAGCCGCAGACTCTCGATGAAATCGTGGTTGATCTCAAGGCCCGCGGCGTGACGCGCTGCGTCATTACCGGCCGCGACTGCCAGACCACCTACGGTTTCCCGGACAACAACGGCAGCGTGCTGGAATTCTGCCGCGCCTATCCCGACATGTTCCTCGGCTTCTGGGGCATTGATCCGCACAAGGGCATGGGCGCCGTGCGCGAAGTGGAAAAGGTGGTGAAGGAATACGGCATGAAGGGCATCGCCACCGATCCCTATCTGGCCCATATCAGCCCCTGCGAAGCGCGCTATTATCCCATCTACGCCAAGTGCTGCGAACTGAACGTGCCCGTGTTCATCACCATGGCTCCGCCGCCTCAGGTTCCCGGCGCGGTGATGACCTATACCGATCCTCGCGACGTGGACGTGGTGGCGCGCGACTTCCCCGAACTCAAGATCGTCATGAGTCACGGCGGCTATCCCTTCGTGCATGAGGCCATTTACGCCTGCTATCGCAACAAGAACGTGTACATGGACATTTCGGAGTATGAGGCCGCCCCCATGTGCGAAACCTACATCAGCGCCATGAAGTCCATGATAGCCGACAAGGTGGTGTTCGCCAGCGCCCATCCGTTTGTGGAGCAGGGCGAGTGCCTCGCCAATTACGCCTCCATGGATCTGCCCGAGGACGTGCGGGAAAAGATCATGTACAAGAACGCCTGCGCCGTGCTGGGACTTTCTGAAGACTAGCGTCTTGTCAGGCGCGGAAGCGAGCCGTGCGTGGGAAAGCGCGTTTTTTACGGTGAGAGCTTCTTGCGCGTGAACGGATTCGAGAGCGGCCGTTTCGGAAGTTCGTTTCTGCCATGCGACGAGAAATGAGGCCGCCGCGATGTCGCGGCGGCCTTTTGCATACGTTGCGCAAGTGTTCTGATTCTGGAAGGTGTTGTGAACGGAGTGAATTTATTGCAGAATGGCGTGGCAGGCCAAAAATTTTATCCTTGTGTCGGGTTGTTCATGGATTCCGTGCTTCTTGAATATATGGAACAGGCTTTTGACGTTTTTCAGGATGGCATCTGGATAAGCGATGCGGACTCCACATGTCTTTTCGTCAATAAAAAGTATGAGGAGTTGAGCGGATTTTCCAAGAAATGGATGATGGGGCGCAAAGCGACAAGCATTGTGGCGGAAGGTATTTTCGACGTTGCCGTCAATCCCGAGGTCATCAGCACTGGCCGTCCCGTTTCCAAGATACAGACGCTGTCCAACGGACGTCATCTTTCTTTGGACGGTTTTCCTATCCTGGATAAGGAAGGGAAGGTGGTCATGTGCATCACCTTTATCCGTGACATAAGCACCATCGTGAATATGGAAAACAAGCTGGCCCATCAGCGCGATCTGTTGAACACGCTGGTGCGCATCAACAATAGTTCCGGTCTTCAGTCGGCCGAAGACGGGAGCAATTTCATTTTCAGTTCGGCCATGGAGGCGTTTCTTTCCAAGGCCCGCATCATGGCGCAGACGGACATTTCCATTCTTATTCTCGGAGAAACCGGCGTGGGCAAGGACGTCATGGCCCAGCGCATACACGCCATGAGCCGGCGAGCCGACAAGCCGTTCATCAAGGTGGACTGCGGAAGCATTTCTCCGAACCTTATCGAATCGGAACTGTTCGGGTATATCGGCGGAGCCTTTTCCGGCGCGAGCCGAAGCGGCCGCATAGGCCTCATTGAAGCGGCCGCCGGGGGTACCGTTTTTTTCGATGAAATCGGCGAACTGCCGTTACCTTTGCAGACAAGATTGCTGCGTTTTCTGCAGGACGGCGTCATCGTGCGCGTGGGAGCCAACACGCCCAGAAAGGTGGACGTGCGCGTGGTCGCCGCCACCAACAAGGATCTGGAAAAGGCCGTGTCCCGCGGGGAGTTCCGAAGCGATCTTTATTATCGGTTGAAGATAGCGGTGCTGAACATTCCTCCGCTGCGTCGGAGAAAGGATGACATCATGCCGCTGGCCAACTTTTTCCTTCAGTATTTCTGCCGCAAGTACAACCGTTCCGTCACCATGGGCGAAGACGTGGAAGCCCTGCTGCTTTCCTACGACTGGCCTGGCAACGTCCGGGAGCTCAAGAGCATGATGCAGGAAGCTGTGGTCACATGTCCGAAGAACGTGGTGCGCTCCTACCATCTGCCCATCAATTCCACGGCGTTGTCGCGGGAACCTGAACCTTCATCGATGGAATTCGACTTTGAGGGTAAGGATTATCACGACATCATGCGGGAAATGGAGTGTCGCATGTTGAAGGCGGCCATCGCCCGTTTTTCCGGTAACATGACGGCGGCTTCAAAAATGCTTCGCATGGACAGAAGCACCATGTTCCGCAAGATACGGGATCTGGAGAAACATGGTCTGAAGGTATTATGAGTCGCGTTCTTTTTTCTGTCGTGCGGTCAGCGCCAGGCAAATGCCGCCCAGAATGGGAACGGAGCACAGCGCGAGACGCAGCGTGATGGCTTCATCGAGCAGAAACGCGGCCAGAACGGCGGTAATGAGCGGAACGCTGAGCTGAATGACGGACGAACCGGTGAGACTGTACCGGGGAACGATGACGTACCACAGCACATAGCCGGGAGCGGAAGCCACGGCTCCCGCCGCCAGCGCGCAGGCGTAGGCCGCGGGATGGGCCGGCGATTCCAGAACCGAGGCGACGCACGCCGTAGCGAGACCCGCGACAGCGCAACGGAAAAAGTTTCCTGCCGTAGCCAGAGAGGCGGAAGACGCTCCTCGGCCGCAGACGCTGTATCCTCCCCAGGACAAGCCGGCGACGACCATGAGCAAAGAACTGATCAGAGGAGGGGCCGTAAGGCCGGGGGAAAGCAGCGCGACAAGTCCGGCGAAAGCCATGGCGAGACCTGCGGCCTGCATTTTGGAGAGTCGCATGCCGTGCGCCATGCCCCAGCCCATCATGCCGAACTGTACGGAAATATTGATGACCAGCGTGCCCGCTGCGGAAGGCATGGCCATGTAGGCGAGGGAAAAACATATCATGTACAGGAAGAGAAACAGAGAACCGGCCCAGGAGCTTTCTTTCCAGGCCTGTTTCCAGACGGATCCCCGTCCAGGAAGGCCGCGCACGATGTGGACGGCGCACAGCAGGGCCAGCATGACGGCGGCGGAAAGACCTCGCACGGCGGTGTATTGGAGCGGCTCCATGCCCCAGACGACGAGAGCCGCCCGGCACAGTATGGAGTTCAGCGCGAAGAGCGTCAGACAAAAGGCGGTGGCAAGAAAAAGTCGCATGGATTCTCTCACGAGGCTGTTTGGTTCGTCATGATCGTCCTGCATGATTTATGCCAGAAGGCGCATGGCGGAGAAATGCAAATTTTTATTTGAGATATCGGCGTATTAGAGGTTGCGTCGAGGAAATCGGGCGGCATGTTCGGGAAGATTGTTGATGTCATATCCCGCAACGGTATGCCGAAGGGCATAGGCTGAACCGCACAGGCGGCGAACGGAAGCGTTCATAGTTCGCCGCCGAACGGAAAGTTTCGTCGCCCGGTCAGGGAGAAGGGTATGTCGCTTTTTCTCATCGTAAGTTTTGTCGTCGTGGGATTTCTTTGCGGAGCCACCAGCATCGGGGGAATTCTGCTTATCCCCGCCATTCAGTACGGCACGGGCATGCCCATGTCTCTGGCTTCTGGCACGGCGTTGTGCAGTTTTTTCTTTACCGCGGCGGTGGGCACGTTTCTTCACTGGCGGCGCGGCAATCTGAAAAAGGATCTCGTCGTTCCGCAATGCATCGGCGCGTTTCTGTTCAGCTGTTTCGGCGCGCTGACCAAGCATGTGGTGGGCGATGTGGCGCTCAGCGCCATTCTGGCCGTGCTCATTATCATTTCCGGAGCGGCCGCCTTGCGCCAGCCTCATCCCATGAGCAGCATGGAGACGGAGCGCGGTCGTTTTCGGTATCTGCTTTTTGTGGGGGCCGTCGTGGGGTTCATGGCCGGCCTTACCGGCATGGGCGGACCGGTGCTCTCCGTGCCTTTGATGATCATCATGGGGTTTCCGCCTTTTCCCACTGTGGCGGCGGCGCAGCCCTTCCAGATGTTTGCCTGTCTTTCCGGAAGCGTGGGAAACATCATTATCGATCAGATCAACTGGCACGTCGCCTTGTTGTCCGTGATATTGCAGAGTATCGGCGTGTGGGCGGGCATACGGGCCGCCAGTCACATGAATACCGCGCTTCTCAAGAAGGCCATCGCCTGTCTTTGCGTGTTTACCGGCGTATTTATGCTCTTGCGTTGATCGAAGAGGCGCCATTGCGATGAAAGAACCGGCCTGAACTATGTTCGGGTCGGTTCTTTCATCTTGCGTTGGCGGAAGATTACTCGCCAAGCGCGTTATGATAGGCGTCGAGCGCGGCCTCGATATAGGCCCCCTGAGGCTTTACCGGCAGACTCCAGGCCAGCGCGTGCAGGCCGGCGGCCAGATCGGCCCAGTCTATCCAGCCCATGTGAGCGAGTCGGAGCACTTTTTCTTTGAGGTCGCCCTGTCCGGCGGTAAGGATGACGCCGCAGTCCTTGAACGCCTTGGCGACGACGGGCGTGGCGGGAATGTTGTCCGGCATGCGCACGCTGGTCAGGCCCCAGGTGTATCGGCCTTCTTCCTTGACGAAGAGTTCCATGCCCATGGCGGCGATGCCGGTTCTGGCCATCTGGGTGAGGGCCCATTGCTTTTTGAACACGTTGTCCATGCCGAATTCCAGCAGCATGGTCAGGGCTTCATGCAGACCCACGAGCAGGCTTATGGGCGAAGTGTAGTGGGTTTGATTCTTTTCGCAGCTGGCGCGTTCCTGGACGAGATCGAAATAGTAGCATTGAGGCCTGACTTCCTCGGCTCGCCGCCAGGCGCGGGGGGAGAGCGCCACGAAGGCCAGACCGGGCGGAAGCATGAGCCCTTTTTGCGAGCCGGTGATGAGGCAGTCTATGCCCCATTCGTCCATGGGCGTGGGGGAGATGGATACCGCGGAGATGCCGTCGGCCACGAGCAGCACCTGTCGATCGCGCGTTATGGCGGCCACTTCCTTCACGGGATGTAGCACGCCGGTGGAGGTTTCGGAAATCTGCATGAACACGCCGCGGATGGACGGATCGGCGTCAAGCATGGCGCGAATTTCTTCGGGATTGAAGGACTCTCCGGCGTTCTTGCGAAGCACGACGGGATCAAGACCGCGCTGGGTGACGATGTCTACCCAGCGGTTGCCGAAGTATCCGGCCGTGGCCACGAGCACGCGTTCGCCGGGCTGGAACAGATTGAACGCCGCGGCGGTCATGCCTCCGGTGCCGGAACACGCCAGGGGAATGACGGGGGATTCCGTGCAGAACAGCTGTTTCAGCATGGTCTGGTTTTCCGCCAGAACGGTTTTGAACGCGTCCTTGCGGTGATGGAGCAGGGGAGCGGCCATGGCCAGACGGACACGGTCGGGAATGGGCGTGGGGCCCGGAGTAAGCATGCGGGTAGCCTGAATGGATGACATGGCGGAACCTCTTGTGCCGGCGTAGCGTCGGAATATGTGGCGCGAAAAATGCGCGTGTTCAACGGTATAGAAAAACGGGACGGGCGGCAAGCAAGGGACGAACCCCGTTGAAGATTGCTTGATGGAAACGCCGTGCGCGCCGCATGGCGGGAGAGGCTTTCGCTTAAATTTCATCAGAAAGATGATGGAACAATCTTTTGACATCTCAAAACCATGTTATTATTTTTTCACGAACATCAAAACGCCGCGTTCAGGAAAACGGCAGGTTCTGCAAAGGAAGAAGGCGATGTCAGACGTGAGCAATCTTTGGAAGGGGCGCGCCGTGAGGGCGTTGTCGGCGTTTTTTATCGCGCTGTGCATGGTTTCCTCCGCCGAGGCGGGGGACTGGTGGTTTTTTCTAGGCGCGGGCGGCGGCAACGGCGAATCCGTGACAGGCGACGTCGGACTGCGCAGAACGTTTTCGCCCCTGTATGAAAACGACGCCATGGCGTTGTCCCCTTTGGCGGAAGTTTCCGCTTCTGTCTGGCGTCATGACGCCGACGACGAGATCTGGAGCGGGGGCGCGTCAGTGGGATTGCTGCTGGTTTTTTATCGGGAAGGGTGCTGGAGACCGTACGCGTTCGCTACGGTGGGAGGCGTCGTTCTTTCCGGAGACAGATTCGGCACGCATGACATGGGCGGGCGTTTTCAGTTCCGTTCCAAGGGCGCGCTGGGCGTGCAGTTCGGGGAAGATTTCAGACACAGCCTGCAACTGGACGCCGCGCATATTTCCAACGCTGGCATCTACGGCAGCAATTCCGGATTCAACGTTTTCGGCGTTTCGTACGGTTTTCGATTCTAGAAATCGCCGGTCGACGCGGCTGGCGCGCAAAAAAAGCGGCGTTCCGTTGTGTGAGGACGCGCCGCTTTTTTGTTAATGGCGTACGGTTATTCCGGCAGGTGGAAAAGGAAGGTCTTGAGATAGGCCGTTTCCGGCATGGCGGGATGAATGGGGTGATCCGGACCTTGGAAGCCCTGAAAGAGCAGCCGCGCGTGACGGCGTCTTTTGCCCGCGGCGCGGGTGACCAGATTCCGCAGGGCGTCGGCTTCCAGGTGATGGGAGCAGGAACAGGTCATGAGCATGCCGCCGGGGCGCACCAGATCGAGTCCGAGTTCGTTGACCCGCTGATAAGCTTCCAATCCCTGACGGGCGTCTTTTTTGCGTTTGATGAACGCCGGAGGATCAAGGCAGACGATGTCGAAGACGCGTCCGTCGCGGCGCAGATCCGCGAGCAGCGAAAGGGCGTCGCCTTGAAGAGTTTCCGCGTCGGCGCCGAATTGTTCGGCGTTGCGCCGAGCGTAGGACAGCGCGTGGGCGGACGCGTCGAGAAAACTGACGGAGCCGGCGCCGTTTTTCGCCGCCAGGGCTCCGAAACCGCCCGCGTAGCAGAAGGCGTCGAGCACGCGGCAGCCGGGAGTCGATCGCACGAAGGGCGTGAGAGCGGCGCGATTTCTGCGCTGATCGTAGAACCAGCCCGTTTTCTGACCGCCCCGGAGGGGAATGACGTAGGTCATGTCGTTTTCTTCCACGGAGGCTTCTTCGGGCGCGTCGCCCAGGGCGGCGCGTTGAAAGCGTTCCAGCCCTTCGAGGTCGCGGGAAGCCACGTCATTGTCGAGCAGCAGGGAAGAGGGATGCAGCAGCTCGTCAAGGACGTTCACCAGTTCGTCGGTGTGGGCGTCCATGCCCGCCGTGGTAATCTGACAGACGACGTGCTCGCCGTGACGGTCGACCACGAGGCCGGGCAGAAAATCGCCTTCGCCGTGGCAGAGGCGATAGAACGGACGGCTAAACATGCGTTCGCGCAGGGAAAGGGCGTCGGCGAGGCGTCGGCGCAGCAGATCGGGGCCGAGCGTTTCGTCCGCCTTGCGGCTGACCATGCGCACCGCGATGAGCGAGGCCGGATTGACGTATCCCGCGCCGAGCGGACGTCCGCCGCTGTCGGCCACGATAACGGACTGTCCCGGCGCGAAGGACGAAAGGGGAGAACGTTTGGTGTCTATTTCGTTGCTGAACGCCCAGAGATGGCCTACGCGCAGGCGACGATCTTCGCCTTTTTTCAGGAAGACGGTTTCCATGGGAATTTCCCCGATGCGTTGAAGAAGTGTGGAGGAGTCTGGGGCTCCGCGGGAGAAGAGACGCGCGGGCTGTCGGGACGCGGCGTTCATGCCGACGGCGGAGACGAAAGACAAGGCTCTGCCGCGGAGACGCTCCCGGCGGACGGTTTTCAGAACAGGCCCAGAATGAAGACGCAGAACCAGAGCGCGGCGTTGAGCGCCAGCATGAGGAACACGGCCGCGGAAGCCATATCCTTGGCGTTTTTCACCGCGATGTTGTAATCGCGGGTGATGAGGTTGAGGGCTTCTTCAATGGCGGTATTGATGAGTTCCGCCATCATGACGAGCAGCCACGCGCCCAGAGTGATGAGCCATGTGACGACAGGTTTGCCGCACACGGCCAGCAGAAGGACAAGGGCGAGGAAGACGCCGGCCTCCTGACGGAAGGCGAGGCTGAGACGGAGACCCGTTCTGAGCCCGGCGAGGGAATAGCCCGCGGCCTTGAAGATATGAAAGAATCCTTCTTTCAGACGTTCTTTGTCCATGGTTAGGCCTTCTGCTGCGGATCGCCGCCGATTTCAATGGAACGGAACTGGTTGGACTGACCGTTGGCCTTGGGGCATTCCTTGCGCAGATAGCAGATATCGCACGCGCCGTGGAAGGGATAGGGCGTAAGAACGCTGAATTTGGGCAGCATGGAATGGGTCACGTCCTGATAGTCCAGACCTTCGGCGGCCAGAGCTTCGCGAAGGGCGGCCGTAGGCTGGGGAGCGGGAGCGCATCCGGCTTCTTCCGCTTCGGGCAGAAGCTGATACACGGCGCACTGGCACATGGTCTGGGCGAGCGCGCTCAAGCGGAAGCCGTATTCGGCGGATTTGCTCCATTCCTCGTCGACTTCCTTTTCCACGTCCTTATCGAGCCAAAGCGCAAGATAGCGGCCCTTGCCGGTTTCCAGTTTGATGGCGTGCAGTTTGGGAAGCCAGCGTTCCCAGGCGTCGGCCATTTCTTCGAGCACCTTTCCGCCGAGGCGTTTTTCGGAAAGAAGGCTCAGCAGCAGTTCAAAGTCGAAAATGGGGCGGACTTGCAGCGTTTCCTTGGTGTAGCTGTTCATAGAAATCCTCTTGGGCATGGTGTCGGATAGGCTGGGAATCCCGCCTGAGCCGTCAGGAATGTTCCAATGTGCCGCGCGGTGGCCGTTCCGTCAAGTGTCGCGGGGGGAGCAAAACGCTTTGCCGTGAGGGAGGATATTCTTTACTTGCGGAGCAAGGCGGGATATGAAAGGAAATTCCGGTTCGCCCGATCGGCGGCCCCATTTTTGAGAGGTTTGCATGAGTCAGATCAGATATCCCAGCAGGGTGCGTTACGAATACACTCAGGATCCCGACTGCCGTCTGCAGTACACGCACGGCGTGTGGGGCGGCATCAATCCGCAGGGCGAAATAGAAGTGAATTTTTATGTGGAAAGCGACAAGCTTCCGTCTTTTTCCGAAAGAGCCGTGGAGCCCGACGGAGCCTTCGGCGCGGAAGTGGTGCCTTTCGACGAAGAGGAACGCGTCATCACCCGCCATATTCATTCCCGCGTCTTGTTCAACTATCATACCGCCCGCGCGTTGATGGAATGGCTGGAAGAAAAGATCGACACGCTGGAAATGGAAGAAAGCGCCAATTTCAATCCCGATGAGAACGGTCCCGAGGTGCAGCAGTAATGCCCCGCAAGCACCGTTACCAGATAGGCGGCGAGGAAGAGCAGGACAGAGTAAGCCGTTCCCAGAAAAAACGGGACAGTTCCGCGCTCCAGGAGGTGGGAGAACGACTGGCGAAGATTCCCGCCGTCAAGCGGGCCCGTCTGCCGCTGCCTCCCGATCTTAAAGAGGGGCTGGATGAATACGATCGCCTTTCCGGCTTTGAAGCCAGAAGACGTCAGCTTCAGTATATCGGCCGTCTCATGCGCGAAGCGCGGGAAGAAGGCACGCTTCAGCCCGTGCTCGACGCTCTTGATCTGATGGAATAGCGTCCGAAGCTAAAAAATCGTGGGAAGGCATATTTTTTCTTGACGATCGTGCCCGAATCTGGCAAATGTACATCTGCAACGGGGATGTAGCTCAGTTGGGAGAGCGCTTGAATGGCATTCAAGAGGCCAAGAGTTCAATTCTCTTCATCTCCACCAGAAATTTCAGCCGCCTGTGTCAAGCAGGCGGCTTTTTTCATATCTGTTGTAAGGGGAGAGTGACGCATGAGACCGGATATACGCATTGACGAGGATATGTTTTCCTGTTGCCCGGACTGCCGTCTGGGCTGGCTGGTCTATGAAGCGAAGCCGGAAGCTTCCGGAGACGCGATTCAGGCATGCTTTGCTGCTTTGCTTCCGGAGCTCAAGGTCAAGCTGGAAACGACTCCCCTTGCCGACATGCCCAATCTCGGCGAGTCACGCCGCGGATATCGCGCCTGCGGCAAGGATCCGGGCCGGTGGCGCGTTTCTTCCGAGGCTTTGTACCGTCGCGTGCGTCAGGGCAAGGACTTGTACCGCATCAATACCGTGGTGGACGTGAACAACCTTGTTTCTTTGGAAACCGGATTTTCTCTGGGGTCATACGACCGGGATCGTCTGGAAGGCACCGTCACGCTTCGGAGGGGACGGCCCGGCGAGAGTTATCCGGGCATAGGCAAGGACGCCGTGGATCTGTCTTTCATGCCGCTGCTGGCGGACGCTTCAGGGCCTGTGGGCAGCCCCACCAGCGATTCCACAAGAGCCATGGTGACGCCGGAAACCCGCAGGCTTCTGACGGTAATCTATTCCTTTTCCCCGCGCGCCGAACTGGAAAAGGCTCTTGCGCTGGCGGCTCGTCGTTTTGAAACGCTGGCCGGGGCGTCGGGCCTGGAGTTCGGCATGGTGGAGAGAGGCGGAGAATGAAGGTCGATTTCAGCGATCGCGGATTCTGGATCGGCTCGGCCTATTGCGTTCTGGCCGCGCTGGCGTGGGCCATCATCGGTCCGGTGTCCAGGGTGTGTTTTGCCGAGGGCATGGAACCCGCAACGGTGGCGTTTTGGCGCATGGCCGTTTCCGGTTTCTGTTTTTTGGCGCACGCCCTGCTCCGCGGCGGGTTGCACGCCCGGGGGCGCGATCTGGCGAGCATGGTGCTTTTCGGCGCCGTCAACGTGTCGCTCGTCATTCTTTCGTTGCAGATTTCCATTCAGAAAAGCGGCGGGGCCATCGCTATTATTCTCATGTTCACGGCTCCGGCGTGGGTGGCGCTTTTTTCGCGGATTCTGTTTCATGAAGCCATCAACGCGTCCAAGATGACCGCTCTGGCTTTGGCCATGGTCGGCACCAGCCTGGTCTGTCTTTCGGGCGGAAGCCTTGGCGGCGAGGTGTCCTATCTTGGCATAGCCTGCGGCCTGCTTTCCGGATTTACCTACGCGTTTCAGTTTCTTTTCTTCACGTGGTACAAGGATCGCTATTCCACGCAGGCCCTGTTTGCCATGACCTTTATTCCCGCGGCGTTCGTGCTTTCGTTTTTTGCGAAATTCGAACCCGTGTCCATGCACGCGGCGTGCGCGCTTTTCGTGCTCAGCGTGGTGTCCACGTACGTTTCCTATTTCTGGTACGGGCAGTCGTTGCGGTATCTTTCCCCCGTGCAGGCCGCCATTCTGGGCAATTTGGAGCCAGTGGTCAGCACGTTGCTCTGCTGGTGGCTTTGGAACGAGAATTTTTCCCTGATCGGATGGGTCGGTTGCGCGCTGGTCATCGGCTCCGTGCTGCTGCTGGCGATGAAGCGATCGTGATTTTTAAGAACCCTGCGTTCGTATTTCGGCGAAACGCCCCGCAGATGAGGGGGCGTTTCGCCGTTTTGCGTCAGAGGGGACGCAACAGGTCGCCGAGAAAGAGATAGGCGAAGCCGAAATAGATAAACACGCCGAGCAGATCCATGACGGACGTGATGAGCGGGGAAGAGAGCGTGGCCGGATCCGCGCCCATACGGCGGGCGAGGAAGGGAAGAAGGAGCCCTATGACGCCTCCGGCGGTGGTGCAGACGAACATGCTCAGGCCCACGGTCATGAGCACTTCCATGCCGACGCCCTTGGAGAATCGCGCCAGCGCGCATTCCAGCGCGGCCACCGTAAGGCCGAGAGCGCAGGCCACGGGAATTTCCCGTTTGAGCGCGCGCCAGACATGAGCCCAGCGAAGCTCCACGTCGCCCACGGCCATGGCGCGTATGACCAGCGTGGCGGATTGACTGCCCGTATTGCCCCCCATGTCCACGATGGGCGCGATAAAGGCCGCGAGAACGATGACCTGTGAGAGCATGGCTTCCTGCGCGGCGACGAAGGTGCTGGTGATCACGCCGAACGCGGTGAGGAAGATCAGCCAGAACGCGCGGACTTTGAACATGGTGGCGAGCGGCGAGGTCAGAATGTCAAGATCCGAGTCGTCGGGCGCGGCCGTGCCGCCGAAACGGGCCAGCTGGGAGGCGTCCTGTTCCTTTTCGATGTCCATGGCGTCGTCGACGGTAATGACGCCTATCATGGCGCCGTCGTCGTCCAGAACGGGCAGCGCCAGCAGATCGTAACGACGAATCATCTCTGTGGACCGGCTTCGGGGCCATGTGGCGCGGGCGAAAACGGGATGAGGGCGCATGACGCTTTTCATGGTGTCTTCGTCGTCGGCCAGAAGCAGGTCGCGGAGCGAGACGGTTCCGAGCAGATGTTTTTCTCGGTCGAGCACGTAGATGACGTAGATGTTTTCGCTGTTGCGGGCGACGGCGCGCGCGGTTTTCAACGCGGCGGAGACGCGGGTTTCTGGCAGAACGGAAATATATTCGGACGTGACGGCGGAACCGACGCTTTCTTCCGGAAAAGCCGCCAGTCGAAGCGTCTCTTCGCGGACGTTTTTTTCAAGAGCCGGAAGCAGGTTCTGCCGGGAGCGCGCGTCCAGTCGGGCGTAGAGGTCGGCCCGTTCGTCCGCGAGGAGAGCCGTAAAGAGTCGCGCGGCCTCGGCGGCGTCCATGGCGGAGAAGAGCGCGAGCTGAAGAGATTCGGGGAAATATTCGATCATATCGGCGGCGGTTTCGGCGTTCAGCTTCCGCATCAGATCAAGCGTTGCGGAGAGCGGAAGCGAGGCCAAGGCGTCCGCCATGTCGGAGGGATGGGTATGTTTTGCCGCTTCCGCCAGCCGGCGGACGCGAAGATCGAGGGACAGGTCGTGAATGGAGAGCAGAATATCCTTACGGGTCATGGCCGTTTTCCTCGCTGATGTCTGAGGTGGAAGGGGTAAAGGGCGTGAACGAAGCGATGGGGACGCTGGCATTTTCCATGGAAGACTCCTTTTTGGGGGATAGACGGTTCGGCGCGCGAAAACGCGGAAAGCGTTCTCGCGCCGTTGATGCGATCGTGTTTTTGGATCGGGACTATGGACGATAAGGAATGGAGCGACGCGTGTCCGGAACGCGTTTGCGTGGTCTGGAGGCGAGAGCGAAGACCGTTTGCCAGCAAGGACGCGACTGCGGAAGACGCGACGGGATCCGTTCGCGCTAACGCGGAAGGGGCGTCATGAGACGCAAGCGTGGCAGAGAAGAGACGCGATGCGAGCGTCGCCGCGGAAGGCGGAAGAGAAAAAGCATGGGGATCTCCTCGGCAGGCTGTCCGACCTGCGGGAGAAAGGGCGCAAGGACGTTCAGCTCAGGCTGTTGAAGGGGCGTTGTTGACTGTGACTGTCAGAGGACATGGAAACTTCCTTGCGTAAGAGAAAGATGGATGGGGCAGCAGTAGCCTGAAGACGGCGAGCTTGTCAAGGCGGAAGGGAGCGCGCTTTCCAGAGCCGGCGACTTGGCTTACGCGTCGGACGAGACGGCAGTTCGTCCCGAAACGATGCGAAAGGCCCGTCTCCGCGGAAGGGGAGACGGGCCTGGAAAGAAAGATTGACAAGTCGTGAATCAGGCGTTCTGCGCTTTGATCCACGCCATGGCTTCGGGAAGATTCAGCGTGCCTTCATAGATGGCGCGTCCGGATATGGCGCCTTCCAGATTGGCGTTCACGCTGAGCGGATAGAGAGCCTTGATGTCGTCCAGCGTGGCCACCCCGCCGGCGGCCACCACGGGCACGGGGCTTGCGTGGGCCAGGCGGGAGAGCATGGGCATGTTGACGCCGCTCTGCATGCCGTCGCGGGCGATGTCGGTATAGATGATGAAGGCCGTTCCGTCGCCCACAAGCCGGGGCATGACCTCGTCCACCGTGAGACCGGCGTCGGTCACCCAGCCGCGCGTTTTGAGGCGGCCGTCCACGGCGTCGAGCGACACGCCTATTTTGCCGGGAAACAGGGAGCAGAGACGGGCGTATTCCTTGGGCTTTTCCAGCGCCATGGTGCCGATGATGAGTCTGGTGACGCCCGCGTCGAACCACATGCGGGCGGCGTCTTCGTCGCGTACGCCGCCGCCGAGTTCAATGGGAATGTTGAGCTCCCGGCTGATGCGCGCCACGAGGTCGGCGTTCACGCTTTTGCCCTGGAACGCTCCGTCCAGATCGATGAGGTGCAGCCATTCGGCTCCTTGTTCCTGCCAGTGCAGGGCGGCGGCCACGGGATCGTCGTTGAAAACGGTGGATTCGTCGGCTTTGCCTTGCTTCAGACGCACGGCCTTGCCGTTTTGCAGATCGACGGCGGGAAAGATGATCATAGACCGAATTCCTCCACAGCCTTGTCCATTCCTTCGGCCGCGAGTTCCCGCGCCGTGACCCAGCCACCGCCGCGCTTGAAGAACGTGCCTATTTTGGTGAGGTCGCTGGTCAGGGGTTTCTGTTCTTCGGCGAAATGGCTGCGCATGACGAGAGTAACGGGATCGCGCGCGTCGATGAGGTAGAAGTCTTCATTGACGGCGGCCGCGGTGACCACGCCGGCCTTGCTGCCCACGCGCTCCTGCAAGGTGATGATCTGGGGTACGACGATCATGTCCGCGCCGGCTTTTCTGGCGCGTTCGGCCCAGGTGACCAGCGCGTTGCGGCGACCGCGGGCGTCTCTGGCCATGTCGCCGCTGATATCGGCGTCGCTCAGGAAGACGTAGGGATGCTTGGTGGGATGCAGCTTTTCACGGAACAGATCGTCCAGCGCGTTGAGCGTCTCTTCCGAGATTTTTTTCTGATCTTCGGGAATGAAACCGGAAAGCAGCTCCGTGGTCTGCGTGGGCTGCGTGAAAGGAGCGACGGCCACGACAAGGTCGGGCATGATGAGCCGTTGGGGCTCAACGGAACTTTGGCAGCCGGCCAGCAGACACAGACTGCACAGAACAAGCAGAACGTGGCGGAAAAAAGACATCAGTCAAGACTCCCCTTGGTGCTGGGCGTGCGGTCGTCGCTGCGTCGTACAGCCTGCGCCAGCGCAAGGCCCAGACCCTTGGCGGCGGATTCCAGCAGGTGATGGCCGTTCTTGCCGTACTGGAAGCAGATGTGAATGTTGCACTGGGCCGCTGAGGCCACGGCCTTGTAAAATTCCCTCCACACGTCTTTTTCTTCGCCGGATATGACGGGAGGCAGAAGCTCGTCGCCGCGGAATTCCAGCCAGGGGCGGCCCGAAAGATCCACGGTCACGTCGGCGAGGGCTTCGTCCATGGGAACTTTGGCCCAACCCGCGCGAGCTATGCCCTTTCTGTCGCCGAGGGCGTCGCGCAGGGCCTTGCCGAGGCAGAGTCCCACGTCTTCCGTGGTGTGGTGCGCGTCGACGTGCATGTCGCCGGAGCAGGTGAGTCGAAGGTCGAACTTCGCCCAGAAAGCCAGAAGCGTGAGCATGTGGTCCAGCATGCCGAAGCCGGTGGAAACGCTGGTCTGGCCGGAGCCGTCCAGCGAAAGTTCCAGTTTGACGGAAGTTTCTCCCGTGGAGCGCGACATCGTCGCGGCGCGCGGGGCGTCATGCCGCGTCATCAGGATTCCTCCTTTTCCGTGTGGGATTGCGAGTCGTCTTTTTTCTTGTAGGCCATGGCCGACACATAGATGCTCACTTCATAGAGAAGCAGCATGGGGAGAGCCATGAGGCACTGCGAGAACACGTCGGGCGGGGTAAGTATGGCCGCCACGATGAATATGACCAGAACCGCGTAGCGGCGGGAACGGCGCATGAACGCGGGGGTAAGAAGGCCGAAGCGCGAGAGAAAATACGCGAACAGGGGCATTTCGAACACCACGCCGAAGGCCAGCAGCAGTTTGAGCGCGAAACTGAGATACTCCTCCACGGAAATCATGGGAACGATGGTGTCGGTGGCGAACCCCATGAAGAACTTGAAGGCGATGGGAAACACCAGGAAGAAACAGAACGCCGCGCCCGCAAGGAAGAATATCGAGGAGAAGAAGGCCAGCGGAAGCACGGCCCTTTTTTCTTCGCGATAGAGCCCCGGCGCGATGAACGCCCATACCTGATAGAAGCTGAACGGACTCGTGCCGAACAGGGACGCCACGAGAGCCACTTTCATGTACGTGAAGAACGCGCCCTGGGGCGAGGTGTAGATCAGCTTGCTGCCTTCGGGCATGCAGGCCTGAAGCGGCGCGGAAAGAAAGGCGTACAGCGGTTCGGAAACGCCGTAAAAGGCCACGAAGCCGAGTACGACAATGATGACGATGCGGAACAGTCTTCGGCGCAGTTCGTTGAGATGGCCGAGAATGCTCATGGGCACGTCGTCTTCCGCGCCTTCGGGTTCATCGTCGTCTTCGTCTTTGGCTTCGGTCTTTTCCGGAGCCTGGAAGGCGGCGAAGGTAGGCGCGTTTTCGTAGGGCGGCCTGGGTTCGTTGATTCCAGGTTCCGTTTTTTCGTCGTCGGACGTCGCCGGTTCGGAGAGCTGATCGAGAGGGCCGTGCGGACTGCCGTCGTCGGAAACGTCAGCGGGCGTTTCCCCGTCGTTGGTGGGCTCCGCGTCGGGAACGTCCGGCGTGGCGGATTCATCCTGAGCGTCGTCCGCGTCGACGTTTTCCTCCTTGCGGAATTCATATCCGGAAGAGGCGGCCGCCGCGGCGGAGGCGTAGTAGGAGGCGAGATCGGGGCTGGCGGAATCGTCAGTTTTGCCTTCCCCGTTGGCCGGGGATTGAGAATAGTCTTTTTCTTCCATACCGTTGATCCGCTCAGGCCTTGTTTTCCGTGTCCGAAGCAGAGCCGCCGGTCGTATCGGAAGTCGTTTTTTCATTGGTAGTCCCGGCTTTTTTCGCCTTGGCTTTTTCCGCTTCTTCCTCAAAGGCTATTTCCGTATTGAGGGTGCGCTGAAATTCCGTGGAAACGCGCCGGAATTCACCCATGGCGCGGCCGAGCGTATGCGCGATTTTGGGCAGGTTCTTGGGTCCGAGAACAAGAAGAGCCACAACCAGAATGACCAGCAATTCCGTGCTGCCGATGCCAAACATCTATAAAAAACTCCTCACGAGGGTTATCTCTCCGTCAGCTCAGGACGGTAGCATATCGTTGTTAGGCCTTCAAGTGCATCCTTGACCGGGGGCGATTCGGCGAAGGGGCGTTTTCAGGCGCGAGCCTCGCGTCAGAGTCCGTCCCCGAAGCATTCCCGCAGAACGCGTCCCCTGTCGTCGAAGCGGACGCCTTCCCGCGCGAGAAGTTCCCGCTGACGCCGGTTTCCTTCCAGACCGAAGGAAGGGAGGCTTCCGTCCTTGCGGACGACGCGGTGCCAGGGCACGTCCTTCGGGCAGACGTGGAGCGCCCACCCGACCTGACGAGCCATGCGGGGATTGCCCGCCAGAAACGCGACCTGGCCGTAGCTTATGACCTGGCCGGGAGGGATTTCTCGGATGACGACGTAGGCCCGTTCAAAGAAATTCATGGCTGGATTCGAAAAAGCAAAAGTCGGAGGAAGGAGAGGCTCGCCGTCGGCGTTGTTCGGCCGGCAAGGCCGCCTGAAAGGCGGATAAACGGTTCGGCCGACGGAGTGGAAGACAGAAAGCCCCGGAAGCTTTGAACCTCCGGGGCTGCGATTCGTTATTCCCACTCGATGGTGGACGGCGGTTTGGAGGAGATGTCATACACCACGCGGTTGACGCCCTTCACCTCGTTGATGATGCGGCCGGAAATCTTGGCCAGCAGATCGGCGGGCAGGCGCGCCCAGTCGGCGGTCATGGCGTCCACGCTCTCCACGATGCGCAGGGCGATGACGTGCTCGTAGGTGCGGCCGTCGCCCATGACACCCACGGTCTTGAGCGGCAGAAGCACGGCGAAGCCCTGCCAGACCTTGCGGTACCAGCCGGAAGCGCGGAGCTCTTCCATGACGATGACGTCGGCCTTGCGCAGGATTTCCAGACGCGGCTTCGTCACTTCGCCGATGACGCGGATGGCAAGACCCGGGCCGGGGAAGGGATGGCGCCACAGGATGGATTCGGGAATGCCGAGTTCGGCGCCCACGGCGCGCACTTCGTCCTTGAAGAGTTCGCGCAGGGGCTCGATGAGCTTCATGTTCATCTTTTCGGGCAGGCCGCCCACGTTGTGATGGCTCTTGATGACCGCGCTCGGTCCCTTGTAGGACACGGACTCGATGACGTCGGGATACAGCGTGCCCTGGGCGAGGAATTTCACGTCGTGACCGGCGTCCTTGATGGCCTGCGCTTCCTTGTCGAACACGTCGATGAAGGTATGGCCGATGATTTTGCGTTTCTTTTCCGGATCGTCCACGCCGGCGAGCAGGCCGAGGAAGAGATCGGAAGCCTGAACGTACTTGAGATTCAGGTTGAAGTGTTCGCGCAGATAGCCCACGACTTCTTCGCCTTCATTCTGGCGAAGCACGCCGTTATCCACGAAGATGCAATGCAGCTGCTGACCGATGGCCTTGTTGAGCAGCACGGCCACCACGGTGGAGTCCACGCCGCCGGAAAGGGCGCAGATGACGTGGCTGTCGCCCACGGTTTCGCGAACCTGCTTCACCACGCGTTCCACGAAGGAACTCATGGACCAGTCGGGTTCAATGCGCGCCACTTTGAAGAGGAAATTGCGGATCATCTGCGCGCCGTCTTCGGAATGGTGCACTTCGGGATGGAACTGGAGGGCGTAGATGCGGCGTTCGTCGCAGCTCATGGCGGCCACGTCGAGGGTGGCGGTGCGGCCGGTCACGATGAAGCCGGGGGGAGGCGTCTGCACTTTGTCGCCGTGAGACATCCACACGCGGGAGGTCTTGCCTTCGGCAAGAGAGGCTATGCCGTCCCAGAGAGGGCAGTCGGCGACTTTTTCAAAATCGGCGGGGCCGTATTCGCGGGTTTCGGACTGGGCGAGTTCGCCGCCCAGTTCGTGGGCGAGCAGCTGCATGCCGTAGCAGATGCCGAGCACGGGCACGCCGAGTTCCAGCAGTCCCTTGTCGAGACGGGGCGCGTCTTTTTCGCCCACGCTGGCGGGGCCGCCGGAGAGAATGATGGCATCGGGATGCATGGCGGCCACATCCTTGGCGGGCGTGACGCAGGGATGGATTTCGGAGTAAACGCCGGCCTCGCGCACGCGACGGGCGATGAGCTGGGTGACCTGGGAACCGAAGTCGAGAATGATGACTTTGGACATGGATATTCCGGAACGTTGAGGCCCCGCTCCGTCCGGGTCGGGCGAAGCAGGGCCGTGAATTTTAATTTTCCACCTTGTAGTTGGGGGCTTCCTTGGTGATGATGACGTCGTGAACGTGGCTTTCGCGCAGACCGGAGGCGGAGATTTCCACCATGTGGGCCTTCTGATACAGCTCGTCCAGCGTGGAAGCTCCCAGATAGCCCATGCCGGAGCGCAGGCCGCCCACAAGCTGGAACACGGTGTCGGAAACGGGACCGCGCGCGGGCACGCGACCCACGATGCCTTCAGGCACCAGTTTCTTGGTGGGGTTCTGGAAATAACGGTCGGCGCTGCCGGCGCGCATGGCGTCGATGGAGCCCATGCCGCGATAGGTCTTGTAGGCGCGGCCCTGATAGAGAATGGTTTCGCCCGGGCTTTCGTCGGTGCCGGCGAGCATGCTGCCGATCATGACGGTGTGCGCGCCGCAGGCGAGGGCGTTCACGATGTCGCCGGAGAACTTGAGGCCGCCGTCGGCGATGCAGCAGCGGTCGGCTTCACGGGCGGCGCGGCTGCCTTCCATGACGGCCGTCACCTGGGGAACGCCCACGCCGGCCACCACGCGGGTGGTGCAGATGGAGCCGGGGCCGATGCCGACCTTCACCGTGTCGGCGCCGGCCTTGATGAGAGCCTTGGCGCCCTCGTAGGTGGCCACGTTGCCGGCGATGAGCTGGCAGTTGGGGAAGGTGGAGCGCAGCATTTCCACGCTGCGCAGCACGTTGGCGGAATGGCCGTGAGCGCAGTCGAGCACCAGCACGTCCACGCCGGCGGAAAGCAGCTCGGACGCGCGGTATTCGCAGTCCTTGCTGATGCTGACGGCCGCGCCCACGCGCAGACGGCCCTTGTCGTCCTTGCTGGCGTTGGGGTACTGCTGCACCTTGTCGATGTCTTTCATGGTGATGAGACCGCGCAGCTGGCGGTTTTCATCCACGACGAGGAGTTTTTCGATGCGATGGGCGTGCAGATGATGCTTGGCTTCTTCGAGCGTGGTGCCCACGGGAACGGTCACGAGGTTTTCGCGGGTCATCACTTCGCAGACGAGGGTGGTCTGCGGCTCGGTGACGAAACGCACGTCGCGGTTGGTCAGGATGCCCACGAGCGCGCTGTTCTTCACCACGGGCAGACCGGAGACGCGGAAGTCGGACATGAGATCCAGGGCGTGCTGCACCGTGTCGTCGGGAGCGACGGTGACGGGGTCGAGAATCATGCCGCTTTCAGACTTCTTGACCTTTTCCACTTCGAGACGCTGGCGGGCGACATCCATGTTCTTGTGGATGATGCCTATGCCGCCCTGGCGGGCCATGGAAATGGCCATTTCGGCTTCCGTTACGGTATCCATGGCGGCAGAGATGAAGGGTACGCCGAGCTTGATGCTGGGAGTCAGCCATGCCGACACGTCAACCATGTCCGGCGTGACTTCCGAATATTCGGGAACCAGAAGGACATCATCGAATGTCAATGCCTTGCCAAGCACAGTGGCCATATGTTTCCTCCGGGGTTGGATTAAAATCGGAAAAAGATAGGTCAGGATATCTGGGTGATCTGTACCTGTCAACCGCGGGAATAACGGCAATCTCATGCGGCGCGCCTGTGGAGGGGCGTTGAAGCGCGCGCGAAAAAAGCCGGAAAGCGAGCTTTCCGGCTTTTTAACCAGCGAGACGAGGAGTCCGGCCTGATCAGCAGCGCAGGTTGGAGCCCTGGCTGGAGTTTCTGGAAATGGTTTCTTCCGCGGCGTCGCATTCGTTGCGGGGTTCTTCAGCTTCCTCCTTGCCGCAGCGCATATTGGAGTCGCGGCTGGAGTTTCTGGAGATGGTTTCTTCCGCGGCGTCGCATTCCGCGTCGTCGGAGGGGGCTTCCGCGGCCGCGGCGGGAGCGGAAGTCGTTTCGCCGCAACGCAGGTTGGAGCCCTGGCTGGAATTTCTGGAAATGGTCTGTTCCGCGGCGTCGCACTCATGGGCGTTGTCGTCCATGGCGTTGCGGAGACGGTTTTCATCCTCGTGGGAAAGCGAGGTCTGGATGATGGTGCCGCCCGTGCCCTTCAGTTCCTGGAGAGCCTTGTCCATGGTGATGCTGCGGAAGAGGATGAAGAGCATGGAGCCGCCCGGCTTGAGATTGCTGCCGAGTTCCTTCATGAAGGCGTCGTTGATGCCCACGTCGGCCAGCGCGCCGGAAACGGCGCCCGCGCCCGCGCCTACGGCCGCGCCGAGCAGAGGATTCATGAAGAGCAGACCGATCAGCAGACCCCAGAATCCGCCGGAAACGGCGCCCGCGCCGGTGAGGTTATGGAGCTGGAGCAGCTTTATTTTGCCGTCCTGCTTGCGGACGGCGATGACGGCGTCCTCCAGATCGACAAGATATTCCTGCTGCATTTTGAGAAGCTTCAGACGTACTTCTTCGGCCTGAAACTCATTGGGATAGGCAACGACAACAAGAGTACTCATGGAACCTCCTTTTTTAGACAAGGTACCATGCGAAAGCATAAAAAGCTATGAGTATTGAGAAGGCATATAGGGAAAAAGTGAAGTTATTTTCCTCACTAGTAAAGTAACGTTAGTTTCCCTTCGTTGCATATTGAAGCGACGGATTGTGAGAAAAAAAACGCGTTCAGACTTTTGCGAGATGGAGAATGGGAAAGGGCATGCCGAGGCCGTCCCTGGGGCTGCGGCCGGTCACGGAGAAGCCCATGTGAAGATAAAAGGCGAGAGCCTGCCTGTTCTGTTCGTTGACGTCCACCCGTTTCGCGCCCCGGGCCAGCGCGGCGCGAAGGAGCGCGCCTCCCGCGCCTTTTCCGCGGAAGTCCGCGTCCACGAAAAGCATGCTTACGGCGTCGCCGCTCATGCCGAGAAAAGCGACAGGTTTTTCGTCTTCCTCCGCGAGAAGCAGCAGAGGGACATGGCGGAGCGCGTCGAGCGCGGCGGGACGGAGCATGATGACGTCCTGTTCCGAGAGAAAGTCGTGCGTGGCTCGCACCGAGGATTCCCAGACGAGCAGCAGGCAGCCGAGAAGTCCTTCCGGGCGTTTGGTTACTTCTTCAACGATCATCGAAACTCCGGGCTTTTCCATTTTCTTGCCCAGGTGGGGGAGGAGCGGAAAAGGGCCGCGAAGATTCGCGGCCCGTGCAAACGTTATTTTTTTTCCCGCTTGGCGTGGGACGAGCGCAAATGCAGGCGCATGGGCGCGTGGCGTATGCCGAAGATGCGTCGCAGCGACCGTTCCAGATACCGGGCGTAGGAAGGAGCCACGCGGTCGGCGTCGTTGACGAAGCAGACGAAGGTCGGCGGCTCGCTTTCGGCCTGGGTGAGATAGAAGAACTTGGGACGGACGCGGCGCACCACGGGAGCCTGATGGCGGGTGAGGGTTTCTTCCATGGCGCGGTTGAGCAGGCCGGTGGACACGCGGGTGCCGCATTCGGCGTAGATGCGTTCCGCCAGCGGAATGAGCTTGTTCAGACCTTCTCCCGTGCGCGCGGAGGCGGGCACCAGCGGCACGTGATAGCAGAAGCTCAGCTCTTCCTGAAGATTCTTCATGAGCTCGGCGCGAGCCTTTGTGGGAATGAGGTCTATCTTGTTCACGATGATGAGAAAGGGCGTTTTGCGCTCGTCCAGCAGTTCGATGAGGCGTTTGTCCTGCGTGGTGAGCCCTTCGGTGGCGTCCAGCAGAAGAAAGGTCACGTCGGCCTTGGTGGTGCTCTTCAGCGAGGAGTTCACGGAAAAGCGTTCCACGGTGTCGGTGATGCGGGAACGGCGACGCACGCCCGCGGTGTCCACGAAGGTGTAGGTCTTGCCGTTTTTTTCCACGGCGACGTCCACGCTGTCGCGGGTGGTTCCGGCCTGATCGCTGACGATCATGCGGTCTTCGCCGATGAAGGCGTTGGTCATGGAGGACTTGCCCGCGTTGGGACGCCCCAGCAGGCAGAGACGGAGATGGTTCGTCACCTTGCGGCGGCGGATGCCGGGTTTGTCGCGGTCTTCTTCCAGATCTTCGGGGGCGTCGTCCTGCGTTTCCTCGTCAAAGCCGTCGTCTTCCGGCAGCATGTCGCGGAGTTCTTCTTCCAGCGCGCGCAGATTGTGTCCATGCTCCGCGGAACAGGCGATGACGGGAAAGCCGAGCCCGTGAAAGTCCGCCAGCATGAGTTCTTCCTTTTCCGCGCCGTCCACCTTGTTCACAGCCAGCAGAATGGGCTTGCCGCATTTGCGCAGATAGGAAGCGAGATGTTCGTCGAAGGGCATGAGGCCTTCGCGTCCGTCCACCACCATGCAGATGACGTCGGCTTCCTTCAGGGCGGCTTCGGCCTGACGCAGAATGTCGGCCTCAAAGCCGCGGATGCCCGCGGGACCTTCGGCCACGGCTTCGTGGTGATCGAGCGTGATGCCGCCGGTGTCGACTATGGCGAAATCGCGTCCGTACCGGGAACGCACCACGCCTTCCATGCGGTCGCGCGTCACGCCTGGCCTGTCATGGGTGATGGCCCGGTTGCTGCGGATAAGACGGTTGAAAAGGGTGGATTTGCCCACATTGGGGCGTCCCAGCAGAACGACTTTGGGCATCATGGGCGGGCACCTCGCGGAAAGATATGTTCAGGGCTGGCCGGTAGGCCGCCCGTGCGTGCGGATGGGAAGGTCAGGCGGAACGGAGGCAATCTTTTACGCCTAAGCGCGTCGTCTGTCCAACGTTTTTAAGATAATCCCTCTGAACAGAGGAAATCAAGCGAAGAAAAATTACATATAACATATTGAAATATCATAAAAAATAAAAAAATCCTTGCAATATTCCGTCAATTCGTCTATAAAATCGTTTTTTCAGCTCAGACTAGACTTTTCCATAGAACGGAGTCCCGCCATGACCCGCAAAGACCGTACGGAAGGTATTTACAGCCGTCGCGAAGTGCTCGACGAGAGCGAACGCCGCCAGTACAACCTCATTCAGCTCAAGGATCTGCTTTCTTACGCCTACCGCTACTCGGAAGACGTGAAAAAGCGTTTCGACCGCGCGCAGTTCAATGTCGAGAAATTCAAAACGCTGTCCGACCTCAAGCACATTCCCATCCTTAAAAAGAAGGAACTTATCTTTCTGCAGACCATGGGCCCCCGCCTCGGCGGTCTGCTTACCAAGGACATCGGCGAACTGCGCCGCGTGTTTCTTTCTCCCGGCCCCATCTTCGATCCCGAAGATCGCAACGACGATTACTGGGGATATACGGAAGCCTTCTATTCCGTGGGCTTCCGTCCCGGCGACGCCGTGCAGGTGACGTTCAACTATCATCTCGCCCCTGCCGGCCTGATGTTTGAAGAACCGCTGCGCAATCTCGGCTGCGCGTCCATTCCCGCGGGTCCCACCGACGCCGCCACGCAGCTCGACATCATGCAGAAACTGCGCGTGTCCGGCTATGTGGGCACCCCGAGTTTTCTCATGCATCTTGCCCAGCGCGCGGAAGAAAAGGGCCTCAATCTGCGCAAGGATCTGTTCCTGGAAGTGGCGTTCGTCACCGGCGAACGTCTTTCCGAAAAAATCCGCAGCCAGATGGAAAAGAAGTACGACATCATCATGCGGCAGGGCTACGGCACCGCCGACGTGGGCTGCATCGGCTATGAGTGCTTCCAGAAGAACGGCCTGCACATTTCCAACCGCTGCTATGTGGAAATCTGCCATCCCGACACGGGCATTCCGCTCAAGGACGGCGAAGTGGGCGAAGTCGTGGTGACGGCCTTCAATAAGACGTATCCACTGATCCGTCTCGCCACCGGCGACCTTTCCTACATTGACCGCACGCCTTGCTCCTGCGGTCGCACCAGCCCCCGCCTCGGCAGCATCGTGGGCCGCGTGGACACCACCGCCCGCATCAAGGGCATGTTCGTCTATCCTCATCAGGTGGAACAGGTCATGGCCCGCTTTGAAGAAATCAAGCGTTGGCAGATCGAAGTCACCAATCCCGGCGGCGTGGACGAAATGGTGCTCTACATCGAGGCCAGCAACTTCAAGCGCAAGGAAGAACTTCAGCATCTGTTCCGCGAGCGCATCAAGCTGCGTCCCGAACTGCGTATTCTGGCTCCGGGCAGTCTGCCTCCCCAGATCAAGCCCATCGAGGACAAGCGCGTCTGGGATTAAAGCGCGACGTGCCGTCAACGTGAAGGGCGTCTCGCGCGGCATTGCCGCGCCGCCTCTTTTGCGTTGAGATGAAGCGACGTTTTGTTGTTTGATTGAAAAAGCCATCCAAGGATGGCTTTTTCGTTTTAAGAGATGCGGGGACTGCGGCGTCTCTCGTCGGGTCGATCTGGCTGCTTCGGGAGTGCCGCGTCTGCGCGTCGGAGGACGACCAAGCCGCGTTGGCTCTTCGCGGCGATCGCGGTCTGGAATGACGGTCGTTTGAGGCGAGGGACAGAGAAAAACGTCGAACGCTTGACAACGGCGTTGTTTTTTCTAAAATGTCGACATTCGACAGAATACCGCGTCGAACGGGTTCTGTCCGGTTGTTTCCACCGCCGCGATTCCGCGTTTCGGCCCCCTGCCGTCGAAGCGCGGGGAGACAGGACGTCGCGTTCCCTGGTCCGATCCGTCGGAGCGTCACGGTAAGTCCCCCATCCGGGGCGCGATCGCGCGTCGGTTTCCTGCGGTTGGTGGTGAAAATGTACGTCGGCGTTTTCCGTGGTCGCCGACGCGCGCGGCGTTCGACCCGTGGAGAGCATGCGATGATTCAGCGTTTTGCCAATCATCTGTCCGAACCGCGCCCCATAGGCATTGTGGGCGGTCTCGGCCCGTACGCCGGCTATGATCTCGTTCGTAAGATTTTCCGATGGACGAAGGCAGACTCGGATCAGGATCATCTTCCGCTCATGCTTCATTCTTTCCCTGGCTGGATACCGGAACGGCCCGCCTATCTTCTGGGGCGGACCAGAGAGAATCCGGGGGAAGACATCGGCAGCGTCATGGCGCAGCTTGCCAGAAACGGCGCGCGCGTCATCGGCATGCCCTGCAACACGGCGCACAGTCCCCGCATTTTGGACGTGGCTCTGGAACGTTTGCGGGAGACCGGTCTCGACGTGACGTTTGTTTCCATCATAGAAAGCGCGGTGCGTCAGGTGCGGGAGCTTTGTCCGAACGGCGGACGGGTAGGGCTCATGGGCACGGTGGCCACGCTGCGAGAGCGTTTGTATCAGGACGCGCTGGAAGCGGCCGGTCTGGAACCCGCGCTTCCCGATGACGACGATTGCGAACTCGTGCAGCGGGCCATCAGTGATCCCGATTTCGGCGTCAAGGCCTTTTCCGATCCCGTTTCTCCCCGGGCGCGCCGGATTCTTCTCGACGCGGCGCGTCGTCTGGCGGAAGAGAAACGGGTTTCTCTCATTCTCCTTGGATGCACGGAAATTCCTGTGGCGGTCACGGAGTCCCATCTGTGGGGCGTGCCCGTGGTGGACGCCACAAGCGTGCTCGCTCGGGAATTGATTCGGGCCAGCTGCCCGGAACGGCTTAAGGAACCCTCAAATCCTCAATCAGAGAAGGACAGCGCATGAATCTCGCCAAGTTCCCTCGTCGCGGCTATGTCAAGGAAGTCACTCCCATCGAATACCTGCCTAATTTTTCCAAGGCGTTGGGCAACAAGGTCAATGTGTATATCAAGCGCGACGATCTGCTTCCCGGTTGCGCCGGAGGCAACAAAACCCGCAAGCTCGATTTCAGCATCGCCGACGCGCTGGCCAAGGGAGCCGATACGCTGATCACCTGCGGAGCCGTGCAGTCCAATCACTGCCGTCTGACGCTCGCCTGGGCCGTGCATGAAGGACTTGACTGTTATCTGGTGCTGGAGGAGCGCGTCAAGAACAGCTATAATCCCGAAGCTTCCGGCAACAACTTTCTGTATCAGCTTCTCGGCGTGAAGAGCATCACCGTGGTGCCTGGCGGCTCTCCCATGATGGAGGAGATGGAGAAGGTGGCGGAAAAGCTGCGCGCCGAGGGCAGGAAACCGTACATCATCCCCGGCGGCGCGTCCAACCCCATCGGCGCCCTCGGCTATGTGGCCTGCGCGCAGGAGATCATGCAGCAGATGTTCGCCATGGGCCTGAACTTCGATCACGTCATCGTTCCCAGCGGCAGCGCGGGCACCCATGCGGGCATGATAGCCGGCTTCTACGGCAATAATATGGATATTCCCATGTCTGGCATCGACGTGAGCCGCCCCGGCGACGTGCAGCGCGCGCTTGTCCACAAGCTGGCGCAGGAAACGCTGGATTATATCGGCGCGGGCGTGACGCTGCCGGAAGAAAAGGTCGTCTGCTTCGGAGATTACTATCAGCCCGGCTACTCGATCCCCAATGACGGCATGATCGAGGCCGTGAAGATGCTCGCCAGAACGGAAGCCATTCTGCTCGATCCCGTGTACAGCGGCAAGGCCATGTCCGGCATGATCGATTTGATCCGCAAGGATTATTTCCCCAGGGGCGCCAATGTTCTCTTCCTGCATACCGGCGGCTCTCCGGCGTTGTACGCCTATCTGCCGACCTTCCGGTAGAGCGACGTTTCCTCAGAAAACCTCCTCTCGTTCCGCCTTCGGCCTCGCCGGAGGCGGTTTGTTATCGGGTGAAGTCTTCAGGAGAACGCCGAGCGTTGTTGACGAGGATTAAAAAAGAAAGCCTGACGACCATGCCGATCGTCAGGCTTTTTATCGACTTTTTGGTGGAGGCGGGGAGAGTCGAATATGCAATATAAGTAGATGGTATAATTAGTTTTAAAGGAACGTCTATTGGTAAATACCCGCAGATATACCCGAAAATTTTCTATTTTATCCCTTTTCAGATATTCTTTTTAAATTTTTTACCTAGGTTCAGGACTCATTAAATATAAAAGATGACAATGGCAGCGAGACAAATAGCCGAAAAGAACGTGTGGGCACAACGGTCATAACGCATGGCTATTCTGCGCCAATCCTTGAGTCGGCCGAACATGATTTCTATCTTGTGCCGCTGCTTATAAACCTCCTTGTCATAGGCCACCGGAGTTTTCCGTCTGTGTCTGCCGGGAATACACGGCGTGATTCCTTTACGGGACAAAGCATGACGAAACCAGTCGGCATCATAGCCTCTATCCGCCAGAAGCTCCCCGGCCTGCGGCAGAGTATCAAGCAGGACAGCAGCGCCTTTGTAGTCGCTCACCTGACCGCCGGACAGATGGAAGGCCAACGGTTGACCGAAGGCATTGCAGACAGCGTGGAGTTTTGAATTCAGGCCGCCTTTTGTGCGTCCGATACATCGGGAAAGGCCCCTTTTTTCAG
>CALUUX010000023.1 GCA_944324085.1 uncultured Mailhella sp. | reverse complement strand
AGCCGGACGCGCCAGAGCCGATGACAAGCACGTCCGTTTCGATCAGCGTGCCAAGCGGATGAGTTGAACTTTTCATGACTCCTCCCTGATTCTGAAAATACATCGGATGGGAAAGAGAGCGCGGCTTTAGGCGGGGACAACGGAACGGGGCCGCGCGAAATCATTCCCGTCGTGTCAATGATTTCACAAAAACAAGTTAGATTGTCAAATCGAAAAAAAATTTTTATTGTTCGATAAAATCACACATTAACACGGAGCCTCGCTCAAACATGGGAGGTCAGGACCATGATTGAAGAACTGGGAGGAGATTTTTTCCAGCATTTACGGGGGTTTTACTATACCGCAAAGACTGGGAGCATTCGCAAGGCCGCGCAGCTCATGAATCGAAATCCATCGACCATCAGTTGGCAGATAAGGCAGCTTGAGCAGCAATTAGATACAGTATTATTCGATAGATACATGAAAAGACTGCGTATTACTCCCGAAGGTGAGAGATTGCTCACATGGACGATTTCAACCTTTGAACTTTTGCGAAGCATGAAGTCGGATATCAGTTCTCCGTCGGGAGTTTTGCGCGGAACGATCACAATTTCCAGTAATTTGCCCTTTTCCGCACAAGTCGTTCCCATCATAGCGGCGTTTCGTCGGGAACATCCTGAAGTGCGCATCAAAATCCGTCGCGCGTTGCCCTACGAAACCGTGGAGGACGTGGCCAGTTCCCGCGTGGACTTCGGCCTGACGGCCATCACCCGCGAAGTGCCGAATTGTCACATGGAGGAGCTTTTCATCTCGCAGCCGCTGCTTGTCGCCAGGGAGGATAATGATTTCGGTCTGCCGGAACGGCCATCCATCGACGATCTGGTTCGTCTTCCGTTTATTTCCTTTTTGGGCGAGAATATGGAAGCGGGAGGCGACCCCTATTTTGAAACATCTCTCGCGTCTCTTTCGCAACCGTTGCAGACGGTGCTCAGCGTGAACAATTATCATCTCATGCTGCGCTACGTGAAACAGGGCATGGGCGTGGCCGTCATGGACGAGCTGTGCCTCATTGCCAGCAAGTACGGCAATCTCGGCGAGGGGTTGCGATCCTATCCTCTGGATGACCTTTTGCCGCCGGTGCATAACGGCATTTTGTTGCGTCACCACAAGCACCTGAGTCCGCAGGCCGCCGCGCTTATCGACAAGATTCGCGATGAACTGAAGGACGGGCTCGCCAAAATACGCGAAATGGCCCGTTGACGTCTCACGCGTCGCCCGGTCGGGATCGGCTGGGGACGCGGTGAGCGGCGTGAAATTTTTTTGAAGAGACGAAGGAGGAGCGTGTGTTCTTCTTCGGGAAACGCGTTGTGCTTGCGGGGCGTTCCGAATCGCCGCGGACGCGTTCCGCGCTTGACCGGAGGAAAGGCAGGCCGTAAGGTTTTTCGTAACTTTTTGCACCAGTGTCGGCCCGTCGTGGCCGTATGAGCCGTCGCCACGCCGCAGCGCGGATGTCGCGACGCAGAGCGGATATATTTATGGCAGCAAACGCATCCCTTGCGGCCCGGTACCGGCCGCAGACCTTCGCCGAGGTGGTGGGGCAGGATATGGTGAAATCCATTCTGTCCCGGGCCGCCCGCGAGGATCGTGTGGCTCCGGCCTACCTTCTCAGCGGCACGCGAGGGGTGGGCAAGACCACCATTGCCCGCATTTTCGCCAAGGCGTTGAACTGTGAGCACGCCCCCACGGGAGAGCCCTGCAATCAGTGCGAGGCCTGCCGTCGCATCACGCAGGGCAATTTCGTGGACGTGGTGGAAATCGACGGCGCGTCCAATCGCGGCATCGACGACATACGCCGTCTGCGCGACGCCGTGGGCTACGCGCCTCTGGAGGGGCGGTATAAGGTTTTCATCATCGACGAAGCGCACATGCTCACCAAGGAAGCCTTCAACGCGCTGCTCAAGACGCTGGAGGAACCGCCGGCCCGCGTGACCTTCATCATGGCCACCACGGAGCAGCACAAATTTCCCGTGACCATCGTCAGCCGTTGTCAGCATTTCGTGTTTCGTCAGATTCCCGAAGCCACGCTGGAAGCGCACATTTGCGACGTGCTGCGCCGGGAAGGACGGCCGTTCGAAGCGGAGGCGGCGCGCCTTATCGCCCGTCGCGCGGCGGGAAGCGTGCGCGATTCCATGTCGCTGCTCGGTCAGGTGCTGGCGTTGGGCTGCGCTCCGGACGAACCGCTTACCGCCAATCAGACGCGCGAAGTTCTGGGGCTCGCCGGCCGGGAAGTGATGGATCGTCTGTTGAACGCTCTCGCGGGGCAGGACGCCGCGGGCATCGCCGCGCTTGTGCGCGAGCTTCTGGCGCAGGGTGCGGACATGGGCTTCTTCCTGCGGGAACTCGGCGCGCTGTGGCGCAATCTTTTTCTTATCACGCAGGCGGGAGCGGCGGCCGCCGGGGATCTTGACCTGTCCGAAAGCGAACGGGAGAGGCTGGTCGCCACGGCGTCGCGCTTTACCTTGACCTATATTCACGCTGCATGGCAGATGACGCTCGATTCGCAGCGGCGCATTCTGACCAGCCTTGAACCTTCCGCCGGTCTGGAATTGCTGCTGCTCAATCTCGCCATGCTTCCCCGGCTGCTGCCACTGGAGGAGCTGGTCGCGCCGACTTCTCCGTCCTCGGCGTCCGGCGTCGCGCCCGTTTCCGTCCCGCCGTCGTCCCCCTCGTTTTCTTCCGCGCCAAACGTTTCAAGTTCGCCGGCTCCCGCCGCGTCGACGGGGGCGGCATCCCCGTCGCGGCCGTCTCCCGATCGGAATGTCGACGCGTCTGCGGAGAAAACGACGCCTGTCGTGGCGGAGCCCGCGCCTTCGCGGAGTCCGGAGCCTTCATCCGCGGCATCCGTTCCCGCGCCTCCCTTGACGGAAACGCCGAAACCTGTTGAAACTCGGGCTTCGGCGGCGCGTCGACCCGCCGCGGAATGGAAGAGCGTTCCGGTGGACCCTTCTCTGACGTGGGCCGCGTTTCTTGAGAGCTGTCAGGATAACAGAGACATTCCTCTTCCCATGCTCCGCCAGGTCACCGGCGAGGTGCGGGGGGACTGGCTCGTGCTCCAGGCTCTTTCTCAGGTCATCGGCCAGCAGTTGCAGCGTCCGGAAAAGCTCCGCGCGCTGGAAGCTCTCGTGGCGGCGTGGGCGGGCCGGCCCTTGCGCGTAGCGTTCCGTCCGCCGCAGAAGATCGTGCGCACGGAGGCGGAGCTCAAGGAAGAAATGCAGACGCATCCCGTCATTAAAAAGTTTCAGGACGCCTATGACGCCCGACTGGTGCGCTGCACTCCCGTCAATCGTTAACATCGCAACAAAAGGGCCGACGGCCCTTGCTTTTCAAGGAGACATGGCATGAAGAACATGAATGACCTGCTGCGCCAGGCGCAGGTGATGCAGAACAAGATTGCGAAGCTTCAGCAGGAAATGGCCGAGAAGGAAGTGGAAGCTTCCGCCGGCGGAGGCATGGTGAAGGTGGTCATGAACGGCCGTCAGGAAATGAAGTCCATCACCATCGACAAGTCGATTCTGGAAAGCGGCGACACGGAAATGCTTCAGGATCTCGTCATCACCGCGGTGAACGAAGCCGTGCGTATCGGACGCGCCAACCTCGACCGTGAAATGGCCAACATTTCCGGCGGAATCCATCTGCCCGGCATGTTTTAGTCGTTCTCGGGTCTGCGGACCTGTGGGAAAAGCTCCGTTCTCTTGGGAGGACGGGGCTTTTTTTTCGCTTGAGGCGCGGCGCGGGAGCCTTCATTGTTGATAGTCGGAGCGTTCGCGACGCCTCGGAAAAGGGTAAGCGGGCATTCCTTCCTTGTCGGGCAAAAAGAAGTTTTTTATGCTGAAAAAAACTGCCCTTGGAGGACGTTATGCTCTACCGGGTCGCGTTGCTTCCTTTGCTGATCCTGTGTTCCATGGCTGTCGCAGCCTTCGGCGCGTCGGCGTCATCTCCGGCTTTTGTCCGCGTGGCGGTGACGGTTCCGTTGGACGGGGAAGAGCCGCTCACGGCGTTTTTTGAACCCGACGAACCGCTCTGCCGAAAGGCGTATGGCGAAGAATGGGCGAGTCGCTGTTTTGCGGCTCTCGGTCGTGAGGGGGAGCCGGCGAGGGGCGTCCGCCTTGTTCCCGACGTTCCCGGAGACTGGCGTTGGGAGGACGGAAGGCGTTTGTCCTTTCGACCGGAACGCCCGTGGCCCGAGGATCGGTCCTTCTCGTTGGTCGTGGACGGAATGTCTCTGCCGGCCCGCGTGAAGCTGACGTCGTCCCGCGTTGCTTTCGCCACGCCGCCGCTGGCGACGCTTCGCCTGAACGCCGACGTGTGGATCGATCCCGATCTGAACGGCGAAAGGGCCGTGACTTTCGATATGGCGTTCACCACGCCTCCGGATCGCGCGTTGATTGAGCGGGACATGACGCTTCGCGCGTTTGACGACGCGTTGAAGCTGAGCCGGCCGGAGTTCGTCTGGAGCGAGAACGGAACGTGCCTTGTGCGGGCGCGCGTGCTGGCTCTGGGGAAGCGTCCGACCCCGGTCACGCTTTCCTTGCCGGGCGTGGCCGGGGAAGTGCGCGGCGACGGCGCGCGCTGGAGCGTGCCTCCCGGACGGGAAGTCGCGAAGGCGCAGGTGACGGTTCCCGGCGCGGACACGCTTTTTATGGTGAAGAAGGCGGAGCTTGAGCCGTCGCGGGATGAGAATCTGACCGGAGAGTACCGGCTGACGCTGGAAACGAGTCTGCTGGTGCGCCCCGACGAGCTGGCCCGCGCCATGAAGGCGTTGCGTCTGCCCCGCGCGCTGGAAGAAACGGCCGTGTCCGCCACGGTGTGGACGGCCGCGCCCGTCATCGACAACGAAACGCTCGCCAGGGCGGTTCCGGTGGAGCTGGAACCCCTGCAGCGGGCCGACGCGCCGTCCGGCCGCGTGAGTTTCCGCGTGAAGGCGGAACCGGGAGCGTATCTGCTTTTCGATCTTCCGCAGGGCTTCGGGCCGTCTCGGGAATTCACGCTGGCTTCGCCGTGGCGCGAGGTGTTTTACGCGCCTCCGTTCCGGCCGGAACTGGATTTTCTTCAGCCTGGCAACGTGCTCGCCCTGGGCGGCGCGCGCAGACTGGACATCCATTCCAGCGGGCTGACGTCCATCCGGTGGCGAGCCTCGCGCGTGCTGGAGCCGTATCTGGGCATGCTGGCCGCGCAACCTTCGCCGTTCACCGGTGCGGGCCTTCCTTTCGACATGGTTTCCGATGTGGCGGAAGGCGTCGTTCCGCTTCAGCGCACCGATCCCGGTTCGCCGCAGTTTGCCTCGCTGGACGTGACGCCGCTGCTCCGCGACGGTCACGGTCTTGCCTGGATCGAGCTGACGGGCATGGACGGGGACAAGGCGGTGGCCAGCGCGTCGCGTTTTCTGCTGGTCACGGACATGGGCATGATCGTCAAGGAGGGCGCGTCTGGCGCCAGGGACGTGTTCGTTTGTTCCCTTTCGGCCGGGAAACCCGTGGCCGGGGCGCGGGTGAGCGTCGTGGGGGCCAACGGTCAGCCCGTGGCCGAGGCCGTGACCGACGCCGACGGCCGGGCGTCTCTGCCTTCCGTGTCCGGCCTGTGGCGGGAACGACGGCCCGTGGCGGTCACGGCGTGGATAAAGCGGGGCAAAGGCGAGGATATGGCCTGGCTTCCCCTTGATGACGAGAGTCGCGTGGCGGATCTTTCCCGCTTCGCCACGCAGGGGCAGACCAGCGAGGCCGACGGGATCAACGCCTACGCGTTCAGTCAGCGCGGCATGTATCGTCCCGGCGAGACGTTGCGTTTCGGCGTCATTCTCCGTCGAGGCGACTGGAAGCCCTTGCCCGCCGACATGCCGTTTTTCGCCGAACTGGTCGATCCGTCGGAGCGCGTGGTCATGCGGCGCATGTTTACGGTCGGCGGAGACGGCATGGCGGAGATGGCCTGGGAGGCTCCGGGGAGTGCGGCGGCGGGTCGGTATCGGCTTGACGTGCGCGCGCCGGACGCGCTGGGCATGGACGTGGTGCTTGGTTCCGCGGCCGTGCGGGTGGAGGAATTTCAGCCCGACACCATGGCGCTTGCGCTGACGCTTTCGCCTTCGCCGGGCAGGGGCTGGCTGGAAGCGGCCGAGGCGAGCGTCGGGGTGAGGTTGCGCAATCTTTTCGGCATGCCCGCGACGGATCGCCGGGTGCGAGGCCAGCTTTCCGTGTGGGCCGCGCCGTTGACCTTTCCCGGTTATGAGGATTTCGTTTTCCATGACGCCATGCCGTACAAGGGCTCTCCGCTGACGCTGGATCTTGGGGAAGTCCGCACTGACGCCGAGGGGCGGGCCGAGTTGCCCTTGCCGTTGGCCAGGTTGCGCGGAGGCACGCTTCACGGCCGTCTTCTGGTGGAAGGCTTTGAACCCGGCGGCGGCCGCGCCGTGACGGAGGAGAAGCGTTTTCTCGTGTCGCCGCTGGGCTGCGTGCTTGGTTTCCGGCCGACGGGCGTGGGAGGCAATCTTGATTTCATTCCCCGGGGCGGCGACGCCGCTCTGGACTTTGTGTCGCTCGGGCCTGATCTTGCGCCGGCGAATCCCGGAACATTGACGTTTCAGGTGTCGGCCAGACGTTACGTGACGTCCCTCGTGACGGGCGCGGACGGACGGTATCGCTATGAAGAAACGCCGGTGGACAGCGTGGTGTCTTCTTCCGCGTGCGCGTTTGACGGCGAGGGGCGGGCCCGCTGGGTCGTCCCCACCGAAATCTGCGGGGAATTTCTGCTGCGGGCGCGCGACGCCGCGGGTCGGGTCATGGCCGAGGTTCCTTTCACCGTGGTCGGCAACGACGATCTGCGCGCGGGGCTTTCCGCGTTGCCTTCCGGATCGCTGCGTCTGCGTCTGGACGGCGATGAACGTGTTTCCGGAAGCCGGATACGCGCGCTGATTTCCTCGCCGTACGAAGGCGCGGGACTTATCACGCTTGAGCGCGACAGCGTGGTCGCGTGGCGTTGGTTTCGCGCTCCCGCCGGAGACAGCGTGCAGGAGATAACGGTGCCCGAAGATTTCGAGGGGCGCGGCTATGTGAGCGTTTCCCTGGTGCGATCTTTGTCGTCGCCGGACGCTTTCATGAATCCCTACGTCTTTGCCGTGGCGCCCGTTTCCGTAAACGTGGCGAGACGGGACATGAGCCTGCGGCTGCGCGGGCCCGGGCAGCCCGTGTCGCCCGGACGAAAGGCGTTCGTCACTCTTGAATCGCGCCGCGCGGGCAAGGCTTTTCTGTTTGCGGCGGATGAAGGAGTGTTGCGGCTGACGAACTTTTCGACGCCCGATCCGCTGCGGTACCTGCTCAACGACAGGGCGTTGGAAGTGGAAACGCGACAGATGTTCGATCTGCTCATGCCCGATCACGGCAGCTTCCGCATGCCCGCCTTCGGCGGCGACGCGGCCATGGCCGGCGGACGTTTTCATAATCCTTTCAAGAGACGGAATGAACCGCCCATGAGCTGGTGGCTCGGGCTCGTGGACGTGAAAGAAGGCGAAAACGTGTTTGAGTTTTCCGTTCCGGAGTATTACTCCGGCGCGGTGAGAGTCATGGCGGTGGCGGCTTCGCCGGACGCGGCGGGAAGCGCGGAGACGGAGGTGACGGTGCGCGGTCCGGTGGTCGTCACGCCGCAGCTTCCGGCGCTGGCGTCGCCCGGGGATTCGTTCGAGGCGGCCGTGGCCGTAGCCAACAACGCCGAAGTTCCGCTTCGCGCTTCGTTGACGCTTCGCGCCGATTCCGCGCTTCGCGTGACCGAGGCTCCTCCTTCCGAAGTGACGGTGGCGGCGGGGGCGGAAGTCACCCTGCCTTTCCGCGTGACCGTGGCCGACGAGCCCGGCAACGCCGAAATAACATTTGTCGTTTCCGGAGAAGGAGTCGAGACGCGACGTTCGGCGTCGCTTTCCGTGCGTCCCGCTTCGCCTCTGCGCGAGAGTCTCAGGGTTGGAACCGCTTCCACGTCCATGACGCTGAACGCGGGCCGGGAGACGTATCCCTTTGAAGCGAAGGGCTCGGCGTCCGTTTCCGCGTTGCCGCTGCCCGCGCTGCGCGGACTGATGCGGTATCTTGAAACGTACCCCTACCCCTGCGTGGAACAACGCGTCAGTCGGGCCATGCCGTACGCGCTGCTCGGAAACAGGCCCGAACTGCTTTCCGAGGCCGGCGTATCGAGAGAAGAGACGATCCGCGTGGCGCGCGAGAGGTTGGACGACGCTCTTCAGGCCGTGCAGTCCGCGTTGAGCTGGCGGGGCGTCGCGCTCTGGCCGGGAGGAGAGCCGGATCTTCTGGTTACGGCTTACTCCGCCGATTTTCTGCTGACGCTGCGGGAAAACGGCGCGGCGACGCCCGGCGGTTTGCTTGCCGAAACGTTCGCCGCGCTGGAACGGGCCGTGGATCGTTCGCCCGCCTCTCTGGAGGAAGCGCGGGAACAGGCGTACGGGCTTTGGGTGCTGACCAGGGAAGGGCGAGTCACCGCCGCTGCGGTGGAACAGCTTACGCGCGGCCTGGAAGAGGATTTTCCCGCGTGGAGGGAAGATGTGACGTCTTCGCTTCTGGCGGCCTGTTGCGCCGTCATGCGCATGAGGGAAGACGCCTCAAGGCTGATGAACATGTACAGATCCCCAGGGCCCGATTTTCGCGGTTCCCGTCTTGACGCGCTTGCCGCGTTGAGTTTGCGCGCGTCGACGCTGGCGAGGCACGATCCGGGACGTTTGGACAGAGAACGCGACGAGTTGATCGACGAGTTGTTCGACGCCGTCAACGGAGGCCGATACGTCACGCTGTCCGCCGCGCTGGCCGTGCGCGCGCTGCTCGACATGGAAAAGGCGGCGCCCGTGCCCGCCGGAACCTCGCTGCGTTGCGTCGCCATGCAGCCCGGTTTTGAAGCGGACTCGTTTCTGCCGGAACGCGTCGGCGATATGCTCACGCTTTCGGCCCCGGGCTGCGCTTCCTACGCGCTGGACGTTCCCGACGGCGTTCCGACGCTGTATTGGGAAGTGTCCGCCTCGGGCTTTGACCGCAGGCCTCCGGGAGGTTCGCTCTCCGAAGGCATGGAAGTGAAACGGAGCTATCTTGACGCCGAAGGCAATCCCGTGACCAAGGTCAGACAGGGCGACGCGGTGACGGTGCTCATTGCCGCGCGGGCCTACGGCGATCCCGTGGACGACGCCGTCATTGTCGATCTTCTGCCGGGCGGCTTTGAAATGGACCTTTCCGAGCCCGTTTCATCGGACGCGTCCCTTCGGGAAGGGGGACTCATCGCCGATCGTCGGGAAGACCGGATGATCCTGTTTGCCGCGCTCGGTTCGGAGCCTTCCACGTTCCGTTATCGAATCCGTGCGGTGAACAGGGGAACCTACGTTCTGCCCCCCGTGCAGGCGGAAGCCATGTATAATCGCGGCGTTCACGCCTACGCTTCGGGCGGAACCGTCATTGTGGAATGACGCGGTCTTTTCCTTTCCGGAGGGCTCCGCGTCGTTTTGGAGGAGTCGCATCGTTGCGCGGCGTCGTAGGGAAATGGTTGTTCGCGCTGGCGTTCGCGCCCGCGTTGGCCTTCATGATCTGGCTGGTCGCAAGTCCGAAGCCGCCGCTTCTGGACGGCGTGGACTTTTCTCCGCTGGTTCTCGACAGGGACGGCGAACCGCTCAGAATGGGGCTGACGGTCGACGAAAAGTACCGCTTGCGCGTTCGACTTCATGAGGTGTCGCCGGAAGCCGTGAACGCCGCGCTCCGGTATGAGGATCGCTACTTCTATCGTCACCCCGGCGTGAATCCGCTTTCGCTGCTGCGGGCGGGACTGTCCATGCTGGGCGGCTCCCGACGCATGGGCGGTTCCACCGTCACCATGCAGGTGGCGCGTCTTCGCCTCGGCCTGTCCACGGACACGGTGGCGGGCAAGCTGACGCAGATGGCCCGCGCGCTTCAGTATGAATACCATTACGGCAAGGACGATATTCTCGAGGCGTATTTCAACCTGGCGCCGTACGGCGGCAACGTGGAGGGCATAGGCGCGGCCGCGCGCGTCTATTTTCATACGACGCCGGGACGCCTTTCTCTGACCGAAAGTCTCGCGCTGGCCGCGGTGCCTCAGAATCCCGTGAGGCGTCATCCTCTGACCGGGCCCGACTTCGAGGAAGCCCGCGCGAGGACGACTCGTCTCATGCTGGCGGATTCCGGGAAGGTTGACGCGCGTGGAGCTGGGGTTCTCGCGGGCGATTCGTCGCCGCTGCGCGTGTACGGACCTTCCGCGTTGCCCTTTGACGCGCCGCACGTTTCCAGCGAGCTGCTGCCTTTTTCCCGGAACGGGGAGGCCGTTCGTTCCTATGTGGATCGTCGGTTGCAGCGTGTTCTGGAACGCGCCGTGGCGGGCTTCGCCGCCCGCGGCCGGCGGTACGGATTGCGCAACGCGGCGGCTCTTCTCATCCACTGGCCCAGCATGGAAATTCGCGCGCTGGTCGGTTCGGCGGATTTTTTCAACGACGGCATATCCGGTCAGGTGGACGGCACCAGGGCGAGGCGTTCCCCCGGATCCACGCTCAAGCCGTTTATTTACGGCATGGCCCTCGATCAGGGACTGATCCATCCGCGCACGCTGCTGGAGGACTCGCCCCGCAGTTTCGGCGGATACGATCCGGAAAATTTCGATCGCGTTTTCCGCGGTCCGCTGCCGGCGGAGGAGGCTCTTCGCGCAAGCCGCAATATTCCCGCCATCTTGTTGGCCTCGAAGCTCAGGCCCGGCCTGTACGGTTTTCTGAAAAGAGCGGGAGTGGAGCTTCCGTTCAGCGAGGAGCATTATGGGCTCAGCCTCGTGCTCGGCGGCGCGGAGGTGACCATGCGCGAGCTCGGAGGTTTGTACGCCATGCTGGCCAATAAAGGCGTGTGGCGTCAGCCCCGGCTTTTCGCGGGCGAGCCGGAACGCGCCGCCGTGCCGCTGCTTTCTCCGGAAGCCGCCATAGTCACGCTGCGCATGCTGGAAGACGGCGCGCGTTTTGTCCGCGCGGCTTCCGGGCCCGTGCCGCTGCGTTTCAAGACGGGCACGTCCAACGGTTTTCGCGACGCGTGGACGGTTGGCGTGGTCGGGCCGTATGCGCTCTCGGTGTGGGTGGGCAATTTTGACAACGCCCCCAATCCGCTGCTGGTGGGAAGCGAGGCGGCGGCTCCGCTGTTCGCCGATATCGCTCAGACTTTGGCTTCTTCCGATCGAACGTTCGCCGATCTGATTCCCCGTCAGCAGGAAGGTCTCAACGTCACGCGGGAAAAGGTATGCGCGGCCACGGGAGACGTGGACACGTCCCTGTGCGCGGAAACGGCGGAAACGTGGTATATTCCCGGCAGATCGCCCACGCGTTCTTCTGGCGTGTTTCGCGTCATCCTCGTGGATCGGGAAACCGGGCTCCGGGCCTGCGAACCCGTTCCGGGGCGCACGGAGGAAGTGGTCTGGGAATTCTGGCCTTCCGACCTGCGGGAGCAGTTTCTTCGGGCCGGCGTGGTCAAGCCTCCGCCTCCGCCCTTCGGGCCGGGATGCGTCCGGGAGGCCGTTTCGGGAACGCCGCCGCGCGTGATTTCTCCCAAGGAGGGCGTGGTTTACCGCCGTCGGCTTTCCGAGCCCGGCGAAAACGGCATTCCGTTGATCGCCGGCGCGGACGCCGACGCCAAAGCCGTGTTCTGGTTCGTGAAGGATCGTTTTATCGGGCGTTCCGTTCCCGGGGAAACGTTGTTCTGGAGGCCGGAAGACGGCCTGCACGAACTGCGCGCGGTGGATGACCGGGGAAGGGTCGCGACGCGCAGGGTAACGGTGCGCGTGCAGCCCTGAATCCGGGGCTAGTCATGGCTGACGGGTTTGTCTTCCGGCGCGTATCGCCATGCGCCTTTCCAAGGAGGAAGAAGCTCGAAATCGCGGACGCGGCCGCCGGGCAGGGGAATGGAGAGGCGGAACGCGTGCAGTTTGAGTCCTTCGCGGGACGCGCCGTCGCCGTACCGCGGGTCGCCCACGATGGGATGGCCCCGCGAGGACAGCTGCACGCGTATTTGATGCGTGCGCCCCGTGAGAAGACGTATGAGAAGCAGCGTTCTCGTTCGGCCGTGAACGGAGCGACTTTCCAGCCTTGTGACTTCGCAACGGGCTTCCTTGGCTTCCGCGCGGTCCGAGTCGGAGACCAGCGTCTTGACGCGCCGCTCGCGTTCGTCCTTGGCCAGTATGTCCTTGAGCTCCACCGTTCCGGCGCGCGGCCAGAGCCCTTCCACCCAGGCCAGGTATTCTTTTCTGGGGCGTCGTTCGCCGCGACCCGCCAAGGCGTCGGTGAGCAGACGGAGCGCGGCGTAGGTCTTGCCCGCCGCCAGCAGGCCGGAGGTGTCTTTGTCCAGACGGTGGGCGGGGGCGGGCACGAAGGCCGCTCCCGCTCTTTCCTCGGCGAGTATGGAGGCGACGCTTTCGCGATGGCCCGTGCCGCCCTGCGATGGCAGCCCCGCCGGTTTGGCGAGCACGAGAATATCCTCGTCTTCGAACACGATGGGAAGCCTGGAGCGTTTTTTTCCCGCCGCGTCTTCGTTTCGGAGCGTTTCTCCGCTTCCTGCGGGCAGACGTTCGGCAAAGGGGGGAATCCGTATCAGGTCGCCTTCGTTCAGCCGGTCGAAAGCCTTGGCCCGCGCGCCGTTTACCCTCACCTGTCCAGTGCGTATCCAGCGATGAAAGTCGCTTGCGGGCGCGTTGACGCGGCGTTGAAGAAAATTGAGGAGCTTCTGTCCCGATTCCGCCCTGCTGACGGAAAGAGCTTTTGTGTCCCTTTCGTTATCCATGGGTTCTGAACGTTCCTTTTGCAATGCGCGTCGCGTGAGTTGCGTCTTTGTAGCATAGTTTTTTTCCTTTCTTGCGTCCAGATTGCGGACCAGGAAGAAAAACGCCCTTTTTCCAGAAAGGGCGAAAGAAACGACTTGTGTATCCAAGTCATTCCTGCTATGTAAAGAGACCTGCCCGACGAGGGCAGAAATCTGTTTGTTAGGTTGGAGGATCCGTATGGCAACTGCCGAAAACATGGAAAACCAAATCGATTCCGAAATGAGCTTTGCGAGCGCACTCGAAGACTATCTTACCCCCGACATGGGCGACCTGGAAGAAGGTTCCATCGTCAAGGGCGAAGTCGTGCGCGTGGATGACGATACTGTGCTGGTGGATGTGAACTTCAAGTCCGAAGGCCAGATCCCCGCTGAGGAATTTCGGGACGCTCAGGGCAATATAACGGTTAAGGTCGGCGACCGCGTCGATGTGTACGTTGCCCGCAAGAACGAAATGGATGGCACCATCACGCTTTCGTTCGACAAGGCCAAGCGTATGCAGCTGTTCGACCAGCTTGAAGAAGTGCTGGAAAAGAACGGC
>CALUUX010000022.1 GCA_944324085.1 uncultured Mailhella sp. | reverse complement strand
TACGCAGCGTAGGCGTATTCGTAATCGTTGTTGGCAATTACTTTGTTGCCGCTTTTTACGAGGCCAGCGGCGCCTCGACCTGCAACCATGGCTTCCAGCATCCCCGTCGAAACCAATGCGCCCCCGTGCGGATGGTGCTTTGCTGACGCGGGTCAGAAAGACCGCGTTCCGCCGTTGCGGGCGGAACGTCTATTAATTACGCATAAAAACACCGCTCGTAAAGGGGAGACGGCGGCAAAATATTTCGCGCCGTCGGGAAGGCGGCGAAATGTTCGCGCCGACGGTCGAATGTTCCGCGTTGCGGCGGCGTTTTGGGGCTAGTCGAAATCGGCCAGCAGCGGCGCCATGCTGAAATCGCCGAGTCTGATGGCGCTGCATTCCCGTCTCATGCGCGCCATGGCTTCGTAAAGGTGCGGCGATCCGAGACCGTTATGGATGGAGCTGTAGGCTTCGATGAAGGCGGCCAGCGTGTCGCAGGCCTTGACGAGTTGTCCGTCCTTGGGGTCGAATTTGTCTTCGTTGTAGCGTTCCTTGAGAGCGGCGAATCCGTCGAGCTTCAGGATGCGGCCATCCTGGCGGCAGGTGTCGTTGAATTCCGATTTCGTGGACAGTCCCAGGTAATAGTCGAGTCGTTCCCGGATGGAGCCGTAGCCTTCTTCTTCCAGCGGGTCGAGAATCTTGCTGTGCAGCTCTTCGTCTTCGTACTGATGGATGATTTCGGGCAGTTGCGCCACGGAACGCTTGACGGGCGTGATGATGTCTCTGGTGAGCAGTTCCGCGAGATCGTGGAACAGGCCGCAGTAGAAGTCGTTAAGACGGCGCTGGGGGCATGCGTCGAGGTAAAGGCTGAACAGGTAGGAATACACGGCCACGATGAACATGTGACCCAGCACCGAAGTGGCGGGCACGCGCGGCGTCTGCGCCCAGCGGATCTGAAAGCGCAGCTGGCCGCAGAGATTGGCCATGCGGCCCAGCGCGGTGGCGGGCCCGGCGAGCAGTTCATTGACGCCGTTCACGTCTTTCAACGCCAGAAGCCGCTTGTCAAAGGACGGGCCTATTTCCTTGATTTCTTCGTCGAAGCCGTTGAGCGGCTCGATGAGGTTGAACTCCCAGCGGGAAGCGTACATGTGCGCCGCGCTCAGGATGCGGTCGGCAAGCTCGTTCGTCTCTTCAGCCGGTCGGGAATGGTAGGCCACGAGCCGCTCCCAGAAGGACTCGTCCAGCGGGCGGATGCGGGGTTCCAGTTCCTTGAGGGCCCAGGCGGTAAGCTCGCTGTAATGGTCTTTGTTCGCCTTGATGCGGTAGAAGACCGGCGGTTTGATGTCGGTGATGATAAGCCGGTAGAAATAGTCGAACAGGCCGCCTTCAATGATGTCGATGCCGAGGCGTCGCTGTTCGTCTTCCGACAGGCCGGCAGAGTTCTGCTGCCAGAGAAGGAAGGCCGTAATCATTTTGTGGGCCTGTTTGTCCAGCTCGAACAGTTCCACGGGGCGCAGCTTGTCGTTCCAGCGGCGCATGCTGGCGCCCGAGAAAATGAACTGAAGAAGGCTTTTTCTTATGCTCCGCATGGCCATTCCTCACTTGCTTAAACTTTCATTTTATGGCAGATACCTTGTTTCAAACGTTCTGGCAAGGGAACGGCGGTCTGGTAGCCGCTCCCAAGGTGCGTTTCGTCGGCTCCCCGTTGCGGGCGGAACGTCTCCGGTTTCCCTTCCATTAAGGAACGACAGTAACGAGGAATGCGCTTCCGATTTTACGGAAGCCTTTTTGTGACTACGCCTCTTCAACGGCACACTCATGCGGTTCCGCCCCGCGCGGGACAGGAGATATTTTCATGAAAACTTTCAGCCCGACCCCGGCCGACATCGACCGTCAGTGGTATCTGGTTGACGCCGAAGATCAGATTCTTGGCCGCCTCGCCGTTCAGATCGCTCATCGTCTGCGTGGCAAGCACAAGCCTGAATTCGCTCCTCACATGGATAACGGCGACTTCATCGTTGTGGTCAACTGCGAAAAGATCCGCGTGACCGGCACCAAGATGCATGACAAGCTCTACTACAGCCATTCCGGCTGGGTTGGCGGTCTCAAGGAAGTCAGCCTGGAAAAGCTGCTTGCCAGCAAGCCCGAGGAAGTTCTCCGCAAGGCCGTTCGCGGCATGCTGCCCAAGAATCGTCTTGGCCGCGCCATGCTGAAGAAACTGAAGATTTACGCCGGCGCCGAACATCCTCACGCCGCTCAGGCCCCCAAGCCGCTGACCTTTGAGAAGTAGGAGTCCAGCCATGTCCACCGCTTTTGATTATGGCACCGGCCGCCGCAAGACGGCTATCGCCCGTACCCGTCTTTATCCTGGTTCCGGTCAGATTGAAATCAACGGCCGTCCCATGGATCAGTATTTCCCCCGCAAGACCCTGCAGATGATCGTCCGTCAGCCTCTTGCCCTCACCAAGCTCACCGAACAGTATGACGTCAAGGTCAACGTGTGCGGCGGCGGCATCTCCGGTCAGGCCGAAGCTGTCCGTCTCGGCATTTCCCGCGCTCTGCTTCAGGCCGATCCCGCGCTTCGCGGCGCGCTGAAGCATGCCGGCCTGCTGACCCGCGACGCTCGTAAGAAGGAACGTAAGAAGTACGGTCTGGCCGCTGCCCGCGCCCGTTATCAGTACTCCAAGCGTTAATCTTCCGATTCTCGCCATGCGGAGCCCGTCGATGTTTCGGCGGGCTCTTTTTCTTTTAAATCGACCGATCCGTTGACCTTGCCCTCGGAGGGGATTCTGGAAAAGGAGGCTGGAATTCGCGTCCCGCGCCGCGAGAGGCGGAATAGTCCGGCGTTTTTCGATCGGGTTGGGACGCCGGGCGGCGAACAGCGAGAAACTGAAAAAATGTTGCATGCGCGTCAGAAATCTTTCAGAAACGCGGGTATGCTCGTCGCAGTTTCATCGGGAGGTTTTGTCATGGTGTTCTCGCCCAGAATCGTCATGTCTCTGCTTGTGGTCTGCTACGCGCTGTGGGGCGGCGGCATGATCGCCATGAAATACGCGTTCGAGTCCTTTGCCGTGCTGCATGTGGTTTTTGCCAGAGTGGCGTTTGCCGCGCTGTTCTATCTGGCGCTTTTCCCGAAGTGGCGGCGTTTGCCCTATGAGAAGGGCGACTGGAAGTACCTTCTGCTGCTGGTCATGTTCGAACCCTGCCTTTTCTTTCTGTGCGAGACCTTTTCCATGAAGTACACCACGGCGTCCCAGGGCGGCGTCATTGCGGCGTGTTTTCCTCTCTGCACGGCCGTGGCCGCATGGCTGTTTCTGAAGGAGCGGCTCACAAAGCGCACCGTCATCGCCATCATTCTGGCCGTGATAGGCGTGGCCGGCTCTTCGTATTTTGCGGAAGGAGACGCCAAGGCTTCCAATCCTCTGCTGGGCAATATCCTCATGTTCGGCGCGGTGCTTTCGTCCACGGGCTATGCCGTGTGCGCGCGTTTTATTGCCCGTCGTTATTCTTTTCTGAGCATTTCGGCCATTCAGGCCATCGGCGGAGCCATCGCCTTTTTCCCGTTCCTGCTTACGTCCTCCGCGCCGCAGCAGATCACGCTTCCCGCGCTGGGAGGTCTGGTTTATATGGGCGTTGGAGTGGGCATCCTGGCTTACCTGCTGCTTAATTTTGCCCTCAAGAACTTGGAGGCGGGAATCGTGTCTCTGTTCGGCAATCTTATTCCCGTATTCACCTTGATTTTCGCCTATGCCATTCTTGGCGAACGGCTCAATCTGCCGCAGGTGGCCTGCGTGGGGCTCGCGCTTGTCGGCGTGCTTCTCTCTTCCACGGAAAAGAGAGCCTGACGTCGTCTTCAGAGAACGTTTTTTCGGGCATGTTCCGCTTGACGGGGCGGATTGACATTTGCAATCCTTTCGAGCGCGGCGTATAGCCAATGTGGAAAAACAGCGCGACGCCGCGCTGGAAAAACAGGTTTTTCCCCGGAAGGATACTCATGACGGAACCCTCGTCAGAACAGAAGAATATCGTTGCGTCGTCTCCCGTTCCCGAAACCGGCTGCGTGACGTTCATAGGTATGGCCGGCGCTGGCAAGACTACGGTTGGTCGTCTTGTGGCCCGAGCCATGGACTGGGCCTTTGTGGACTCCGATCACATTATCGAAGCGGCTTTCGCCGCGCCGCTGCAACGCGTGGCCGACGCCATGGATAAGGATTCGTTCATTGACATGGAGGCCGAAATCGTAAGCCGTCTGCGCCTTTCCCGAACGGTGATCGCCACGGGCGGCAGCGTCGTGTATCGGCAGCCCACCATGGAGCGGCTGGCCGCTCTGGGGCCTGTGGTCTACCTTGACGTGCCCTTGGAGATTGTGCTTGAGCGCATCGCCCGCAATCCCGACCGAGGTCTGGCCATCGCTCCCGGACAGACCGTGGAGGAACTTTTCCGCGAACGGGAGGCCCTGTATCGCCGATACGCCACGATAACCGTGGAAGCCTCGGGCGTTTCTCCGGCGGAAAGCGCGCGTCGGACATTGGAAAAGCTCGCGCTTTTGTACGCTTAAATCATTCTTGACGCCTTCATGCCCTCAAGGGTACTCTGAGCCGTTGTCTGTGTCTCTTGTTTTGACACGTCATGTATGCTAATTTTTCCTTATTAAGGAGTTTAATTATGCTTCGTCGCACTGTTATTGCGCTGGTTGTGGCCTTTTTCTGCTCCGCCGTCGTTCTGCCTTCTCAGGCGGAAGCCGCCGGCAAGATCGGCGTGGCCAACCCCCTGCGCCTTTCCGCTCAGAGCGATCCCGGCAAGGAAGCCGAAAAGCAGCTGACCTCCATGTTCGGCAAAGAGCGCGAACAGCTTGAAAAGCAGAACGCCGACCTGAACAAGCAGGCCGAAGAACTGCGCAAGCAGGCCGCCGCGCTGTCTGAAAAAGCCCGCAACGAGCGCGCTCAGAAGATTCAGAAGCAGGCCCAGGAGCTGGAAACCAAGGGTACCGCCTACACTCAGCGACTTTCCCGCGTGCAGCAGGCCATCAACTCTCAGATGAACGAGGTGATGCGCACGGCCTGCGAAAACTACGCCAAGAAGAACGGTTATGACATGATCATCGACGCTTCCGTGGTCATGTTCTACGTTCAGGCCAACGACGTGACGAGCGGTTTGATCGAAGAAGTCAATAAGGTCTGGAAGTCCAAAGGCGGCAAGTTCAATCTCAGCTCCGTGAAATAACAAAGGAGCAATGAATGCCCAATCCTTCGTACAGGCTTTCCGAACTCGCGGAAAAGCTCGGTGTGAAACTGGCTTTGAAGGATCCCGAGGACGATATCGTCATCACTGGGATTAATACGCTGGAAGAAGCAGGCCCAACGGAGCTGAGCTTTCTGGCCAACCCTAAGTATGTTTCACAACTGTCCACCACCAGGGCCGGGGCCGTCATTGTGCGGCCGGAACACGAGAAGGACGTCGTCCGCGCGCTTGTGACGGATAATCCGTATCCCATGTTTGCGCAGGCTCTGACGTTTTTCGTCAAGCCGCAGGGCAGCTTTACGGGCATAAGCCACATGGCGTGCATCCATCCCGATGCCGAGCTTGGCGAGGATTGCACCGTTTATCCGTTCTGTTATATCGGCCCCCGCGCCAAAGTGGGCAAGGGTTGCGTCATCTTTCCCGGCGGCTATATCGGAGAGGATTGCGAGCTGGGCGAAGGTTGCATCCTGTATCCCCGCGTGGTGCTCATGGCGGGAACGAAACTCGGAGCGTTTTGCGTGCTTCAGCCCGGCGCCGTGATAGGCGGAGAAGGCTTCGGCTTTGTGCGGACGGCGGAAGGCATCCGGAAGGTGCCGCAAATCGGTCATGTGGAACTCGGCGAGCATGTGGAAATCGGGGCCAACGCCACGGTCGACCGAGCCGCTTTGAGTTCCACGCTGGTCGGCGACGGCACCTGCATCGACAATCTGGTTCAGGTCGGCCACAACGTGCATATCGGCAAAGACTGCCTCATCGTTTCTCAGGTGGGCATTTCCGGCTCCACGCATGTGGGCGACAACGTGACCATGGCCGGGCAGGCCGGAATATCCGGACATCTGCATATCGGCAGCAATTCAACCATCGGGCCGCAGGCCGGCGTCGCCAAGGATATTGCCGAAGGGCAGGTCGTTGGCGGCTCCCCCACCATGGACTATAATACCTACCTGCGAAACGCCACGCTCATGCCCAAGCTCCCCGAGCTCTTCAAGCGCGTGGCCAGGCTTGAAAAAGAAATGGGTCATAAGCCCATGCCCAGCGACAAAACGGACCGCTCCCTCGTAGCCATGTGGAATCGCTGGATGTCCATGATGCATCATCGTTGATCCGGCCCCGGCGGCGGGGCCAGTCTCCGCCGCCGGTTTTCGTTGGCCGCGCCCTTCGTTCCGTATCTCGCGAAGGGAATCCGCGGACGCGAAAGAGCCGTCACTATAAACCGTTAAAAGGCAAGAACACCATGAGCGAGTCCATTTCCCTCGGCATCAAGGAGATCCTGAGCATCCTGCCCCATCGCTATCCCTTCCTTCTGGTGGATCGCGTGGACGAGCTGGTGCCCAGCGACCATATCCGCGCGTATAAGAATCTTACGTTCAACGAACCATTCTTCCAGGGGCACTTCCCCGGCGTTCCGGTCATGCCCGGCGTGCTCATCATCGAGGCCATGGCGCAGACGGGCATTATTCTCGTGGCGCACAGCTTCCCTGAATTCAAGGAACATCCCGATCAGATCTACCTGTTCACCGGCATCGAAAAGGCGCGTTTCCGTTCGCCCGTCCGGCCCGGCGACAAGCTGGTCATGGAATGCACCAATCTGACGCACAGAATGCAGCTCTGGAAGATGGATACCAAGGCGTATGTGGACGGCAACGTGGTTGCCGAGGCCAGACTTACCGCATCCGTCCTTCCCAGGGAGTCGTTCTGATATGGCAGCACCTCAGATCCATCCGACCGCGTTTGTCGCGCCCACGGCCCAGATAGCCGATGACGTTGTCATCGGGCCCTGCGCCGTGATTGAAGACGATGTCGTTATCGGCGCGCGTACCCGCATTGACGCCTTTGCCTCCATCAAGCGTTACACCACCATGGGCGAAGACAATCATGTCTATTCCTATGCCGCTGTGGGCGGAGAACCGCAGGATCTGAAATTCCACGGCGAAAAAAGTCAGCTTGTCATCGGCAACAGAAACAATATCCGCGAGTTTACCACGCTTCACCGCGGCACGGAATCCGGCGGTGGCGTGACCCGCGTGGGCGACAACAATCTGCTCATGGCCTATGTGCATGTGGCGCACGACTGCACCGTGATGAATAACGTGGTCATGTCCAACAACGCCACGCTCGCCGGACATTGCTTTGTGGATGACAACGCCATTATCGGCGGATTGTCCGCGGTGCATCAGTTTGTCCGCGTGGGGACGCACGCTTTTGTTGGCGGCATGTCCGGCCTTGCTCAGGATCTTCCTCCGTGGATGCTGGCCGTGGGCAACAGAGCCACGGTGCAGTCTCCCAACATCGTGGGATTGCGTCGCGCCAAGGCGTCCATGGAATTGCTTTCGGCGTTCAAGCAGGCCTACCGCATGACGTGGTATTCCGGCATTCCCCGTCCTGACGCGCTGATGCAGCTGGAAGCGGAATACGGCCATCTTCCTGAAATTATGGGATTCATCCATTTCGTGAGGGAAAGCAAGCGTGGCATTTTGCCCGGAGACGATCGGAAAAAGATCATGGATCTTGGCTGAGTTCGCGTTTCGGACGTCAGCCGCCGTCGCGTGTTTGGGCTGACGCGTCGTCGGAAGAAAGTTTACAACGGAAGAGGGTCGTTTTGTCGAACGGCCCTCTTTTTTTACGCGTGCGCGAGTCCGGATGGACGGGCGTCTGGCGTTTTATCAAGCGTTTAGTCGGCGTCAGTCGCGCGACGCGGCGTCCGAGGGACTGTCGGGCCGGACGGCGTGTTTCGCGTCAAAAAGGATAGTCGCCGGAAAGGAGAGTGCGGTGCGTAATTTTGTGTTCAATACGCCGACCAAGGTCGTATTCGGAAAGGGCGTGGAAGAGAGCGTCGGAAGACTTGTCCGTGAATATGGCGGCAGCAAGGTGCTGATCCATTACGGCGGCGGCAGCGCGGTGCGTTCCGGACTTTTGGCGCGCGTCAAAGCCTCGCTGGACAACGAAGGACTGCCTTGGGTTGAATTGGGCGGCGTGGCTCCCAATCCTCGGCTTTCGCTGGTGCGAACCGGCATCGAGCTCGGCGGAAGAGAGAACGTGGACTTTGTGCTCGCCGTGGGCGGCGGCAGCGTCATAGATTCCGCCAAGGCCATCGGCTATGGTTTGGCGAATGAGGGCGATATCTGGGATTTTTATGAGAAAAAACGCGTGGCGTCCGGCTGCGCGCCCATCGGCGTGGTGCTGACCATCGCCGCCGCGGGCAGCGAAATGAGTTCTTCCTGCGTCATTACGAAGGAAGAAGGCTGGATCAAGAGGGGGTATTCCAGCGAATATTCTCGTCCGCGTTTTGCCGTAATGAATCCTGAACTGACGTTGACCCTTTCCGCGTATCAGACGGCCAGCGGCTGCGTGGACATTCTCATGCATACCATGGAACGGTATTTCCATCGCAGCGGCGGCATGGAGATCACTGACGGCATTGCCGAGGCTTTGCTCAAGACCGTCATGAAGAACGCTCTGGTGCTGAGGGACAATCCTTCCAGCTATGAGGCTCGAGCCGAGGTCATGTGGGCCGGGAGCCTTTCGCACAATGGGCTGACCGGTTGCGGCACCGACGGGGGGGACTGGGCGTCTCATAAGATCGAGCATGAATTGAGCGGCCTGTTTGATGTGGCTCACGGCGCGGGACTCGCCGCGGTGTGGGGAAGCTGGGCCAGATACGTGTACCGCGCGGACGCCGCGAGATTTGCCCGTTTTGCGCACAGAGTGATGGGGGTCAGCGGCGCGGGAACGGACGAAGAAATGGCGGAAAAGGGCATTGAGGCCATGGAAAACTTTTTCCGGGCCATTCACATGCCCACGTCGTTGTCCGAGCTGGGCGTCAGTCCCACGGAAGAGCAGGTACGCGACATGGCGGAAAAATGCCGTCGCGGCGTCGGTGGCCCCGTGGGGGGTGATCCGTCCTCTTTCCGCGGAGGACATCATGGAAATTTACCGCATGGCCAGATAGACCGCCCGCGCCTTGCGGAGCGTGGATCATTTTCGGAAAGAAAAACTCCCGGCATCGGAAACGCGCGAGCGTGGATGTCGGGAGTTTTTGTGTCGGGTGGGATTCAGACGCTATCTGCGGGCCAGTTCCCGTTCCATATCGCGGGATTCGGCGCGTCGCTTGAGTTCTTCCCGCTGGTCGTGCAGTTTGCGGCCGCGGGCGAGGGCGATTTCCACCTTGACCTTGCCCTGCTTGAAATACAGCTTGGTGGGCACCACGGTGAGGCCCTTTTGTTCGATGCGCGTGGTGAGCAGATGGATTTCGCGGCGATGGAGCAGGAGCTTCTTGTCGCGATCGGGAGCCTGAAGCACATAGCCGCCGCGGTCATACGGCGCGATGCGCATGCCGACGAGGAACGCCTCGCCGTCTCGGCATTCCACGAAGCTGTCGCCGAAACTGACCTGTCCGGAGCGAAGGCTCTTGACTTCAGGTCCGGTGAGCACGATGCCCGCTTCAAAAAATTCCAGAAATTCATAGTACTGGCGTGCCTTGCGGTTATCAATGCGCGGGGTGTCGGCCATGGGATGCTCCTGAAGACAGATTCGGGGAGAAACGGTTCGTGTTCCTCGCGCGGCGCGCTGGGGTAAGCCTCGGACTGTTTTTCCGGATATTTCACAGGGTGGAGTACCATACAAGCATTTTTTCCGCAAGCCAGGGAATTTCGGGCGTTTTTTTGCAGGGACGGAGGCGCGTCGTCCCGGTGAGACGCGTCTTTTGGGCCGACTACATAAGCAGTTGGGGCAGAAGGAGCGTAATCTTGGGGAAGGCCAGCAGAAGGAACAGATGGAAGAAGTCCACGATGATGAACGGAATCACGCCTCTGAACACTTTTGCCATGGGCACGTTGGCCACGCCTTGAATGACAAAGAGGTTGAGCCCTACCGGCGGGGTGATCAGTCCCATTTCCGTGACGCGGACCACCAGAATGCCGAACCAGATGGGGTCAATGCCGAACTTGTCGATGAGAGGCATGAAAATGGGCACGGTAAGCAGCACGATGGCCATGGAGTCCATAAAGCATCCCAGCAGGAGCAGAATGGCCAGAATGGCGAGCAGCACCACGGTGGGGCTGGCGCCCGTTGCGCCGATGAGTTCCGCCAGTTCGAAGGGAACGCGGCTGATGGCCAGAAAATAGCCGAAGACCATGGCGCCCACCATGATGACGTAGCTCATGCCGGTGGTGGCGATGGATTCCACCATGCTGTCGACAAAGAATTTTTTACGCTGCCCCTTGCATTTCGAGATGCCCAGCAGGAAGGCACCGAACGCGCCGATGCCCGCGGCTTCGTTGGGCGTGAACAGGCCGGAATAGATGCCGCCGATGACGAGGACGAAAAGCGCGATGATGCTCCAGACGCGGGACAGAGCCTGAACTTTTTCTTTGACGGAACAGGATGAGCCGGCGGGGCCGAGTTCCGGTTTGCGTTTGACGAGCCAGCCGACCATGGCCATGTACATGGCGGCCTGGAGAATGCCGGGAAGGAAGCCGGCCATGAAGAGTTCGCCGATGGACTGCTCGGCAATGATGCCGTAGAGGATCATGATGGTGCTTGGCGGAATGAGAATGCCAAGCGTGCCGCCCGCGGCGAGAACGCCGGTGGCGAGGCAGGAATCGTACTTGTATTTTTTCATTTCCGGCAAGGCGACGACGCCCATGGTGACGGCGCAGGCCACGGAGGAACCGCAGATGGCCGCAAAACCGCCGCACGCGGCGATGGTGGCCATGGCGAGGCCGCCTTTCACCTTGCCCATGAGTTTATGCACGGCGTAGTAGAGATCGTTGCTGATGCCGGATTTGAAAGCGAAGTTTCCCATGATCAGAAACAGCGGCACCACGCAATAGTTGTAATTGACGTAGGTTTCGTAGGGGACGCTGCGAAGAATGGCCAGAGCGGAATCAACGCCGGAAATGGCCGCGAAGCCCAGCGCGCCGATGCCTATCATTCCCATGCCGATGGGAACGCGCAGAAAAATGGCGACAACCAGCAGCGCCATTCCGAGACAACCTATGATAAACGGAGTCATTGTGCCTTATCCTCATTTTCTACGGACTGGAAACTGTTCAGAAGAAAGCGCAGCTGAACGGGGATCATGATCAGGAAGGAAAGAAAGACGCACACGGCCACGGGCCACATGGCCAGAGAAAGAAGAGCCGTCGTTGTTCCCATGGAAAGAATGTCTTGAACCAGATACCAGCTCTGCCAGAGCAGAAACAAACCGACGACCAGAACGAAGGCGTTGGCGAATACCATGATCATTTTTCGCACGCACTTGGGAAAATGCTGATATACAAGATCGACGCAGATATCCTGTTCTTTATAAATGCAGTATGTTACGGAAACAGGACAGAGCATTCCCATGCAGAATTCCACAAGTTCGTACGCTCCTGTGAGCGGATGGTTGAAGAATTCTCGTCCTGCCACATCAATGACGATGATCAGTATCATGAGGGTCATGGCTATGGAGGCGAAGAAAAGCAGCGCGGCCATAGCCTTTTTCAGTAAAGCGTCCGTCATGGCCTGTCTCCCGGCGGCTGTCGGTATAGGACAGAAAAAATAACGTGTTTGCGATGCGGGGAAATCGTCCTCGCGTCTTTGGAAAAAGGCGGGCGGCCGCCGAGACCGCCCGCGTATGATGTTTTAGAAGGCGGTTTTGCCCGTGGCGAGATCAAGAATTTCTCGGGCGTTCTTGAAGCCCTTCTTCTCCATATCCTTGACCCAGTTTTCCCACGCGGGCATGCCGCCGGTTTTGACCCAGCGTTCGCGTTCGGCGGCGGGAAGTTCATAAATGACGACCTTGCCTTCGTCGGCGAGGGGCTTGGCCACTTCACGCGCGGAGTAGGCAAATCCTTCCGAGAGGGACGCGCTGGCTTCCAGGCCGCTGTGCTTTTCAATGGCGGTCTTGGCGTCCGGCGGCAGGGAATTGAACTTGGCCTTGTTCATGATGAGCGTGAACAGAGAATAGCTGAAGGGCGTGTTGGTCGTGACGTATTTGGCCACTTCGTAGAAACGGAATCCCTGGATGGGTTCCCAGTCAGCCATGACGCCGTCCAGGGTGCCTTTCTGAAGAGCCATGTAGACGTCGGGCATGGGCATGACGACGGGAATGGCGCCGAGAGCGTTAAGCATATCCACGCTGGGGCCCGCAATGGTGCGTATTTTGAGGCCTTTGATGTCTTCCATCGTTTTGACCGGCTTACGGGTGACGAGGTTGTCCACATCGCTCATGAAAAGCGCGAGCACTTTCACGTCGTTGAAGGGTTTGCTCACCGTGGGCTGCGTTTCGTACAGTTTCCAGGCGATGCGGCTGGCGTCCATGGGCGTGGTCGCGGGCAGCGCGGGCAGCGTGACCACGGTAGCCATGGGGTTTTTGCCGGGAAGCACGGCCATGGTGTTCCAGGCGATGTCGGCGATGCCGTTTCTGGTGGACATCCACGCCTGCGCGCCCTTGGTCAGCGTTTCATTGAAATAGGTCTCGAATTTGATGGAGCCTTTGGAGTCGTCTTCCACGGCCTTGAGCCAGGGTTTCATGCCGCGTTCCGCGCCCCAGCTGTTTTCCGCGTTCTGGTCGGCGTATTTCAACGTGACGGGAGCGGCGTAGGACATGCCGGAAAGCCCCAGAATCATGGCGAAGGCGAGCAGAGCGAGGGAAAGTTTTTTCATGATGGGTCTCCTTGGTTGGCGTTGAGCGTTGTCCACGATAGGTCGTCGGCGATTACTTCACCGGAAAGTCGAAATTATCCATGTAGTAGCGGTAGGGCTTCACCGGATAACGCTCCAGCGGAACGGCGTCAAAAGAGGTTTCCATGCCGCGCGCGCCCTTGCGTATGTTGATCCACGCCGGACCTCGCGTTTCGTCGCGTTTGGGATAGTCGACGCGGAAGTGGCCGGCGCGGGATTCCTTACGCATCAGGGAGGCGCGCAGGAACGCTTCGGTGATGAGCGTCATGCCGCGCGCTTCCGTGAGCTTGACCAGATAATGGGGATCTTCCGCTCCGGCGAGAGGAACCACGTCGTCGCGGAAGCTTTCCAGGCGGGCGAGGGAACGGGTGAGACCTTCTCTCGATTTGAGGATGCATACGTCGACGGGAGCCATGAGGCGTTGCATCTGGCGCACGATATCCTTGGGCGACACGCCCTTTTTGCCAAGCGGCGCGATATCTTCGCGCAGCGCTTCCGCGGCGAGAGCGTCGGGGAAGGGGGAATCCTTCCGTTCCGCGGCGCAGAGGCCGGCGTTCTGGCCGGCGATCCAGCCCGTGGTGGCGGTGAGGCAGCTGTCCCAGCCGCCCATGTACACGCCGGGGGTGACGCTGCGGGCGCGTCCGGCCACATAGAGCCCGGGCACGCCGGTGTAGCCGTTTTTATCCGCCTTGACGCCGCCGAAGCAGGTGAGCACCTGCGACATCCATTCCGTGGTCTGATGGAAGAAATCAATGCCCAGTGCCTTGAGCTTGGTGTCGTTGAGTTTCATCCAGCCGCCGGTGGGGGTCATGTCGCGGATGCCCTTTTCGCTGAGCGTGCTGGTGTCGAACCAGATGGGTCCCCGGCCGGCCATGATTTCAAATGCCATGCCGCGCACATTGTAGTGGGGGTCGGCTTTGGCGCCGAGCTTGGGGGAGTAGCGGCGCATGAAGTCTTCGCCCTTGCCGTTGAGGAAGCGCGCGCCGTGCGGAAGCAGACCGGTCTGCCCTTCCCAGGCGAAGAGCTTGGGAACGTTCCAGTTTTCAATGAATTCCATGTTGCGCAGCGTGGCTCCGGCCTCGTAGGCCAGCAGACTGCCTTCGCCGGCGCAGGTGTTGAGCAGGTAGGAGCCCTTCCAGCCGCCGGAGTGGGCGGCGAGAATGACGGCCTTTGCCCGGATGATCACGGAGGCTCCGCTTTGGCCGTGGAAGCCTACGGCCCCCGCCACGCGGCCGTCTTCCTTGATAAGACGGGTGATTTCCACCCGCCCCATGCGTTTGACGTCCAGTTCCTGCAGGCGTTTGTTCAGCACTTCGGTGGTATGGCTTCCGCCTTTGCCGTACGGGTGGTAGAAATAATAACGCATTTTTTCCAGGCCGCGCTGGGGAATGGACTGAAGTTCGCCGTTTTCGCGGTAGAAGCGATGGCCCATTTTTTCCAGATCCATGAAGCGGTCGTAGGAAAGTTCCAGGATTTCCTGCAATACGTCCTGTTCGCACAGGCCGTCGTAGTAGTAGGTAAGTTCGTCCACGAGGTCGGAAGCCTCAAATTCCGGCTGTTTGACGATCATGTCGCCGCCGGACATGCTGCCCAGACCGCCCCAGTCGCGCGGACCTTTGTCCACCATGAGGACGTTTTGCACATGTTCGCGGGCCTTGATGGCCGCCCAGGTGCCAGAAAAGCCCCCGCCGATGATCAGAACGTCGGTTTGGAGCGTGCAGTCGTACTTGGTCATATCCGACCTCCTTCATCGTCGTACAGCGTGTAGGGAAGACGTTCCTTGAAGGGATGGACGTCGATGGCGTCGGCGGGGCAGTGCAGTTCGCAGCTGAAGCAGGTCATGCAGTCGTCGCCATACCGTATGGACGCCTTGCTGCCGCAGGTAAGGCAGCGCATGGCCTCGGCCTGGGCGTCGAGCTGATCGAAACCAGCGACGGCTTCGTCGAAAAGTCCGCCTTCGGGGTTGGTTCGGCGTTCGTTGCGGGGCAGATGAGGGAGTTTGTCGATGGGCATGGCTTTGGCGGTGGGACGTTCCACGGGAGCTTTGTCTTCCACCAGCAGGCCGTTCAGAGCGCGGGCCATGGCCCGCGCCGCGTCGCGTCCGCCCACGATGGCCTGAATGACGGAAGCCGGACCGGAAACCGCGTCGCCCGCCGCGAACACGTTCTCGCGGCTGGTGCGCATGGAAGAGCCGGACACGAGAATGCGCGGGCCGCGCATGTCGACGCCGGAAGCGATGTCGGCGAAGTCGCCGGTCTGACCGATGGCGAAAATGACCTGATCGGCTTCCAGGCGCACGGTTTTCGACTCGTCGAACGTGGGCGCGAATCGGCCTTGTTCGTCGAACAGAGAAAGACAATATTTGAATTTCGCGGCGCGGACGTGGCCGTCCACGCCTTCGATGCGCGCGGGGCCGAGCGACGGATGAAGAACGACGCCGCGTTCCAGCGCGTCTTTGATGTTGTGCTCAAAAGCGGGCATGTGTTCGCGATCTTCCAGGCAGCACATGAACACCTCTTCGGCGCCGAGCATTTTAGCGCTGATGGCGGCGTCGATGGCCACGTTGCCGCCGCCCACCACGCAGACGCGACGTCCCGCGGGAGGAATGTCGCCCGATCGCAGGGAGCGCAGAAATTCCACGCCTGTGAACACGCCGTTCAGATTCATGCCTTCCAGAGGCAGGGTTTTGCCGACGCTCAGACCCGGCGCGAGAAGCGCGGCGCGGAAGCCGAGATCGCGCAGATCGGCCAGGCTGAGGTCTTTGCCTTCGCCGATTCGTACGTTGCAGCGGAATTCCACGCCCAGAGCTTCGAGTTTGCGGATATGGGCGTCGATGACGTCATCGGGCAGGCGATAGGCGGGAATGCCGTAGCGCAGCATGCCGCCGGGACGGGGCAGGGCCTCAAAGACGGTGACGGGCCATCCTTCCAGAGCGAGATACCAGGCTGCGGCCAGACCCGCCGGACCGGAACCGACCACGGCCGCGCGGGAAAGATGACGCACGGCGGGGCGTTCGGGCAGTTCCTGAAGGTCGAGATCTCCCAGGAACTGTTCCAGCGCGTTGATATTCACGCTTTCATCCATGGAAGCCCGGGTGCACTGGCTCTCGCAGGGATGAAAGCATACGCGGCCGGTCAGCGCGGGGAAGGGAGTGCCGCGTTTGAGCACTTCCAGAGCCTCTTCGAGGCGGTTTTGCTGAAGAAGATGATTGTAGGTGCGTATATCCGTGCCTGCCGGACAGGCGGCCATGCAGGGAGAAACTTCCGGCTGCCTGGTATTCAGCCGGAACACGTCGAGACTGCACGACTTGAAGCACTGACCGCAGCCTGTGCACGATTGGGCGTCTATGTGTCGTATCAAGGAAAGCTCCTCCTGACGGAAAAACGTGACTTTCCGAGTCTCTTTTCCAAACGTTTCGCGAAGAGCGGCTGAACGCTGCGGAAGCGGTATGACGAAAATCTTCCTTGGCGGTCGCCCTGACAGGTCGCGGGCGGAAAAGAAACGGGGACGGATAAGGTCTCTGCAGAAGGCCTTACGGGAATGGAGAGAAAAGCTTTTCTTTGCGTTGTCCGTAAATGTTATTTTTCACATGCTCATGAAAAAAAATGGCGCAAATGCGCCATAGAAAGAAAATTTTTTGGGGAATGTTGCCGTCATTGCTCGGCAAGAAGGCGTAACTCGTCCATATTGATGATAATCAGAGAATTTTTGGTAAATTTGCTGACTATGCGTCTTTCTTTGAGCGTATGGATACAGCGAACCAGCGTCGCTCGGTGAATTCCCAGTCTGTCGGCAAGTTCCTGCTGCGTCAGTCCGGGGCGCAGCGATGTGGAGTCGTGATTTTCGGCCGCCCGCTGCATCCAGCGCGCAAGTTGGACGAGAGCCGTGTCCGGCCCGGTGTAGGAGAGCGATTCATGCATCTGCAGATTTTTGTTGGCCAGAGATCGCATGATTTCGATGATGAGTTCCGGATAGTCGCGGACGAAATCCGGTGACAGCAGGAGCTTTCCCGGAAAACGCCAGAGCACGGTGTCTTGCTTGCAGACGTATTGCGAGTCCGGATTGTCAAAACCGGTGAGAGCGGAGGAAACATTGAAGAGGTTGCCTGCTTCCAGACAGATGATGGAACGTTCCCGTCCATTCTGTGAGGCGAAGGAAATAAGCAACCGTCCTTTTTCTATGTAGTAGAAGTCTGTGAGGGCGTCGCCGTCGAGAACCAGCGAGTAGCCTTCCGGCCAGGCGTGCCGCGTGGCCAGGGAAAGGATATCGGTCCAGGTATGGGCGGAAGAACGGGAGGAAGGCATTGCGGTTTCCTTGGGCGTGGTCAGGCGGCGCGGCCGGACGCCCGCGGAGACCGCATTGCGGGCGCGTCGTTACGCCGTCTGTTTAAAAGGCGCGCAGACGTTGCGCGCCGCAACGGCGCGGAAGAAGTGTTCCGCATTTCAAAGGAAATGTTGCCATAACGCCCGTGTTCCCGCAAGAGCGGGTACGCCGCGATTCCGAAAGGGATCCGCGGCGTTCGGAAAGGAGGGATCATCGTTTCATGTCGGAAATCAGGGCGTAGATTTCGCCCGTCGTCCAGCCGCGGGCGCGGGACTGCACGCGACGGGCCACGGCTCTGGGCGCGCCGCCCAGGGGACGTTCCTCGTCGATCAGGGCAAGAATGTCTTCGCGGCTGCTGCGTGCGTTTTCTTCCGGCGGGCCGATGATGACGGTGACTTCGCCGAGTATGCCGGAGAGATCGGGCGTGTTTTCCAGACGGAAGCGCAGGTATTCCTCGTGGGTTTTGGTGAGTTCCCGGGCGACGCACACGTCACGCGGGCCGAGCAGGGCGAGGGCGTTTTTCAGAGTTTCTTCAAGCCTGTCCTTGCGTTCAAAGAAGACCAGCGTCACGGGAAGGGATGCGTAGGGGGCGAGGGCGCGTTCCTGATCGGAGCGTTTGCGCGGCAGAAAGCCGAAGAAGATAAAAGGCTGCGGGGGAATGCCGGAACCCGCGAGCGCGGTGACCGGAGCGCATGGGCCGGGAATGACGGAGACGGGAAGCCCCGCTTCACGGCATGCGCGGATGACCACATAGCCGGGGTCGGCCATGACGGGCATGCCCGCGTCGGAAATGAGCGCGATATTTTTTCCTTCGCGCAGAAGTTGCAGCACGGAGTCGGCTTTTTCTTTTTCGTTGTGATCGTGATAGCTGACGAAACGGCGCACGCTCACGCCCCAGCGGGCGCAGGCGAGTCCTTCGCGCTTGGTGTCTTCAGCCAGCACGAGATCGGCCTGTTCCAGACAGGCGCGGGCGCGGGGGGAAAGATCACCAGGGTTGCCAAGAGGCGTTCCCACCACCCACAGCGTGCCGGGCTCCTTGTTCTCCGTATTCGATGACATTGCGTATCAGCTCCGTTTGGTAGGTTCCCGACGAGCTCGTCACGCAGACGAGGTCAAAGCGGCACGGCCTGCCCCACGCGTCGTGTTTGGCCAGCCATGCCTGCGCGGCTCGCAGCAGTCGTTCCCTTTTGGCGGCGGTGAGTGCTTCAAAGGGGCGTTGCATGCCGCGTTCCGCGCGGGTTTTCACTTCCACGAAAACAAGGGCGTCGCCCTCTTCGGCCACGATGTCCAGTTCCAGATGTCCGCTGCGCCAGTTGCGCGCCAGAATTCGCCAACCCATGGCGCGAAGCGCGGCCGCGGCCGCGTCTTCTCCCTCGGCTCCCGTTTTTTTCGCGGCGGTTTTGCGGCAGGCGTCGTTTCCGTCGTTCTGTTTGCCGCGTAGACGGTCAAACGCGCTCAACACAGCCAGCCCTGTTCCTGCGTTTTCGGCGGAAGCACGCCCCGAAAGTCGAGACGGTGCAGAGGACAGGGGCCGTATTTTTTCAAGGCTTCCTTATGCTCTCTGGTTCCGTAGCCCTTGTGTCTGGCAAAACCGTATTCCGGCCAGCGAGCGTCGAATCTGGTCATGAGGTCGTCGCGAAACGTTTTGGCCAGCACGGAGGCCGCGGAAATGGAAGGAATTTTGGCGTCTCCGTCCACCACGGCTTCCTGATCGGGCAGCGGAATGCCGAACTGCCGGAAGTAGAGCGGAGGAATGATCTGCGTGCCGTCGATAAGCAGACGGGCCGGCACGGCCGCGTCCTTGGCGCGCATGCGCACGCGCATGGCGGCCACGGCGCGCGTCATGGCCATGAGCGAGGCCTGAAGGATGTTGATGCGGGAAATTTCGTTCATCCATGCCAGGCCGATGCCCCAGCCCACGGCGAGTCCGCGAATTTCTTCGGCCAGACGTTCGCGTTCTTCGGCCTTGAGCACCTTGGAATCGTCCAGTCCCATGAGGTCGAAACCGTCGGCGAAGATAACGGCGCCGGCTACCACCGGCCCTGCCAGACAGCCTCGGCCGGCCTCGTCGGTTCCGGCGGTGAGCAGTTGCCGGGAATCCGGGGTCTGGAAAAGAAGTCCCTGTTCAATAACGGCTTTTTTGCGGGTTCTGGCCATGCGCCACCTGAAAAAAGATGGGGTGAAGGAAAAGCGGACAGCGTTCCGTTTTCGTCGAAGCGGACGTTTCCGATGGCATGCCATGGGGACGCGGAGTTGCGTTTCGCGGGAACGCGACGTTCGTACGACGGAAGCCTTATAGACAAAATCCCCCGCCGGAAGGAGCCGGAAGGGGGATTTGTCTGCTCAAAAGACGGGCCCGGGCAGCGCCGGGCCGGAATCTTAGTAGCGGCTGCGGGGCTTGATGCGGGCAGCCTTGCCGCGGAGCTCACGCAGGTAGTACAGGCGGGAACGACGCACGCGACCTTCGGTCACCACTTCGATGTGATCGATGAAGGGGGAGTGCATGGGAAGGATGCGTTCAACGCCCACGCCGTCGGAGATCTTGCGGACGGTGAAGGTGGCGCCGGTGGTGCCGCGCTGCATGCGGATCACGTTGCCCTGGAACATCTGGATACGTTCCTTTTCGCCTTCGACGATGCGCAGGTACACCTTGACGGCGTCGCCGGGCTTGAAGGACGGAATGTCCATACGCATGTGTTCGCGTTCGATCTGCTTGATGATATCCATAGGGGGACTCTCCTTGAGGAAATGGTGTTTATCCCCGATCGCCGAGCAGCCTGTCCAGAAGGATGGCGGCGGCGGCGCGCACGGGGAGATGATTGTAATCGTCCATCCAGCGCAGCGGCGGCAGGATGGCGTCGCATTGCTCCAACACCTCAGGCGCAATGCCATGCCCGGTTCCCAGAAGCAGGAGCACGGGCCTGTCCGCGAGTCGGCGTCTCACTTCGTCGAAGGTCGTCGCCGGCCGGCGTTCCCGGTGTTTTTTATCTAGGACAGGCTGGGCGCTGGTGCCGACCACAAAGGGCGGCAGGCCGCGATCGGTTGTCAACGTCGCAATCGCGCTTTCCAGAGATTCCTCGGGCCTGACCAGTCGAAGGGCTTCGGCTCTGTCGGGATTGAACGACAGCCCCGGCCCTTCCGTCCAATGAGAGAGCAGTGTTGCCAAGAGTCTGAGCTGATCCTTCAGCGGCGTGACCACGAAGAATCCACTGATCCCATAGGTGCGGGAAATTCGTGCTATATCGTGAATGTCAAGATTTGTCAAAGAGGTTGTGCCCGTTTTCCGATCTTTTAATCGGACGGGGTGGTGCAACAACGCGATATGGAGGTTTTTCCCCGGACGGAAGCGAGGAACGGCGCGCAGGGTTTCTCTGTCGCGGAGAGTGAGCGTGGCGTGATCCAGCAGATCCGGCCGGTGTTTCGCGGTGGCCAGCACCGACTGTTCGCGCCGCCACGCCGCAATGAGCGCGTGATTGCCGCCTTGAAGCACGTCCGGCACGCGAAGGCCTTCGAAGACGTCGGGTCTGGTGTACTGGGGATATTCTAGTAGACCGTTGCTGAAACTTTCCTCGTCGCCGGATTCGTCCTTTCCCATGAAGCCGGACTGGAGCCTTGCGGTGGCTTCGATGACGGCAAGGGCCGCGGCCTCGCCGCCGTTGAGCACGGCTTCGCCCACGCACACGGGCTCTACGGGCAGCAGATTGAAGAGGCGGGCGTCGAACCCTTCGTAGCGTCCGCAGACGAGGGTGAGTTCTTCTTCCTTCGCAAGTTCGCGAGCGAAATCCTGGGTAAAGGGACGTCCCGCGGGGGTCAGCGCGATGAGTCGACCTTTTCTGCCGTTGCAGGGAGCAAGTTCGCGAAGCGTGCGCACCAGCGGATCGAGCATGAGCACCATGCCCGGACCGCCGCCGTACGGGCGGTCATCCACGGAATGATGACGATCCGTGGACTTGTCGCGGGGATTGGCGAAGAAAAATTCCACGATGCCGGCTTCCCGGGCCTTCTCCATGAGGCCGCTGGAAAGGGGCGAGTCGAACCACTCGGGAAAAAGCGTGACGAGATTGTAGCGCATGACGGATTATGCCTTGCGGGAGGACGATTCCTCTTCCAGCCCGTCGTCGGGCGAGTCCGAAGAAGCTCCGTCGCGGTACAGCTCGAGCAGGCCCTCCGGCGGCGCGATGACGGCGGTTCCTGCGGACAGGTCGATGTCCCGCACGAATTCGGGAACCGCGGGAAAGAGAATTTCGTATCCGCCGTCCTTTTCCGGCGCGCGTATGCTCCACATTTCCTGGCCGGCGGGGAAATCCACGTCTTCCAGTTCTCCCACCGGCGTGCCGTCTTCCAGACGCACGGAAAGACCGATGAGGTCGCGAAGGTAGGGTTCGTCCTCCTCGGCTTCAGGCAGGAAGGAAGCGTCGATGAGCAGCTCCTGTCCGCGCAGGCGTTCGGCCGCGGAGCGGTCGTTGCAACCCTCGATGCTCAGGATGAGCTGATCTTTCCACAGATGCCACTCACGGATGCGCACGGGGCGCGGGGCGAAACGTCCGGCTCGAAGCATGAGGGGTTTGTCCAGCAGCTCGGCGGAATCGGCGTAATAGTCCACGCGTATGTCGCCCTTGACGCCGTGGGGCTTGGTGAGCCGCCCCAGAACTACGAGAGAAGAAGCTGGCATTATTCGAGAATTTCCAGAACGACGCGTTTTTTCGTTTTGGCGGACACGGCGCCGAGAAGGGTGCGGATGGCGCGCGCCGTGCGGCCCTGTTTGCCGATGATCTTGCCGAGGTCGTCTCTGGCCACGGAAAGCTCCAGCGTGGAGGACTGTTCCCCTTCGGTTTCGCGAACGGTGACCTGATCGGGATTGTCCACCAGCGATTTGGCGATGAATTCCACAAGTTCTTTTTGCTGCATGAATGCTCTCCACGCGTTTTCCCGGAGCGTGGAGGAGAAAACGCGAAATTTTTTTCAGAGTATCATTCCCTTCCGTCGCCCGTCAATGAAGGGAAACGCCTCCGACGAGCGGAAAGCGCGGGAGAAAAATCTTGCAAAACGTTGAAGCGAGCGGGACGGATCGCGCCTTTTTCTGATAGGTATGGTCATGAGCCCCGTGGCCGGATCCGTCGCCGTCTCGAAGCGCGTTTTGTGGAGTGCGGCGGATTTGAGCGGCGAAGATCAACGCATAACAAAGAAGGAGAATCCCATGAGCGTAAAAAGCATGCTGATTTCCGCGCTGTGCTGCATGGCGCTGGCCGTTCCGGTTTCCGCGTCGGCCGACGCGCTGGTGGAACTGCCCGCCCCGCAGAAAACGGGAGGGCTCACCGTGCCGGAGGCTCTGGCGAAAAGACATGTGGAGCGATCGTTCGACAGCCGTCCCTTGTCGCTTCAGGAAGTGTCCAACATTCTTTGGGCCGCCTGCGGCGTGAACCGTGAGGACGGCAGACTGACCGTGCCTACGGCCATGAATCGTCAGCGCATCGCCGTGTACGCCGTGCTTCCCGACGGAGTGTATCGCTACGACGCCAAGCAAAACGCGCTGGAACAGTCGCTCCAGGGGAACTATTTGAAATTGTATGCGAACGGAGCTCCGCTGGTGCTTTTGCACGCGGCGCAGGAGAGCGATCGCTATGCCGCATTTCATGTCGGTTCCATGTATGAAAACGTTGCGCTTTACTGCGCGTCGGCCGGGCTTGCCAACGTCATGAAAGCTCAGGAAACGGACAAACTGGACGGAAAACTTTCTTTGCCCGACGGCTGGAAGGTGTACATGATTCAGCCCGTGGGGTATCCGGCGAAGTAGAAAAACGGCGCGTCGTCGTAAAGTGCGGCGGACGTTTCCTCGTTGTTCCGGGAGGAGCGCGTTTGAGCCGCGGACAGGCGACAAAAAAGAACCGCCCATATGGGCGGTTCAGGCTTAAGCGTGGCGGACGGGAAAAACGCCCGTCCGCCGGTTTTGCGCGTGGGGAGCCGGACGGAGGCTGGGCCACCTGCGACCGGCTCCCGCACTGAAGGGGATGGTGTCGCGCAAAGAATCCTTATAACGAGTCGCCGGTTCGTATTCTGCGGCTTTCGAGAACGTCCACGACATAGATGATGCCGTCGCCCTCATGGCCGGTGGTGGCGCCGGCGGAAATGGCGTCCATGGCGGTATGCACTTCGTCTTCGTGCAGACAGAGCTCTATGCGCACCTTTTTGAGCAGCGTCACTTCCGTGGCGACGCCGCGGTACATTTCCACATAGCCCTTCTGACGTCCTGAGCCGAGAATGTTGGTGACGGACATGCTGTAGAGTCCGCGCGCGTAGAGTTCCTGCTTGACGGGTCCCAGACATTCCGGGCGGATATAAGCGACTAATAATTTCATCTTTTTGCTCCTTTGATGGTTCCGGGACTACTCGTTGGAGAAGATCTGGAAACCGCTGTAAACGTCGGTGCCGTGTTCCGTGATGTCCAGGCCCTTGAGTTCCACTTCGCGGCTCACCCGCAGACCGATGAACTTGTCGGCCAGCTTGAAGGCGCACAGACCCGTGATGAAAGCCCAGGCTCCGACGCTCACCGCGCCGAGAAGCTGGATGAGCAGCAGGTGGACGCCGCCGCCGTAAAGCAGGCCGACGTTCGAACCGTAGCCGGGTGCGGCGAACAGACCGACGAGCACAGTGCCCAGGAAACCGCACACGCCGTGGACGGAAACCGCGCCGACGGGATCGTCGATGTGGAGCTTCTGATCGACGAAGAGGATGGAGAACACCACGACGACGCCGCAGATGATGCCGATGAAGATGGAGCCGACGGGAGAGACTTCGAAGCAGCCGGCGGTCACGCCCACGAGGCCGGCCAGGACGCCGTTCATGGCCATGGAAGGATCAGGCTTGCCGGTGATGAACCAGATGGTCAGCATGGCGGCGGCAAAGCCGGTGCAGGCGGAGAGGCAGGTGTTCACGGCAATGTAGCCCACGGTGCCGTCAGGGGTGGTGGTGGAACCGCAGTTGAAACCGAACCAGGCGAACCACAGGATGAACACGCCGAGCGCGACAAGAGGAATGTTGTGGCCGGGAATGGCGAGGGACTTGCCGTCCTGAGAATACTTGCCGATGCGCGGACCCACGCAGATAGCGCCGGCGAGGCCTATCCAGCCGCCCACGGAGTGAACCACCGTGGAGCCGGCGAAGTCGATGAAGCCGAGATTTTCAAGCCAGCCCTTGGTGTCGGCGAAAAGGCTGTTCCAGCACCAGCCGCCGCTGATGGGATAAATGAACGCGCTGACGAGAATCGACACCATAATGTACGCTTTGAAATCCGTTCTTTCCGCGATGCAGCCGGAAACGATGGTGGCCGACGTGGCCGCGAACATGGCCTGGAAGAAGAAGAAGGTCCAGGCCCAGCCGCCTTCGGGCGTGGTGGGATCAATGAAATTCATACCGAAGGACGGGGTGCCGATGAAGCCGTTGGACGCGCCGAACATGAGTCCGAACCCGAGAAGGAAGAACAGCGGCGTGCCCACGCTGAAGTCCACAAAGTTCTTCATGAGGATGTTGCCGGCGTTCTTGGCGCGGGTGAGGCCGCATTCCACCAGAGCGAAGCCCGGCTGCATGAACATGACGAGCATGGCGCCCAGCATGGTCCAGATGATATCGCCGTTTTTCTGACTCAGAAAGGACGGGGAATCGTCGGCGAGGGCCATATCGGGAAGAAGAGCGGCGACGATGGCGAGGAGAATCGTCGGAAGCATTCTTCGCATCTGCCGAAAAGAAAATCCTGTACTGTGAAACATGGAAAACCTCCTGGATTGTACCTGGATGCTTTCTTCATAGCAGGAATCGTGCCAAAAATAGTTTAATATTATATTTCAGTATATTATCAAATTCAGCTTCCAAGATAGGCGTTACTTGATATATTTTTGTATTGCAGAGGTTCTTTTTCTCCGGCCGAGCGGAAGGAGGAGAGGAGAACATGCGTTCATAACTCATTGTTTTTTTAAAAAAGAAGGTTGAAACATATTTGTTTCAAGTCGGTTTTGACGGCGACAGGAGGGAAAGCCGCGCATGGCGGGACTGCGAGAAGCGCGAGGCGTTGACGTGGAGAACGGGACGCCCCGTACGGTTTGAAAAAACGACGCCCGAAGCAGGAGCTTCGGGCGTCTTCGGGATATGGTACATAAACGTTTCATCGGCGTGGAGCCGTGTTGACGGTTCCAGACGCCGCGGAAACGCTGTTTGAGGGATTACGCCCAGTGCACGAGGCCGGAACGCAGCACGTTGTCCATGGGATCGATGAAGGGAACCACGCGCAGTCCGTAGGCGTGGAGACCGTTGCTCTTGGCCTCGCACGACGCTTCGTACACGAGATTGCCGTTGTCCTCGCCGGTAAGGGCGAGATTCACGATCTGGGGCTCGTCGGTGAAGTTCATGCCGTCGGTCACGCCGAGAACGAACTGCACAAGCAGTTCTTCGCGCTTCATGTCGCCGGGGGTCAGAACGAGCTTTACGTGGAAAGGCTTGCCGCAGTACACGGTGTCGCCTTCAAGGCCGGAAAGCTCGATGGATTGGATGGCCGTGGTGTTGAAACGTCCAGGAATGGTCTGCATCCACGCGGTGACGGCGCGCGCCTTGGCCTGACGGTCGGCGTCCATGGCCACGCCGCGGCGAGCGGCGGGAATGTAGATTTTTTCCATGTAGTCGCGCACCATGCGGCGGCAGCCGTACATGGCGGTCAGGCTCTGGAGCGAGTTTTTGGCCACGGCTATCCAGCCGTGAGGCAGGGCGTCGGAATCGCGCTGGAAGAACAGCGGCACCACGTCGTTTTCCAGAATCTGATACAGGCTTTCGGCGTCGTCGTAGTCGTTCTGTTCCGCGGAAAGCGTGGCGTAGGTCGCCTTGGGGCCGATGGTCCAGCCGTTTTTGCCGTTGGCGCCTTCCACCCACCAGCCGTCGGAGATGCTGAGGTTGATGCCGCCGTTGACCGGCACTTTTTCGCCGCTGGTACCGCTGGCTTCGTGCGGACGACGGGGCGTGTTGAGCCACACGTCGCAGCCGCGGGAGAGCAGACGCGACACTTCGAGGTTGTAATTCTCCACAAAGAAGATCTTGCCGAAGAAGCGCGGATCGCGGGACCAGCGCACCACGTCTTCAATGAGCTCTATGCCCTTGCTGTCCGCGGGATGGGCCTTGCCGGCCATGACCAGAACGGTGGGACGGTTGGGATCGTTGAGCAGACGGGCCAACCGGTCGGGATCGGCGAAGAGCATGGTGGCGCGCTTGTACGGCGCGAAGCGGCGGGCGAAGCCGATGATGAGCGTGTTCTGCGTGAGACTGGAGAGCCACTGGGTGCGCTGGTCTCCGGCGATGTCGGAATAGGCGGCGCACTGAGGCAGGCGTTCGCGCAGGGCGTCGATGAGGACCTGTTTCTGCGCGCGGCGGGCGGCCCAGAATTCGTCGTCCGGAATGGACTGCACTTTGTTCCAGGCGGGATCTTCGGGCTTCAGGTCGAGCCAGTCGGGGCCGAGATAGTGCCCCAGCAGCAGACGGAAGGCCGGTCCCACGTACGAGGCGGTGTGAACGCCGTTGGTCACATGACCGATGGGCAGTTCCGCTTCGGTGAAGCCCTTCCAGATGTTGCGCCACATGCGGCGGGAAACCATGCCGTGCATGGCGCTCACGCCGTTGGCCTGGGAGGACATGCGCAGGGCGAGCACGGTCATGTCGAAGTTGTTGGGATCGCCGCCGTCCTGGCGGCCGAGATTCAGGAAGTCGGCCCACTCGAGACCCAGCATTTCCGCGTAAGGCTGGAAGTACCGAGCCATGAGGTCGACGGAGAAGCGTTCGTTGCCCGCGTCCACGGGGGTGTGCGTGGTGAACACGCAGGAGCTGCGCACGAGGGTTTTGGCTTCTTCCAGAGAGAGGTCGTCGCCCTTCATGTGCTGGCGCAGACGTTCCAGAATGAGGAAGGCGGAATGGCCTTCGTTCATGTGCCAGACCGAAGGCGTGATGCCGAGGGCGGCCAGCATGCGCACGCCGCCGATGCCCAGCAGAATTTCCTGACGCATGCGCACGTCGCGGTCGGCTTCATAGAGTCTGGCGGTGACGCGGCGGTCGTCGTCGTTGTTCTGGGGGACGTTGGTGTCCATGAGATACAGGGGGATCAGTCCCACCTGCAATTTCCAGATGCGGGCGTACAGGGTGCGCGAGCCGAGCGGCAGGGAAATCATGAGAGGTTCGCCCTTGTCGTCGAGCATGGCTTCGAGCGGCAGGCTGGCCGGCTGATTTTCGGGATACTGCGGATTCTGATGCCCGTTCTTGTCCACGGTCTGCTGGAAGTAGCCGTTGAGGTAGAAGAGGCCCACGCCCACGAGAGGCAGACGTTCGTCGCTGGAGGATTTGAGGTGATCGCCGGAGAGCACGCCGAGGCCGCCGGAATAGAGCTGCAGGCTTTCATGCAGGCCGTACTCGGTGGAGAAATAGGCCACCGGGCGGTCGGACGAAACAACAGGAGTGCCGTCTTCCAGCGTTTCGGCGATCTGCGGCTGCGCCATGTAGGCGTCGAATTTCTCCGCGAGCTTGTTCAGCCGGGTCACGAAGGTCATGTCGGCGGCGAGGTCGCGCAGACGATCGGGCGGCGTGTTTTCCACCATGTAGATGGGGTTATGGTCGCACGCTTCCCACAGTTCGGGCGACATGCCGCGGAACAGCGCCAGAGCCTCGGGCTGCCAGCTCCACCACACGTTGTTGGCGATGTCGTGCAGGCGGCTCAGAGGAGCGGGGAGTTCCGACACGGCGTTCAGCGTGCGCAGGAAGGGAATGGAAGAGGGGCGCATGGCGAGTTCCTTGGAGAAATTGGCGGACTGAATATGGTTGGAGGCGTGACGGCGGAAATGCGCCTTTTCGTTGGCCATGGAGTAAGCGCTCATGTAGAGCTGGAAGAACTGGCTCCAGTCGGCGTGACCGGCGGCGGCGCGCACGGTGCGGCGACGCTGATCGAGTTCCTCGTCCGAGCAGGTGGCGTAGTGCACGATGACGTCGGCGAGGGCGTCTACGGTCTTGGAGTAATCGTTGTTGCGGCGGGCGATGACGCCTATGCCGGGCTGGGGACCGACTTCATTTTCCAGCTGGCGGATCCAGAGACCGAATCCGGAAAGATCGGTGGTGACGGTGGGCACGCTGTAGGCCGCGCTTTCATGAGGCGTGTAGCCCCAGGGTTCGTACCAGGAGGGGAACACGCCGAGATCGCAGCCGGAGAGCACGTCGAAGTAGGGCATGTTGAAGAAGCCGTCATGGCCGTCGAGCAGCGCGGGCACGAACACGACCTGCACGTTGTCGTTTTCGGCGTTGTTGAGGCCGAGGCGGCGGCAGGCGGTGAGGATGGGGTCGTTGGGCGCGTCGTACACCTTGTGGCTGGTGAGGAAGCCCGCGCCGGGCATGGAGGGATCGGCCTTCACGGAAGGATCGCCGCTGATGGCGTTTTCGTCCACGCCGGTGTGGCCGCCCATCATGAGCATGAGGGCGAGCACCTTGCTGGAGGTGTTCTGCATGGACTGCTTGGCCTTGGCGAGAGCGTCGAGGAAGAGATCCACGCCTTTGTTGTGGTACTCGTAGCGGCCGGAGATGACCAGAATGCGGGTATCGGGCGCGATGGTGCGGCGCAGCAGCCGGCTCACGGGTTCAAGCAGGCGGGCGCGGTTTTCGAGCGCGCTTTTGCGATCCGCGCTGTAGTCGTGGATGGCGGTGAGATCGAGGCCGTTGTCGGTGATGACGTCGGGCGCGCGGCCGAGGAACACTCGGGCTTCTTCGGCGGTGATGCCGCTGACCGTGGTGAACACGTCGGCTTCGCGGGCGCTGACGGTTTCCATGGAGCACTTGGCCGTGACGTTGTATCGGAAGGCTTCCTGCGAGGGAGAGATTTCCGACATGCGGGCGTAGATGTTCACGCCGTTGCCGGCCATGGCGCGGCCGAGCACGGTGGCGTGAGTGGTGAACACCGTGCCGATGGAGGGAGCGAGCTGCTTGAGGGCGAGAATGCCGGCCCCGCACATCCATTCATGGAAGTGGGCTATGCCGTGGCTCTTGTTGCGCGTGGACAGCACCTGATGGATGGTGGCGATGACTTCTCCGCAGGTATAGCTGAACAGCACGGGTTCGATGTAGTCCCAGCTTCCGGACAGGGAATCGACGCCGAAACGTTCCCAGAGCTGGCGCAGAATCTGATTGGAATCGTGCCGGCCGTTGAAGTCGACGAGAATGACGCGCGGACGGCCGGGAATTTCCCAGCGGCCGAAGCGGCAGTGCAGATCCTTGTCCTTGAGAGGATAACGCAGGGCGTCCCAGTAAGGCTCGTCCGTCTCGGTGAACTCGGTATTGTGCTTGGTGTCGGGGCCTATGAGAAGGTATTCCCCGTTGAAGGCGCACATGGCCTGCTGCGCCTTGCTGGCGACGACTTCATAGATGCCGCCGACCTTGTTGCACACTTCCCAGCTGACCTCGAAAAGATGAGTGCGTGAAGGTTGATTCATGTAAGCTCCATAAAAAATGAATTCTGACAGGAAGACCCCCGCTTCCCCCCGAAAGAGGGAGAAAGAGGGGCCTTTCTGTCAGTTTCTGGTCAAGTTACTGGTTGGCCTTCGCAAAGAGTCGTATGCGGAAGTCAGCCAGGATATTCATAAAGTTGGTATAGGCGTCGAGAGGAGACCGGCAGGGGGAGAAGTACTTGTGCACGTTGCCGTCCGAGGACTGCGGCGTGCCCATGTAGTACAGGTGGTCGGAAGTCTGCAGTTTCCTCCATGCTTCGCTGAGTTCGGGATCGTTGACGTACTTCACGAGCCCGAGACATTCGTACAGGGCACGGAAGGCGTCCTTCTGCATGTCGTTGCCGAGCCATGCGGAAAGGTCGCGCTCCGCGTCGGCCCAGGAGACGTAGCCGGGCATGTCCAGCTCTCCTCGGACAGGATAGCGGTCGGCGGCTTCGGACACGGTGAGGAAGTCGAATTCAGGATCGCTCAGCACGCAGCCGGGCAGGGCGCGCATGAAGTCGAAGATGCCGGTATCGGCCCACTGATGTTCGCCGAAGGTCTCGTAGTCCATGAACAGATTGACGACATCGCCGTTGCCCTTGATCCTGTGCAGCCAGTCCGCGAAGGTTTCGGCCATGAGCGGATAGGCGGGCCAGTCGCGGTTGGAGAAGCGGAAGGCAATGTCGTCGGAGAGCGAGTAGCTTCTCAGCATGAGCTTCATGCCCGGGCAGCGGGCGGGCTCATACACGAAATGCGGACTTCTCCAGCCGAGCATGCTTTCCGTGCCTTCGGCAAGGATGACATCGTAGCCCATCTCGCGCGCCATGCGTGCCACGTCGTTGCTGTAGACAAGTTCGTTGTTGCGGAAGGCGCGGGGGCTCTGACCGAAGATTTCCTGCATCCTTGTGCGGTGACGCATGACCTCGCCGCGGAATTCGTCTTCGGAAAAGAGGCAGGACAGGGAATGATTGTCGGTCTCGTCGAGGAATTCCACGCAGCCGGTGCGCGCAAGGGCACGGAAGCTTTCCAGCACTTCGGGCGCGTATTCCATGAACTGGTCGATGACTATGCCGGTGAGAGAGAAGGATACGCGGAAGCGCCCCTGATACCGTTCAATGAGCTCGAGCAGCAGGGCGTTCATGGGCAGGTAGCATTTTTCGGCCACTTTCTGCATGACGTCCCGGTTGTGCTGGGCATCCTCATAGTCGTTCTTCGCACCCATGTCGAAGAAGCTGTAGGGACGGAGACGGTAAGGCTGATGAACTTCAAAGCAAAAGCGTACGGAAGGCATGGCTTAACTCCGGGCATTGGGGCAGACATGAGCGTAGGCGTCGATGATGCCGTCGGCGGCGCGTTCCCAGGTGAGGGACTGAAGCGACTGCCGGCAGCGACGGAGGCTTTCGGCGGCCATTTCGGGATGGTTCAGCACGTCCAGTATCCTGTCGGCCATCTGACGCACGTCCCAGTAGTCCACGGTAAGGGCTCCGGGCAGCACTTCCGCGCAGCCGGACTGCCTGGAAAGCAGAATGGGCGCGCCGCACTGCAGCGCTTCCAGCGGCGCGATGCCGAAGGGTTCGGACACGCTGGGCATGACGTACAGCGAAGCCATGGAATACATGTGCTGCACATCCTTGCCGCGCATGAAGCCGGGGAAGTGGAAGCGGCTGCCCATGCGAAGTTCCGCCACCCGCCGTATCATGCGCGGCAGAAGGTCGCCGTTGCCGGCCATGATGAAGCGGGCCTCGGGCATTTCATTGAGCACCAGCCTTGCGGCCTCCACAAAGTATTCCGGTC